>JBMYWG010000015.1:0-70412 GCA_049607155.1 Psychrobium sp.
AATCGAGTAAGGTATTGCCAGGCCCTGTATCAAAGCCAGTAGTTTCACCTGATTTCCCTAGCCAAGTTATATTGGCAATACCGCCGATATTAAGAATGACACGATCTTTTTCACTGTCAAAAATAGCGCGATGAAATGCAGGAACTAATGGTGCGCCCTGACCGCCTAGCGCGATGTCTTTACGTCTAAAATCGGCGATAGTATCGATGTTGGTTTGTACCGCAATAGTGCTCGCATCGCCTATTTGCAGTGAAAATGGGTAGGGGAGGTTAGGCATATGGCGCACAGTTTGCCCGTGTGACCCTATTGCGGTCACCGAGTTTGCATCAATATCGGCGTGAGATAGTAAGTTATTAACAGCTGTCGCAAACAGTTCACCGCAAGCGCGATCACATTCGCCGAGTAAGTTGATATCACCTGTTTTCGGATCGGCGAGGCGATGTAAATTGCTATGTAAATGCTCTGGAATGGGCTCTTCATGGGTGGCTATCACACGTGGCTGCTCACCACTTAAATCGACTAGCACCGCATCGACACCATCCATGCTGGTGCCTGACATTAAGCCAATATATAGCTGCGTGGTCACTTAGTTGTCCTGATTGCTAGCCAACATAATACGCTTATTGGTTTCTAACTGTGCCATACGTTTTTCTGCGATGGCGAGGAAGGCGGCTTTTTCTTTCTTAGCAATCGGCTGCGATTTTGGCAATTTAACTGTTCTAGGATTGCGGTGCACGCCATTAACTAGAAACTCATAATGTAAATGCACACCGGTTACACGACCTGTTGCGCCGACAGTTCCAATCTTTTGGCCTTGCTTAACACGTTGTCCTTTGCTAACGGAACGCTTATGTAGATGCAAATACTTAGTTAGGTATTTTTCTCCGTGCTTGATGAACACGTAGTTGCCATTGTATTTAGAATACCCTGATGCAGACACAGTACCAGAGCCTGATGCCATAACAGGAGTGCCGCGTCGAGCGGCGTAATCGATACCATTATGTGCTTTTATCGTTTTAGTTACAGGGTGCAAACGGCGTGGATTGAAGTTAGAGCTGATGTATTTAAAGTTAACTGGCGCACGTAAAAACGCTTTGCGCATACTGCGACCTGACGCTGAGTAATACTCGCCATCCGTGTGGCGAATTGCTTGATAGCTTTCACCTTGGTTAACAAATTCAGCGGCAATAATTTGACCTGTTTTTACTTCTTCACCGTCTAAAAACTTTGTTTCATAAATGATATTAAAGTGATCGCCTTTTCGAATATCTAATCCAAAATCAATGTCCCAGCCAAAGATGTTGGCTAGATTCATAATGACATTTGGCTCGAGTCCTGCGCTGATCCCGGCATTCCAAAAATTACTGTCGATAACTGCGCTTGCTAGTTTTTCACGAGTCTCTAATTCGCGTTTTTCTGTCGTAGCATCAAAGCCATTTTCTGCGGCTGTTATCACTAAAGTCGTTACAATATCTTGTTGATAACGAAGCTCTTGTAGTCTTCCATCGTTATCGGCGCCGAATTTAATAATCTGCCCAGGCATAATTTTCTTGAGGGCTTTTGTTGCTTTGCCAACTGTAGTGATATTGTGCAGAGTACGCGGGCTAAATCCAGCGCGGTCGAATATAAGGGCTAGGCTATCACCTGATTTTACTTTTACACTTTGCCACTGCAGCGCTGGCACCTTAGTTTCTTCTACAATAGTGTTAACTTGTTGTTGTGAGATGGCGGTTGATTCGCTCTCGGTAGCTGGCTCTTTAACTGGTGTTGTTTTAGTTAGCGTAAGTTGCTGAGTGCTGTTTTCGGTTATTGCCTGTGGCTTATTTACGGCAACAAGTGACTTTTTATCGCCATTTATGGCAACCTCATAGCGCTGAGCAACTTTTAATGTTGTGTCTTTGTCGTCAGAACGAGAGGCTTGTGCATCATCACTTGGTAACATAAAAAGTATTGCGGTCACTACAGAGACAGCGAGTAATAGCTGTTTATGACGACGGGGAAGTTGATGATATATGTGAGTCATAATCTAAAAATTTTAACTTAAGCAATTTCTCAGACAGAAAACGATTTTTAATAGCTTATAAGTTCATTTTCCATCGCTAATCGAGTAAGATTACCAGCTTTATTTATATCCTTAAACCTATAAGCCTTATTTTAAGCCGCAATCTCAGTGATTTGTTGCATATTTGTTGATTTTTCTCATCAACTCAGGCTTTTTCACCATTGTAGGAGAGCTGTGGATGTCACAGGTAGCTGATGCACTGAGCGAAATTAAACGCGGTGCAGATGAAATTCTTGTCGAAGAAGAATTAATTGAAAAACTTAAACTCGGTCGTCCATTGCAAATTAAATTAGGCGCTGATCCTACCGCACCAGACATTCATCTTGGCCACACGGTAATTTTAAACAAGATGCGTCAATTTCAGCAGTTGGGACATGAAGTCACTTTCTTGATCGGTGATTTTACTGCCATGGTTGGTGATCCAACGGGGAAAAATGCGACTCGTCCACCACTGACTAAAGAGCAAGTATTAGAAAATGCAAAGTCATACACTGATCAAGTGTTTAAGATTTTAGATCCAGAAAACACAAAAATTGCTTTTAACTCGACTTGGTTAGAAGAGTTGGGCGCTGTTGGTATGATCAAGTTAGCAGCTAACCAAACTGTTGCCCGTATGCTTGAACGTGATGACTTTAAAAAGCGTTATAACGGTGGCCAACCGATTGCCATCCACGAGTTTTTATACCCGTTATTACAAGGTTATGACTCTGTAGCCATGAAAACCGATGTTGAGCTTGGTGGTACGGATCAAAAATTCAACTTATTGATGGGCCGTGAGCTACAAAAAGCTAATAGTCAGTCACCGCAATGTGTTGTGATGATGCCACTATTAGAAGGTTTAGACGGCGTGAAGAAAATGTCTAAATCCGCTAATAACTACATTGGTATCAATGAGCCACCGTCAGAAATGTTTGGCAAGATCATGTCAATTTCTGATGAATTAATGTGGCGTTACTACGAGCTATTAAGCTTCAGACCTATCGCTGAAATCGAGCAATTCAAAACAGATATTGCCAACGGTGCTAACCCTCGCGACGTTAAAATTGCGCTGGCGAAAGAGATCATTGCCCGCTTCCATACTGAGCAAGATGCTGAAAATGCACATAAAGAATTCACAGAGCGTTTCCAAAAGGGCAAAATTCCTGATGAAATGCCTGAATTAACGCTTGGTGTATTACCAATGGCGAACTTGCTGAAAGAAGCGGGGCTAGTAGCGAGTACGTCAGAAGCAAATCGCATGATTAAACAAGGCGCGGTTAAGATTGATGGCGTTAAGTGTGAAGATAACAAGCAAGAGCTTGAGTCAGGCGGTACTTTCGTTGTTCAAGTTGGCAAGCGTAAGTTTAGTCGCATTACAATTGGCTAAGTTGATTTATAACTGAGACTTATTGATTAAAAAGGCTGCATTTTAATGCAGCCTTTTTTATTGCCTGTGTCTCGTCCTGAAATTTGTGCTTCATCTTAAAATACGTTTACACCAATCAAACACTAGTTTAATTTTCTGATTGTGGTTAAATAACACGCTAATAACAATAATTAGAGGAAAGGGTATGGAACCGAGAGTTGTAATCGACTACCAGGATGGCATTGCTATTGTGAGCCTTAATCGCGGTGAAAAATACAATGCGCTTGATATGGCGATGTTTGACGGTATTACTTCAGCTGTTGCCGAACTCAAAGAGAATAAGTCTATTCGCGCTGTGATTTTAAAAGGCAATGGCAAAGGGTTTTGCGCTGGACTCGACATGGTATCCGTGCTGAAAAACCCACTCAACGCGCATACGCTGCTTAAGAAAGAAGATGGTGAAGCGTCAAACTTAGCGCAAGACGTTGGTTATTTATGGCGTGGTTTGCCTGTTCCTGTCATTGCTGTAACACATGGCAGTTGTTTTGGCGGCGGTATGCAAATAGCGCTGGGTGCTGATTTTAGGTACTCAACGGCGGATTGTCGTTTTTCTATCATGGAAGCAAAATGGGGCCTTATTCCAGATATGAGTTTGAGTGTCACGTTGCGCGAATTAACGCGAATTGATATTGCTAAGGATTTAGTGATGACAGGACGAATATTTGAGGCGTCGCAAGCACTTGAGTACGGGCTAATTACGAAAATATGTGATGATCCGCTAGCCGATGCGTTGGAGTTTGCAAAGCAATTATCAACGCGTTCACCAGATGCGGTGATGTATGGTAAAAAACTGCTTAATGAAACTTGGGTCAGTGATGATAAATCTGCGTTAGGTACTGAAACTGCCTATCAAAAGAAACTATTGGGTAGATGGAATCATTTAGTAGCAACCAGCCGCAACTTCTTTAAAAGCCCGCTAGGGTTTAAAAAGCGCCAAGATGGATGACATCGTCGGCGCAATTTAGGTATTTACATATATTGCTTAAACAGCATGTCTAGGTTGGTTTTTCTAAGTCGACCTAGCCACTTTTTCACTAAAGGAGGGTAATCTTCTAGTGCGTCGATTTCTTGCCATGACTTCATAACTGAAGTGTGTTCAATGATCTTTTGATGTTTAAGCAATATTACATATATTGCTTGAACAGCATATCTAGGTTGGTTTTTCTGAGTCGACCTAGCCACTTTTTGACTAAAGGTGGGTAGTCTTCAAGTGCGTCGATTTCTTGCCATGACTTAATAACTGACGTGTGTTCAATGATCTTTTGATGTTCATTATCAAACATTTCACTTAGTTGCTGGTTCTTATCATCAATCATCAAACCATTTTCAATGTCGAGACGCCATGCACGTGGATTTAGATTGTTGCCCGTGAGAAGGTGATAGCGTTTATCTACTTGCATGCCCTTTAAATGGAATGAATTGGTGTCATGTTGCCATAGGCGAACAGTTAATAGTCCGCTGTCAATTGACGGTTGATGGCGCTTCACAAACTGACGCAATGAGGTTTCGTAGAGGTAAGGCACCAAACCGATCTTACTAAATTCTTGATCTTCTGGGATAAAGAAATCACTAGCGCGCTTGTCGCCGACGACTATTTCAATGTTAATACCTTTGCGTAATAGCTTACTGATGCCGCGCTTTAATGCGCTAGGTAGATTAAAATAAGGGGTATATAACACTAGTGACTTTTGTGTTTGTAGCATTTGCTCATGAATCACTTTATTGAGCTGATTATTGCGTTTCCCTAGGCCAATTAGTGGCGTAATTGTAATAGGATCATCTTTGCTGCCATCCGCTAGGTGATATTTTCGCTTACATAGTTGTTTGTGCTGTCTGGCGACTTGCTTCTTAAACTTGTTATCCAAATTTAATGGATGACGTCCTAGTAGATGAACCCCCTCGCTTGGAATAAGGGCGTGTTGGAGATATTCAACAAAGCTATCTGCTAGGGCTTTATTGTCTAGTAAGCAATAGCGATCATAGCGGTAACGCTCGCCGTAATGCAGATAAATGTTGTTGATACTAGCGCCAGTGTAGGCTAGTGTATCGTCGATAACTATGCCTTTGAGATGCAGTACACCAAAGAGTTCTTTTTGTTTAACAGCAACCCCATAAAACTGAATAAAGTCTGGATACTTCTCGTCAATTTCACGATAAAACGCAGCATTGCCTTCGCTGTCCTTTTGGCCTATTAAGCCACGTCTAGCGCGATGAAAATCAACAAAAACCTTGATGTCTAAACTAGGTTCTCTCTCTTTAGCTTCGAGCAAGTGCTTAACCACAAGGCGTCCAGCTTCGTCATCCTCGAGATATAACACTGTGATGTAGATTCGAGACTGCGCATTATCAATGAGCGCCAATAGCTGTTGTAGATAATCTTTAGCGTTTAAAATTACATTGACATCTTTAGCGTCAATGGAAGCGGCTGGTAGTTTTTCTAACGTTTGTTTGCGGTTATAAAGATGAACCATAAGTCTCTGAAGATTTTTCTTTTTTATTGCCTGTCACTTTAGCTAACAATCACCATTTTTTAAAGAAAATACCGTTATTTAAACAGCATATTTGAAGACGATGGATGTTTTATGAACAACGTCGTTAATAGTTGTCACCAAACGCCATCGCTAATTATGTTGAAAGTAGTTAAATTAGAATTCTTTTTGATTGCTAAATTGGAATAACCAAAGATGTTTGCAACCGCTTTTAATGTCGCAGTGCTCAGCTCTGCTGTGATGAGTATTGTTGGGGATAAGCCTGACAATCGCACTCTGCACTATATTTTTAAACCATTTACCATGTTGTTGCTTATCGGTTATATCGTGTGGGCTGGTCTGCCAAACAATACCTTTGCATTAGCGATGTTTGTAGGACTGTTGTTTAGCTTGATGGGAGACGTGTTTTTAATGCTTCCCAAAGATCGCTTTATTGAGGGTTTGGCTAGTTTTTTAGTGGCTCATATAGCCTATATCGTCGCATTTTATCAGTTGTTTGACTGGCAATTGACTTGGTGGTGGGCACTATCATTAATTGGATTTGCTGCGGTTTTTTATCGCCTACTACAACCAAACCTCGGCGCTTTAAAGTTGCCTGTTATCGTTTATATCAGCGTTATTATCACCATGGTTTGGATGGCCGGGGAGTTATTTTGGCAAGGCTCTAGCTATTTAAGCGCCGCATTGTTTATCGGCGCCGTTGTCTTTGCCTGTTCTGACTCTGTACTTGCTTGGAATAAGTTTAAAAAGCCGTTTAAAGGGGCGCAGTGGGCAATTTTACTCACCTATTTTGGTGCACAATGGCTACTCAGCCAAGCCATTTTATTGTCTTAGCAAGCTCTCTGTTAGTCGGTGCATTAGTAACTAATACGCATACTAGCGGAAAATGACTCATTCGGGGCTATTTGCCATCTATTGTCGCTAATAGCGCCGCGCTCTACACACACGAAATTTCGATACTCGCACACATCCGCCATTTGGCTTGCCAGCTCTTTACCCGGATTCCAAACAATGGCGCTTGGGCAATTGTCACCATTAATAATAGCTGGCGTCGTCGTGTTGATTTGTTGAGTTTGAGTGGCGGTAACGAAGGCGCGGTCGACTTCTTTAGTAAACTTTTGTACACCTTCTAAAACAGCTAGTGCGTTTTCTTTGGTTTTGTCTAAATAATGTTGACCATCTAGCCCGTCGACTGAAATCTCTTCCACATCATTGACTGCGAAATAGCTATGCAACGCCCATTCACATTCTAAAGATTTACCGCTGCGATTCTCAAAGACGAAGTTTATGTTTAACTCATCGCTAAGCTCAATGATTAGCTTGATAGCAAAGTCATGATAGTTATATTGCTGACTTAGCTCGTTTTCAGATAAGACGAGTGTAATAGTTACTTTGTCATCTTCTGCCGTTATTATAGATTCTTCATGCCACATACTGGTTCGGGCAAAACCATGGCTTAGTTTATGATTTAGATGGTTACCAAACCAGGGGGCACACACCGGAATACCGCCGCGAATAGCCTTACCTGATTTAAATATCGCCTTCTTACTTAGCCAAAGAAGAGGCTGCTTATCTTTGGCTTGAAACTCTAATATTTGCCCACCATAGCTTGAAATCACTGCACGACATAGCGGTGAGTTAACGATGATTAACGGTAGCGATTCTTCGCCTTGATAAAAAGATTGAGTGTCGCTATAGCTGATGTAAGGTGAATTCATAAATACTAATAGAGTGGGATTTTGGCAGAGATTGTAGCAGCAATTATCGGTATAATTCCCGCAATTTTTATTCTGAGAATTAATATTTATGAAAACAGTGAATGTTGCGGTGGCGGTGATTTTAAACAGCGAACATCAAGTGTTACTCGCTTTGCGCCACAAACACCTTCATCAAGGAGGAAAGTGGGAGTTTCCTGGCGGCAAGATTGAACAAGACGAAACCGTCGAGCAGGCGATGATCCGCGAAATTAAAGAAGAAGTCGGGTTAATTGTTAATGCAACTGAACCTAAAATGGTGCTAGAGCACGATTATGGTGACAAAAAGGTGTGCCTACACGTTCATTGGATAACTGACTTTAGCGGTAATGCTTACGGCGTTGAGGGACAGGAAATAAAGTGGGTTGATGTCGCTAAGTTGCCTGAGTTTGAATTTCCAGATGCTAATCAACCCATTATTGATACGTTAATGGGTTAGTCTTCGTCTGGCTTGAAGAGGTCGTCGTTAATCGGCAGGTCGAATTCGTCAAAGGTTAATGATTCGGTGAGCGACGGGCCTTCTATGGTATTAGACTCACTCGCCCATTCACCTAAATCAATAAGCTTGCAGCGTTTTGAACAAAAGGGGCGAAATTCGCTACTTGGTGCCCAGACGACTTCTTTACTGCAGGTTGGGCATTTAACTACCGTCATGATGACTCTCTAAAATATCAATTAATTGGGAGATCATAACGTCAGTATCAACAACAAGAAAGCAGAAATTTCACGTCTTGAACTGGTTGTTCGTTCCATGATTGAAAGCGCACAGCATAGCGATTCTTATAGCCACTAATTGTTGGATAGTGATCTTGGTGAGCCATTAGTTTAATACGCAGAAGCTGTAGTTGTTCACAGCTATTTTGATAAAAGCCCTCGCGAGCAGTTACTTCTTGATAGGTAGAAGATTCTCTGGTCAGTTGAAGTAGGAGTCTTATAGCTTCGATTGATTGCTCAAAAGGCGCTAACCAGCGTTCAATATCTTGTTCTTTCTTCTGCTGCGGCAGGTGATTCCAATAATGAAGTAGTGGCGTGTCAAAAGGGCTGCCACCACCCGGTAGTGATGATTTGTTTTTGACCTGAGCGAGCAGTGGATCCTGACAGAGGTTTTGCTGTGGTTTATTGGGCTGAGATTGGGCTGCTTTAAAGGTTTCTAACTTATCAATCAACAGAGTCAATTGTTCTTGGTCGATATTCGCTTCATTACGCCACTGATTTAAGGAGTGTTTTTGAGTATCGAGATCTCGGATGAGTTCTTTTTTTAACTCGCCGCGATCAAACTGCTCGGCAAGCGAAAACAATAAGCTAAAGAAGGGTTTAAATAATTCAGGTTGTTGAACTGCTCTAAAACTCAGCAATTGGTCGCTGAGATTTTCGATCCGCAAGTAACAACGGATCTTTTCCGTCAGCGGATACTCATAAATAATTGTCTCTGACATAATGGCAACGTAACAGTTAAAATAGCGATTCTAGTCGGCTTAATCTGCCTTTATCCGCCCCTATATCTCGTTGTAAATTTTCTTTTTTATTAGGGAATGCTGAATCGTTACTTTCTAAAAATAATGCCTCAGGATCCATCCTGTGCAATTTTTGAGTACTCATGATGCAATTTTTTTACATCATTAGTCAACTTATTGATCATTCCTGTGTTTTTTATAACATAATCGGCGTTTTTCAGTCGTTGCTCTCGATCTATTTGTGAGGCGATAATGGCATGAGCTTGTTCATGTGAGCTACCATCACGGGCTATGGTGCGTGAAATTTGCGTTTCGACATCTACATCCACCACTAAGACCCTATTGACCATGCTTTGCATGTTATTTTCTAACAATAATGGTGCTACCAAAATACAATAGGGGGAGCGACAGTTATTAAGCTGAGATAAGATGGTTTTACGAATTAATGGGTGTAAAAGATTGTTCAGCCATTGCTTTTCGTTTTCATCGTTAAAGATAATATTGCGCAGAGCCGCGCGGTCTAGCTCACCATTTTCTTGAATAACACTAGTGCCGAAATGCTGCTCTATTTCAATGAGTGCAGGTGTGCCTACTGCAACCACTTCTCTGGCAACGATATCGGCATCAACTAAATCAACGCCCAAAGTCGCAAACATATCGGCAACCGTGGTTTTACCGCTGGCGATGCCTCCGGTCAATCCGATAATTAATTGGCTCATAATCCCATATATCCGAGATAGGCATTATTGATTTGTTCGCCCCACATTAGCGCTATCCAACCTGCGATAGCGAGATAAGGCCCAAAAGGAATCGCCATTTCTCGACCTTTATTACGATTAATCATTAACGCTATGCCGATAACAGCACCAACAACTGAAGAAAGCAATATTGTCAGTGGTAGGTATTGCCAGCCCAACCAAGCGCCAATAAGTGCGAAGAGTTTAAAGTCGCCATAGCCCATACCTTCTTTACCGGTTAGCAGTTTAAAACTCCAATAGATGGCCCATAAACTTAAATAGCCAGCAACAGCGCCGAAAAATGCGCTATTAAGATCGGTAAACAAGCCGCCAGTATTGGTAAATAGTCCAAGCCACAGTATTGGTAGAACGATGCTATCAGGGAGTAGCATGGTATCAAAATCGATAAAGGTTAGTGTTACTAAGGCGTAGGTAAGCACAATAGCTGCAATTGCCTGCCAGCTAACGCCAAATTTTAAGGCTACAGCCAGAGATAATAGAGCAGTGATAAACTCCACAAAAGGATAGCGCTTGGAAATTGGAGTTTTACACTCGCTGCATTTGCCCTTAAGCATTAGATAGCTAATCACCGGAATATTTTCTAATGCGGTAATTTGATGATTACATTGTGGGCATGCCGAGCGTGGCACGGCTAAATTAAATGTCTCATTATCTTGATTTTTATCTAATGGACTTTCGACATTGTCTAACGAGAAATACTCTTTCGCTTCGCTTTTGAATGCGCGCTCCATCATGATAGGTAAGCGGTGAATCACCACATTTAAAAAGCTGCCTATAAGCAAACTAAATACAAAGACAAGGCCGTAAAAATACAGCGGCTGCTGTTGCAGCAAAACAACGAATTGATTCATGAAATACTCTGAGTTACTAAACGATTTGACCCATTTGAAAGATTGGAAGATACATTGCGATAATCAGTGAGCCAACAATACCACCAATCACAACCATAATAAGAGGCTCAATCAGGGTTGTTAAGCCATCTACTGCGTCATCTACTTCCATTTCGTAAATATTGGCAACCTTATTAAGCATATCGTCTATTGTGCCTGCTTCTTCACCAATCATGATCATTTGAATCAGCATGTTAGGAAAGATGTTCGATGCACGCATTGCGATGTTTAGCATAAGACCTGTTTCAACGTCTCTACGTGCACTTAGAATTGCTTGTTTGTATAGATAGTTACCTGAAGCGCCAGCAGCTGAGTTAAGCCCTTCCAATAAAGGTACACCTGCATTAAATGTCGTAGCAAGAGTTCGGCTAAACCTAGCAATACAAGACTTTCGTAAAATTGGGCCAATAATTGGAATTTTTAGTAAAAATAAATCTGTTTTATTGCGGACGACTTCATATTTTAGATGAGATTTTTTAAAGACGTATCCAGCAACTATAATAAGCCCGACTATTATATACCAATATTCCTGCACCACTTTTGAGACTTGCAATACAAGTTGTGTAAAAGCTGGAAGCTCAGCGCCAAAACTGGCAAAAATTGATTCAAATTGAGGGACAACAAAAATTAATAATAGCATAGTTACACTAAGAGCAACTGCGATAACCGATGCGGGATACATTAGCGCCTTTTTTATTTTGGACTTTAAAGCTTCTGTTTTTTCCTTGTATGTTGCTATTCGATCGTACACTCTATCTAGCGCGCCTGATTGTTCACCAACAGCTACTAAATCGCAATACAAATCATCAAAATATTCGCGATGAGGACGCAGAGCATCTGCAACTGGAACCCCTGATTGAATATCTGTGTTGATCTTTGTCAGTAGTTCACGGACTTTGGGTTTCTCGTGTCCGTCAGCTACAATCCCCATCGCTTGAACCATAGGAACACCGGAAGATAGCATTGTGGCAATCTGTCTAGAGACCATGGCGATGTCCATCGGGGTTATTTTATGGGCTGAGCCGATTTTTAAGAAGGGTTCTGGCTTTTTCTTGAGCTTAGTCGGATTAACACCTTGCCGTCTCAGGGCTTCTTTGACTTCTTTTTCGTTTTTTCCTTTGTAATCACCACTAACGCGATCGCCTTTGCGATTGATACCTTGCCATTGATAGGTGTGAATAACGATTTTTTTATCTTTGCTGCTAAGCGCCATGTTTTAAGAAAACCTTAAATATATTAAAAGCTGGTGACTCGATTGACTTCTGCAAGGCTGGTAACACCTTGTAATGCTTTTAACAATCCTGAGCGACGTAAGTCGTTAACACCTTCGCTGCGGGCGATATCTGATATTTCGAGTGAATTACCGCCAGCCATTATTGTTCGTCCAATAGATTCAGAAACCGGCATAGTTTCATAAATACCGACTCGTCCTTTGTAACCACCAGAACATTTATCACAGCCTTGGGGCTGGAAAAATATAGGTGCAGTAACTAAATCTTCTGCTTTAAAACCGAGCTTTAGTAATTGCTCATGCGGAACGGACTCTTCTTGCTTACAATGTTCACACAAGCGGCGAGCTAGACGCTGGGCTATAATCAAGCTTATTGAACTTGCAATGTTGTAACCAGGTACGCCCATATTTAACAGTCGTGTTATCGTCTCAGCCGCCGAGTTAGTATGTAATGTTGATAAAACTAAGTGGCCAGTTTGTGCCGCTTTAATAGCTATCTCAGCTGTTTCTAAATCACGTATTTCACCCACCATAACAACATCGGGATCTTGACGCAAGAACGCTTTAAGTGCAGATGAAAAATCAAGCCCAGCTTTGGTGTTGATATGTACCTGATTGACACCCGCCAAATTAATTTCAACAGGATCTTCTGCTGTCGAAATATTGCGCTCAGGTGTATTGAGAATATTGAGGCCTGTATAAAGAGAAACTGTTTTACCTGAACCTGTAGGGCCTGTTACTAAGATCATGCCTTGTGGGCGTTGCAAGTTTTCTTCGTAAAGTTGGCGTTGATGATCTTCATATCCCAGCTGCTCTATCCCCATCATCGCAATAGAAGAGTCGAGAATACGCAATACCATTTTTTCACCAAATAGTGTTGGTAGTGAGCTGACACGAAAGTCGATAGATTTTTTGGCTGATACTTTTAACTTGATACGGCCGTCTTGTGGAATACGCTTTTCGGCAATATCCATCTTGGACATGACTTTTAAGCGGGCAGCTAAGCGTGATGATAAATACGCTGGTGGTGAACCCATTTCATGCAATATGCCATCGATACGAAAGCGCACCCGTTAGCTTTTTTCATAAGGCTCAAAGTGTAAATCTGACGCACCTTTACGGATGGCATCCATCAAAAGTTTATTGATATAGATAACTATTGGTTGATCATCTTTATCTAAATCTGATTCCTGTTTTACTTCACCAAGAGAGTCATCAACTTCTATGTCAGACAGTTCTTTTTCATCAAAATCATTTAAGGCAAGTGCGTTAGAGTCGCTCTCAAAGATTCTTGAAATTGTTTCTTGTAGTTGCTTTTCGTTAATTAAGATTGGCTCAGCGCGTAGCCCCGCATTGAATTGGAATTCTTCCAATGCGCTGTGATTCGTAGGGTCACCGATTGCAATGTATAATCGATTTCCACGTTTGAATAAAGGAATTGCTTGATGTTTAGTTACAAGACGTTCGCTAATAAACTCAGTTGGTATAATACTTAACTCAAAGAAACTTAAGTCAAATAGTGGAACGCTAAACTCCTTACTTAATAACGATGCGACATCTTGGGCATTAACTAGGTCATTTTCTATTAAATAGCTGAGAAGTGGTTTATTTTCTTGCTCACATTGCGCAGCCGCAGCTTGTCCTTCTTTGTCAGTTAAGAATTGGTGCTGAATAAGTGTGCTTAATAAGCTGTGGAATGAGGCGCTTCCGAGCATTCGTCTTTTTCCGGTTAATGAAAATATATTGTTTATAATGTTAAACTAATTCACAGACAGTAACCATAGAAAACGCTCAATAGAGTTTGAGTTGTATTTGTTATATGTAAAGGTTAACTTTATGATAGTTAATATAAAGTTTTAAGTTATCAATAACTAATTAAATTTTAAATTTCAATAGAAATTCATACTTATTGTTACAAATATGATGCATTAGCATAAGTTGGTTGATAATATACTTGCGCTTCTGTCAAATCTTTGTAATTTAAAATTGTAAAAATTTTTCACTGAATTAGTCTCCAATCTTTTTAAAGGAAATATTATGAAAAAAGTACAACAAGGTTTTACTCTAATCGAACTAATGATCGTTGTTGCAATTATCGGTATTTTGGCTGCTGTAGCATTGCCTGCTTACAAAACATATTCTGACAAAGCTAAGTTTTCAGAAGTGGTATTGGCTGCTGGTGGTGCAAAACAGGCTGTTGATTTATGTATTCAAACAGGAACGGGAGGAGCTAGCGCTACTCCTTCAGATTGTACTACTATCCCGGCGGTAACAGGTTGGTCTACGTCGTCGTTAGTAAAATCTGTTATTGTTAGCGGTACACAAGCAGGCACTTCTCCTGCTAATGCTGACACTTATACCGTAACGGTTACGTCAGATGCAGCCGCGACTGGTTTAGCTACGGATGAAACATTTATCCTAACAGCAACTGTTAGTAATGGCACTGCAACATGGCAAAAATCAGGAACTTGTGTTACTCAAGGTCATTGTTAAGAAGTTAACTTAATGATGCAAAAAAGCGCCAATCAAGTAATTTGATTGGCGTTTTTTTATATTAGTCGCATTGATAAGTCGATAGCTTGTACATGTTTTGTTAAAGCGCCCACTGAAACGTAATCAACGCCCGTCTCCGCATATGTTGCAATAGTGTTATCGTTTACATTACCAGACACTTCGAGCTTGGCGTGGCCATCTGTTATCTCAACCGCTTGCTTCATCATATCAACGGTAAAGTTATCAATCATTATGATATCTGCTCCGGCAGCGAGTGCTACTTGTAATTCGTCTAAAGTCTCAACTTCCACTTCGACTGTTTTGATTGGATATAAATTACGTGCTTGTTTAATAGCATTGTCGATACCGCCACAACCCATAATGTGATTTTCTTTGATCAGATAGGCGTCGAACAAGCCGATACGGTGGTTATTACCGCCGCCACAGGTTACCGCATATTTTTGTGCATTGCGTTGACCAGGGATAGTCTTGCGGGTATCTAGTAGCTTGGTCTTTGTGTGTTTGATTAACTCAACGTATTTATTAGTTGTGGTGGCTGTGCCAGAAAGCATCTGGATAAAGTTTAGTGCACTGCGCTCGCCGGTAAGTAAAACGCGAGTCGGGCCACTTAATTTACATAACACTTGGTTTTGAGTGACTTTATCACCGTCTTCAACCATCCAGTCAATAGTCACGCAATCGCCCAGTTGTTTAAACACTTCATCCGCCCAAGCTTTACCACAGAAAATTGCTTCATCGCGGGTAATAATAGTGGCATGTGACTGGTTGTCCTCTGGAATGAGATTGGCTGTGATATCTCCCTCGGTATAATTGAGATTACCTAGGTCTTCATTTAATGCTTGCGTAACGGCTAATTCGATTTCTTGTTGATTCATTATTGGTTAGTTTGATTTGTATTCGTGAGATAATTTTAAATCATCTATAAAGTTAATGCGAAGATTCTCTGTGACTTATTTCTGAGGAAGTGTCAGCGTAAGTGTTTTATTCGATTGGCGTAATTCAAGATGCTTAAGGGCGTTCATGCCTAGTAAGATAACATCGCCATCCATGCCGGGATTTAAGTGGCCTTCAATATTGGTAAAGCGCAAACTACCAAGTTCCAATGAGTCGATCTGCGTGGCAAAAACATTGATAGAGCCATTAGCGGTAGAAACTGGGTAGGTTTGTCCTTTGCTTAACTGTAATTGATCGGCAAGGTGACTCGGAATTGAAATTAATGTTGCACCAGTGTCGAGTAGAAAGGTTACTGGTTCTTCATTAATCAGTCCGCTGGCGACATAGTGGCCACGGCGATTTTGTTTTAAGACGATTGATTGGCCATTGCCAGTTGATTCAACCACTTGATTTGGATTGTATTTCTTGATCAAACTGTCATTAAAATAGAAGGTGAGGGCCGCCAAGGCAAGGCACCAAAATATCACCCACATTATTTTTCCAGTTCGTTCCATATCAAAAGCGTCATTAACTATCGAGCGCTTTAGTGTACACTACTTTTTAATATTTCTAAGTGAATTAATCTTTTATGTTACAAGTCGATATCAACGGTTGGCTCGGTGACGTACGTCATTGCCCATCACCGAATTTTAATCACCGTCCAGAGGACTGTGAAATATCTTTATTGGTTATTCACAATATCAGTTTACCTGCTGGTGAGTTTGGCACTGGCTATATCGAGCAACTATTTACCAATACGCTCGATTGTATGGCTCATCCGACATTTAAAGATCTTGAAGGGCTAACGGTGTCAGCACATTGTTTGATTGAGCGTGATGGTAAGGTTATTCAGTTTGTGTCTTTCAATGATCGCGCTTGGCATGCGGGAGTCTCTAGTTTTAAAGGGCGTGATAATTGTAATGATTTT
Source organism: Psychrobium sp. (assembly GCA_049607155.1). Lineage (GTDB taxonomy): Bacteria > Pseudomonadota > Gammaproteobacteria > Enterobacterales > Psychrobiaceae > Psychrobium. The sequence goes on from JBMYWG010000015.1 coordinate 16,419, forward strand.
TCAATTGGCATTGAATTAGAAGGCACTGATGAACTTGCTTACACCCAAGCGCAGTATCAAGCGTTAGTCTCTGTAACTAAAGCGATCATGGCTAAGTATCCAGTAGCGGAAGAGTGCATCACTGGGCATAGCAATATTGCTCCCGGCCGCAAAACTGATCCGGGGCAAGCTTTTGACTGGTCGGGCTATTTTTCAATGTTAGCGAAAAAATAGCCGTGTTAGACTGATCTCATTAACTACTTAAACAAACTTCAACTGGTTAGGCGAATTTATGGCGCTTTTTTCATTATTGCTAGCATTGATTATCGAAAGAACTTCATCGCTTTCTAAACAATGGCAGTTTCAACATCTACATTTAGGGTTCATCGATAGCACTCGTAGAATACTCGAACCGACCAGTATTAGCTTCGCGTTAGTGGTGAGTATTTTACCTGCGTTACTTACTTATTTCCTGCTGAACTTGGTACAAGGTGTGATGTTTGGGCTGTTGTCAATGGTGCTATGGACAGTGCTAGCGTTAATGTGTATCGGGTGTGTCCATTACCGCGAGTTATATAAGCGCTATCTATTGTCGGTGTGTAAAGGTGATACCCAAGGCAGTTATCACCTAGCTGCTGAGCTGGCGGATGTTGAAGATATTGATGTTGATGATGTCACGATGCTGGGCACCCGCGTTGGCCGACAATTGGCGTGGATTAACTATCGATTCTATTGTGCCATCGTCTTTATGATGATTATTGGCGGACCTGTCGCAATCGTGTTTTATGCAAGCTTACGCAGCTTAGAATTATTGTCGTTTAAGGGAACACTGCCGCCAATGCTATGGATAAGACGCGTTTTGTTTGTGCTTGATTGGATACCTGCTCGCCTTATTGCATTGGCTTATGTGCTCGTTGGTAATTTTTCTAATGCCATTAACCTGTGGCTGAGTATAGCGCTTAATATCAAAGCACCAGCCTATGATGTCGTCAGTAAAGTAGCGATGGCGGCAGAGCAAATGACTAAATCGCAAGGTGATGAAGGGGTGTGTATGCAAAGTACTTGTCGTCTGGTGAGCCTTGCTAAACGCACCTTGTTATTACTCGTTGTTGTGATGTCATTTTTGACCATTTTTGGCTATTTAATTTAAACAAGTGTTTAATGGTCTTACCATTGTTTTCAAACGCGTGTTTATAAAAATAATGAGATAAAAGCGTCGAATTTAATCATTCATCATTAAGTGTAAACCTCGATAGACTCAATGTTTATCGAGGTTTTTTTATGCATCAATACATTTCCTTGAACCCTCTTCCAAATTTCAATTGCCTATTAATGCCTCGCTAGACAAAAGTCGCAAAATTTGTTAACTTTGCACTCCTTGGTTAATTGGTAATACCAATTAACTAAAGCAAGAATAATAAGAGGGAAAAATGACCTATCGCAAAATCAGGCAGCCAAAACTTTCAGATGCGATTGTTGAAGCGCTTGAAACTATGATCCTAGAAGGAACCTTGCGTCCGGGCGAGAAATTGCCGTCGGAGCGAGATCTTGCGAAGCAATTTGAAGTATCGCGTCCTTCAATTCGTGAAGCGATTCAGGTATTGGAAGCTAAGGGACTACTCAATCGCCGTCAGGGTGGTGGTACTTATGTACAAGAGCAGTTATGGCAAAGTTTGAGCGATCCAGTGTTAGAGCTGATTGCTCAAGATCCAGAAAACCAATATGACTTATTAGAGTTTCGTCATGCCACCGAAGGCATGTTGGCGTTTTACGCGGCGATTCGTGGTACAGCAACCGACTTTGAGCGCTTGCGTGCTTGCCAGCAAGATATTGCAGCGGCGCAAACTGAGAAGTGCATCGAGCGTGAAGCCTCTGCCATTGTCGAGCTTTATAAGGTGATCGCAGAAGCGTCACACAACGTTGCTATGCTGCATCTGGTACTGAGTATGAGCGAGCTGATTCGTCAGAATATCGAACAAAACTTAGCGCTGCTTTATCGTCACGATAAAGGCGTTGAGATGAGTAATAAACATCGCAGCGCATTAATTGAAGCGATTGTCTCGCGCGATTCAGAAGGCGCCCGCAGTGCATCAAACGCCCATCTGGCGTTTATCGAAGATGTATTATTGTCATTGCGGCAAGAGGATTCGCGAGTGCAGCGAGCCCTTCGAAGAATTCAGAACAACGACCCTGCCTAATGGCGGGGTTTTTACGTAGAAGCGTCTAATAACTGCTAGTTAATAGTTATTAATAATAGGCGTGAACAAAATTAAAAAAACGCCTTGTTGTCCCGTCGTAATTTAAACGGGAAAGGCAAAACAACCATAAAGGATAAGATTATGTCAGGCATCAATCTTCATGATATCGATCCGCTAGAGACACAAGAGTGGATTGAATCACTTGATTCAGTGTTACAAGAAGAAGGCCCAGAGCGCGCTCACTTTCTTCTTGAAAAATTAATCGATAGTGCCCGCCGCAAAGGTGGTCACCTTCCATACACCGCCACTACTGCTTACTTAAACTCAATTGACACGGCAAACGAACCGCACATGCCGGGCGACCCGCACATCGAGCGTAACATTCGCTCTATGATCCGCTGGAATGCTCAAGCGATGGTATTACGTGCATCTAAGAAAAACTTAGAGCTAGGTGGTCACATTTCAAGTTTCGCATCTTCTGCGACCCTTTATGATGTTGGTTTCAACCACTTCTTCAAAGCACCAAACGACAAAGATGGCGGTGACTTAGTTTACTTCCAAGGTCACATCTCACCAGGTATCTACGCGCGTTCTTTCCTAGAAGGTCGCTTTACTGAAGAGCAAATGGACAACTTCCGTCAAGAAGCCTTTGACGATGGTTTATCTTCATACCCACACCCGAAATTAATGCCTGAATACTGGCAGTTCCCTACGGTATCTATGGGTCTAGGTCCTATCCAAGCGATTTACCAAGCTCGTTTCTTAAAATACCTAACAGACCGCGGCATTAAAGATTGTTCAGGCCAAACCGTTTACTGTTTCATGGGCGACGGTGAGTGTGATGAACCAGAATCACTAGGTGCTATCGGTCTTGCTGCACGTGAAGGCTTAGATAACCTATGTTTCATCATCAACTGTAACTTACAGCGTCTAGACGGCCCTGTACGTGGTAATAGCAAAGTAATCCAAGAGCTTGAAGGTGAATTCCGCGGCGCAGGCTGGGATGTTATCAAAGTGATTTGGGGCCGTTACTGGGAGCCACTACTAGCGAAAGATAAGTCTGGTAAATTACGTCAATTAATGGAAGAAACTGTTGATGGCGAATACCAAAACTGTAAGCAAAAAGGCGGCGCCTACACGCGTGAGCACTTCTTTGGTAAATACCCTGAGACTGCTGAGCTAGTTAAAGACATGACAGATGAAGACATCTGGCGTCTAAACCGTGGTGGTCACGATCCAGCAAAAGTTTACGCAGCTTACAAACAAGCTCAAGAAACTAAAGGTCGTCCAACGGTTATTCTTGCTAAAACTGTTAAAGGTTACGGCATGGGTGATTCTGCAGAAGGTAAGAACATCGCGCACGGTGTTAAGAAAATGGATCTGGAAGTACTTAAAGAATTCCGCGATCGTTTCAACATTCCAATTTCTGACGATGAGCTACCAAACATTCCTTACTACCGCCCACCAGCGGACAGTGCTGAAATGAAATACATGAAAGCACGTCGTGACGCACTTGGCGGTGTAATGCCAAAACGTCTGCCTGCATTCACTGAAAAGCTAGAAGTTCCTCAGCTGAGCACTTTTGATGCTATCACTAAAGGCAGCGGCGAGCGTGAAATCTCAACTACAATGGTAATGATCCGCTTAATGACGGCACTTGTGAAAGACAAGGGCATTGGTAAGCGCGTTGTACCTATCGTTCCTGATGAAGCGCGTACTTTCGGTATGGAAGGTATGTTCCGTCAAATCGGTATTTACGCTCACGAAGGTCAAAAATACATCCCGCAAGATCGCGATCAAGTTGCTTACTACCGCGAAGACCAAAGTGGTCAGGTACTACAAGAAGGTATCAACGAGCTAGGCGCTATGGGCTCTTGGGTATCGGCGGCAACGTCATACTCAGTGAATGATTGCCCGATGATCCCGTTCTACATCTACTACTCAATGTTCGGTTTCCAACGTATTGGTGACATGGCTTGGGCAGCAGGTGACATGCAAGCACGTGGTTTCATGGTTGGTGGTACGTCAGGTCGTACAACGCTAAACGGTGAAGGTCTACAGCATCAAGACGGTCACAGCCACATTCAAGCGGGTACTATTCCTAACTGTGTATCTTACGATCCAACATACGGTTATGAACTAGCTGTTATCGTACAAAACGGTATCGAGCGCATGTACGGTGAAGCACAAGAGAACATCTTCTACTATCTAACGACGCTGAACGAGAACTACCAACAACCTGCAATGCCAGAAGGCGTTGAGGAAGGTATTGTTAAAGGTATTTACCCGTTCGCGACAGTGAAAGGTGGCGACAACACAGTTAAATTACTAGGTTGTGGTTCTATCTTCGAGCAAGTACGTCAAGCAGCAGATATTCTAGCGCAAGACTACAACGTAACATCTGAGCTATACAGCGTAACTTCGTTTAACGAATTAGGTCGTGACGGTCAATCGGTTGAGCGTGAAAACATGCTAAACCCAACGGCTGCACCGAAAGTACCTTACATTACCGAAGTATTAGGTAAAGACGAAGATAACGTAGTTATTGCTTCAACTGACCACATGAAGTCATTTGCAGAGCAAGTACGTGCTTACATTCCTGGTTCATACAAGGTATTAGGTACTGACGGTTTCGGTCGCAGTGACAGCCGCGCTAACTTGCGTTCACACTTTGAAGTTGACGCATCTTACATCGTCGTTGCTTCACTATCTGAGTTAGTGAAACGCGGTAAAGTTGAACAGTCAGTGTTGTTAGGTGCTATGGAGCGCTTTAACATCAGTGGCGACAAAGTTAACCCGCTATACGCATAAGGATCAAAATTATGTCTGATTTACAAGATATCCTAGTCCCAGATGTTGGCGGCGAAGAAGTTGAAGTTATTGAGATTTGTGTTGCCGTTGGCGACACAATCGAAGAGGAAGCGGCGATTATTACCGTTGAATCTGATAAGGCATCAATGGACATCCCAGCGCCTTTCGCTGGTACCATTAGCGAGCTAAGCGTAAGCGTTGGCGATAAAGTGTCAGAAGGTTCTCGCCTTGGCGCTATGGCTGTGGCGGGTGCATCTGCACCGGCTGCTGAGCCTACTCCAGCTGAGCAAGCTGCTCCTGCACCAGTTGTTGAAGCGACGCCTGTTGCCGCGCCTGTTGCGGCAGTAGTAAGTGAAGCGAAAGAAGTTCACGTGCCAGATATCGGCGAAGACGGTCAAGTTGACGTTATCGAAGTATTAGTGAGTGTTGGCGATGTTGTTGCCGAAGAAGACGGTCTAATTACGCTTGAGACTGACAAAGCAACCATGGACGTTCCTGCACCATTCGCTGGTACAGTGAAAGAAGTGAAAGTTGCTGTAGGCGATAAAGTGGGTGAAGGTTCACTAATCGTTATTCTTGAAGCTCAAGGCGCTGCATCAGCTGCTGCGCCTGTCGTTGAAGCAACTCCAGCACCAGCTGTTGAAGCCGCTCCTGTTGCTGCACCTGTGGCTGCCGCTGCACCAGCCATTAAAGATGTTGCTGTGCCTGATATCGGCGAAGACGGTGAAGTTGACGTTATCGACGTATTAGTAAGCGTTGGTGATACTGTTGCTGAAGAAGACGGTCTAATCACGCTTGAGACTGATAAAGCAACCATGGACGTTCCAGCGCCATTTGCTGGTGTGATCAAAGAGCTGAAAATTGCGACTGGCGGTAAAGTAGCTACTGGCACTATTATCGCGACGATTGAAACAGCTGGTGGCGAAACTGTTGCTGCGCAAGCGCCTGCCGCTGCTGCACCTGCGCCACAAGCGGCTCCTGCTGCTCAAGCGCCAATGACGCCAGCGCCAACTAAGCCTGCACCTGTTGCAGCTGCGCCAGTTGAAGCGAAAGGCACAGCTCACGCTAGCCCGTCAGTACGTCGTATCGCTCGCGACTTCGGCGTTGATTTAACCCTAGTTGCTGGTACTGGTCGCAAAGGTCGCGTATTACGCGAAGACGTACAGAACTACGTTAAAGCTGAGCTTGCTAAGCCAAAAGCTTCTGCTTCATCAGCTGCGCCAGCAGGCGATGGCAACTACCTAGAAGTGGTTAAGTCTAAGCCTGTAGATTTCGCTAAATTCGGCGAAGTTGAAGTTAAAGAACTATCACGTATTCAGAAGATTTCAGGCCCATTCCTGCACAAAAACTGGGTAACTATTCCACACGTTACACATTTTGATGAAGCGGATATCACTGAGCTTGAAGTATTCCGTAAAGAGCAAAACGCTATTGCTGAAAAGCAAAAGCTTGGTCTGAAGATTTCACCACTAGTATTCATCATGAAGGCTGCTGCTAAAGCATTGGCTGCGCACCCGACGTTTAACTCATCATTAAGCGCAGACGGCGAAAGCTTAGTATTGAAGAAATACATTCATATCGGTATTGCTGTTGATACGCCAAACGGACTTGTAGTTCCTGTTGTTCGCGATGTTGACCAGAAAGGTATTCACGAGTTATCACGCGAACTTGGCGAGATTTCTAAAAAAGCTCGTGACGGCAAACTAAAAGCAGCAGATATGCAAGGTGGTTGTTTCACAATTTCTAGCCTTGGCGGTATCGGCGGTACGGCGTTTACACCAATCGTTAACGCGCCAGAAGTTGCTATCTTAGGTGTTTCTAAATCGGAAATGAAACCTAAGTGGAACGGAAAAGAGTTCTTACCTAAGCTGATGGTTCCATTATCAACGTCATACGATCACCGTGTGATTGACGGTGCAGAAGCAGCGCGCTTTAGCGCAACTTTAGCTGGGGTGCTATCAGACATTCGTCGTCTAGTACTTTAATGATCTAAGCCGCTAGTTTTATTATCGAACTAGCGGCTTTGTTTTAATTGAAACAAAGTCGCCGATTTGGCTATACATCAGTGTTGTAGCTGGTTAAAATTGCGCAGACTTTACAAGACACTTATCACTTGTACATAAGTACGGGTGCACACACATCGAGGTGAAAATGAGCAACGAAATCAAAACTCAAGTAGTTGTATTGGGCGCAGGCCCTGGTGGTTATTCAGCGGCGTTCCGCGCGGCAGATTTAGGCTTAGACGTTGTATTAGTAGAAAAATACTCAACGCTAGGCGGTGTTTGTTTAAACGTTGGTTGTATCCCATCAAAAGCAATGCTTCACGTTGCTAAAGTAATTCAAGAAGCAAAGCACATCGACGCACACGGTGTTAGCTTTGGTGAACCAACGATCGATCTAGATAAGATCCGTGGTTACAAAGAAGGCGTTGTTGGCCAACTGACTGGCGGTCTAGCTGGTATGGCTAAAATGCGTAAAGTTAAGACTGTTGTTGGTAACGCGTCTTTCACTAGCGCAAACTCGCTAAAAGTTGAAGGCGAAGAAACAACGACGATTAACTTCGACAATGCGATTATCGCTTGTGGTTCACGTCCAATCGAACTGCCATTCATTCCACATGAAGATCCACGCATCTGGAACTCAACTGACGCACTTAAACTAGAAGAAGTACCTGGTAAACTACTTATCATGGGCGGTGGTATCATCGGTCTAGAAATGGGTACAGTTTATGAGTCACTAGGTAGTGAAGTAGACGTTGTTGAGATGTTCGATCAAGTTATCCCAGCAGCTGACGCTGATATGATCCGCATCTACACGAAAGCAAACAAGAAGCGTTTCAACATGATGTTGAAAACTAAAGTGACTGCTGTTGAAGCAAAAGAAGACGGTATCTACGTTTCTGTTGAAGGCAAGAAAGCGCCAACAGATCCAATTCGTTACGATGCAGTATTAGTTGCTATCGGCCGTACTCCAAACGGTAAAAACATCGGTGCTGAAGGCGCTGGCGTAAACGTTGACGAGCGTGGCTTCATCAATGTAGACAAGCAAATGCGTACTAACGTACCAAACATCTTCGCTATCGGTGACGTTGTTGGTCAACCAATGCTTGCTCACAAAGCGGTACACGAAGCACATGTTGCTGCTGAAGTTATTGCTGGTAAGAACCACTTCTTCGATCCTAAAGTTATTCCATCAATCGCCTACACCTTCCCAGAAGTTGCATGGGTTGGTTTAACTGAGAAAGAAGCGAAAGAGCAAGGCATCAACTTCGAAGTTGCTAAGTTCCCATGGGCTGCAAGTGGCCGTGCAATCGCATCAGATGTATCTGACGGTATGACTAAGCTAATCTTCGACAAAGACACTGACCGCGTAATTGGTGGTGCTTTAGTTGGTGAAAACGCTGGTGAATTACTAGGTGAAATCGGTCTAGCAATCGAAATGGGTTGTGATGCTGAAGACATCGGTCTAACTATTCACGCTCACCCAACGCTACACGAGTCAATCGGTATGGCGGCTGAAATCTACGAAGGTTCTATCACTGACTTACCTAACCCAAAAGCGGTTAAGAAAAAGTAACTAGCATTCACTAGAATGAGAAAAAGCAGCTTTCGAGCTGCTTTTTTTGTGTCTGAAATTTGAGCTTAATGTTTACCAATAATCTTAGTGGCTAGCGATGATACCGATGAGGTGATTTTCTCAATGGGTCTAAACATGCGATTGACGAAGATTACTATAAGCATAATGCCAACAAGCGCTATTGCACCGCCAAAGAACAGGTTTGTGCGAATGGCATCGTCGATTTGACCATAAAGCTCTGCTTCTGGTATTTCAGCAACGAGATGCCAATCGAGAGATTCTAATGGGATACTTGATGCGATTAATACCTTATCATTTCGTTCGATTTTCGTTTGCAGGCCATAAATAATATTGTTGAGTGAAATCGACTCTCCGATTAATGATTGATCGGGATGCAGTTTGATTTTTCCAAACGAATCCACTAAATAAACAATGCCATTGTTACCGATAGATTGGCGTTTAATGATTTCATTCATCGAGCCTACCGAATGGGATATTCCCGCTAATCCGCGTCGATTACCGTCTATTTCAATAACGTAGTTAACATAAACCTTGGCCTTGCCTGTTTCCTTATTAATATCAAATACCAATCCATAGCGCTTACTCGAGGCAAGAAAATCGGTAAACCAATTATCGGACGGGTAGGTGAGTTCGCGGATTTCACCGCTATATGAGTAATATTTCTGAGAAATGTCTGAAACAATAAATGCGCTGATGGCATCGTCGGTTATTTTCACGTTGTTTAAATAATCAATGAATTGCTCAGTGGAATAGGTCGATTCACCATCGCGGATCCACTGCTTTACAAAGAGGTTAGTTGCAATGGCGCGGGACGTCGCAATAGGTTCAGATAGTTGCCATTCAATGGCATTTTTAATATTACTTAGGGCAATTGGTAGTTCTTGCTTTTCAAGCTTTTTACTAATGAGTTCGTGTAGGCTGGTTGAAAAAAATAGCGTAGAAATGAGCAGTGGCAGTAGGGTTGCCACAATTAGACTGGTGTAAAGTTTGTGCTTGAGTAACACAGCATCATCCTTGACTTTTTGGCACAGTAGGTCTGTAACCTAATTAACTAAGAATAACTACTATGTTTTTGATGGTCAATGGTTCTTTTGTCTTGTTGTTTGTCTATTGGGAAATATTCCTTCAAGATTGTCCTCCACACCTGAAGATGTGGAGGTGCCAATGAAGAAAACTACTGACATTGAGACTGATAAAGATCAGTTGCCCATTGTGGATTATCGATGAACGGGTTGCGGTTCTTCTGCCATTCAAAGATACGATCGTTACGACGGCGTTCCCAGTTGCTAACAGGATCGTCTAAGTGCCATTGTAGTAAAGTACATAGATCACCTAGCTGCGCTTGACCAGTGCTTGTCGTGCCATTAGCAATCGATAGATCTGGCGTACCACTGTTGTCGCCACCTTCATAGCGAACGTCCATGTAGAAAATCATACGTGCAACATCACCTTTTACGGTATCTGCCGCTTGGAAGCTATCACTGTCAGTGAAGTTACCTGGTGCTTCGCCAATTTCGCTACCACCGTTTAAGAAGTCTTTATTACCGCGTGCGCTGTTAACGCTAACATCGGCTGGACGTAAGTGGTGGAAGTCAGTGTAAGCGTGTTGACCAGAGCTTGGAAAGCCATGGCTTTTCGCCCAAACGTGCTCACGGTTCCACGCATCTTGAGAGTTACTCATACCGGCGCGATTTGTTTTCGGCTCAGAGCGACCCGTGTACAGTAGAATAACGTTGCTAGTGTTATTTGGATCTTCGTCGGCATAGCCTAGACCATCCCATGCTTGGCTATAGCTAAAGCGTACGTGATCTTTGATAATGGCATTAAGCGATGATTTCAACGCACTACCTGATTTACCAATAGCAGTTTCGTAATACACGTTGTAATCGTAATCACCAGATGGCGGTGGAGGCGTTGTGCTAGATGTTTTCACTTTAGCAAGTAGCGATACATTGCTAAAGGTAGTGTAGGCATCAACATCGATCGAGTAAGTACCAGCAGCTGGGTTGCTGATATCACATTGCTCGTTACTGCCGTGCAGATAAGGCTTACATAGTTCATTGTTGCCTAGGCTCACAATTAGATCTGCATCGCCGCTGCTACCAGAGATGCTCACTTCTAGCTTACTGCTGTTCGCTGGCACGTCAAATGTGTAGTTTAGTGTGTTGCCGCGACTTGCCGACAGTCCTGTTTTAGTTTGATTGTTCTTAAGTTTGCTGTCGTCAACAACAGGAGCACAATCATGACTTAGGCTACCGCTAAGGTGCGAGCCAGCGTTGCTGCTTACTGCCCATGCGCTGTGACCAGAACTTAATGAAGTGCGGTGAATTGATTTATTACGCGTTGAAATGCTCCAACCCGGTAAGCCACCTTCCCAAGCAACAGTATCGATAGTGCTGTTGTTTTTAAGCAGCTTAACGTAGTCACCTGAATTACCAAGGCTTAGAGAGAGATTTGATAGGTTAGGTGATTGGTTGAATAAACCGCGGTAGCCATTGGCATTGCGAGCAACAACAAAGTAGCTATTAGGTTCGATAGTGCCCGAAAGTTGGTAAGTAACACCGTTATCTTGCAGCTTATAGCTGCTAAGATTGATTGCGTTACAACTTGCATTAAACAATTCTACATATTCTTCTGTCGTGTCGTTATTCGGTGCGTCATAGAGCACTTCACTGAGTACAACATCGGCTAGTGTCAGCGGGGAGGTCACGGCTAGGCCAAGGGCCAATAGTAAATTATGTTTTATCATTGATTATTATTTTCTTGTTATTTAAAGGAGTTATTGAATTACCAAGTCCTTTTGAACAACGAGCGGATTATGGCATAGTGAAAATGTAAAAAAAATGTAAAAGTAAAATGAAAGTACTAGGTTTAATGCACAAACGTAATAATATATAACTAAAGGTTTCGGCTCTGTGTTTTATGAATCGGCCAGGTCAGTTTAATTTTTGCGCCACGAGGTTGGCAATTGGAAATGTTAAGTTTGCCGCTATGTTGTTGCGCAATCTGTCGACTCAGCGCTAAACCAATGCCGTTACCATCGTGTTTGGTACTATAAAAAGGCGTGTTGGCGTTGTTTAAATTTTGAAAACCTTCACCGTTATCAATGATTTCAATAAATTGAATATCATCTTCCACATAAATAGACACCTGAATTTCCAATTGGCTAGTTGATGCTTGCAACGCGTTTTTAAACACGTTGATTAATACCATGGAAAGTAAGCTGCGATCGCCAAAACAGCGCTTTTCGCCATTTAACATGACTGAGGCATCATCCGGTAATACCGTCTTTGCTTCGTTGATCAGCGATTCACTTTCAAACCAATTGAGGTTTGCTGTGGGTAAGTGAGACAATTCAGCATAGCTCGCTATAAATTGTAGTAAGTGGTTACTTCTTTGGTTTATTCGGTTAAGTACTAGTGTTGTTTGTTCATCATAACTGTTATTAGTAGATAGCAAGGTATCAGTCATCGACGCCATTGGCGTAAGTGAATTTCTGAGCTCATGACTAAACACACGAATTAGATTTTGCTCGATAATATCGCCATGTGTTTTTAGCGGTTGGCTAATATCGGTGGCGCTAAAAAGCGTTAATTGTTGCTGGCCGCGATTAAAGGTCATTGTTTGCGATTGCCAATGTTCGGCAAAGCTAGGATGACTGATTATGTGTGATGCACTATCAACAATAAAGCCACTGTCGGCGATATTACTGCCAACCAATAGAGGTCGTTTCAAGACGCTGAGTAAGGCATTATTTCTATAAACTAGCGCGTTATTATCATCAAAAATTGCTATGGCCATTGGCCATTCATCCATCAAATGCCCGATATCTAGCAATGGATGGCTATCTTGTTGGTGCTGTGATGCTAGTTGTTCAATTTCTTGCACCAGATCTTGATATAAGCCGCTTTGTTGCTGAGCGATAGGAGCAATATTATTGGTGCCTTCTCGCAGTAATTGCGTGTAACTGGTTAAGTTCATTAGCGTGAGCTGCCAATGGCGATAGCAGCGTTGTGCTGCATAGGCTAGAGTGATTGAAAAACAGAATAGTAATGTACTCATTGCCAAGCCAGACCATTCAAGTGCATAGGCTAGCGCTAACGCAAGGCCTAAAATGAGTCCGCATGTTGTCATCAAACCGATGATAAGTCGGCGCTCATAATTCATAGCTGATCTCAAATTTATCTAGACGTCTATAGAGAGAGTTACGGGAAATACCCAGCAATTTGGCTGCTGCGGCAACTTGACCTTGGGACTGTGCCATCGCTTGATTAATAAGTGATATTTCGTTGCGCTCTAACGACAAGTCATTCACTTGTTGAGGGAGGGAGTTATTGTTGCTATCGATGGTGATTTGATCTGGTTCAATAACCTTAGTTTGACACAGCAATACCGCACGCTCTATCACGTGTTGCAGCTCGCGAACATTGCCGGGCCATCGGTGGTTATTGAGCTTAGCGATGGCATCTTGCGATAACTGTACAGCGCCTTTTTGATATTTTTGGGTAAAGCGAGCAATAAACCCTAACGCTAGCTCTGCGATATCTTCGATACGATCTCGTAGCGGGGGCAGTTGTATAACAAAGGTATTAAGGCGATAGAGTAAATCTTGCCTGATCACGCGCCACGTTGGGATAAGCACTGATAATAACACAACAATCACCAAGCCAATATCTAAGAAAGTTAAAGTTAACCAGTTGAAATCAGGCAATAAACTTAAGTTTTCTTTGAACCAGTCGTAGCCAAATACCGATAATAGGAATCCCGTAATTAGTCCTACGATAAGCAGCGGTAAAGCATCTCTAAGAACAAAGCGAATTAGGGCCATCTGTTTAGCGCCTGTCGCCATGCGAATGGCTAGTTCATATTTCTTTTGATGTGTTGTCATTAAGGTTAAGCCATTGATGCCAATAGCGGCGAGCAAAATAGTTAATAAGGTTACCGCAATCAATATATACAAGGTTAATCGCTTTTGAGCGGTCATTTCAAACCAAATATCGGTCAGAGTCGTAATGTTATCTAATTGAATATCTGGATAGTTTTTATCAAAGTGAGCTTTTAATTGCTCGAAATCGATAGCTGCATCATCAGGGATGGCAACCGTGAAACTCATTCTGTCCATAACATTGAGATAGGGCGTATAAATTGTCGGCGCGATCTGTGAATTTTTAAATCCAGTCTTTTCAACAATCGCGCCCACTACACGTGTTTCATCAAACGGGAATGCTTGGCCGATGATGTCTGAAAAAGCTTGACCCGGGTAAAGCTCTTTGGCAAAGCGCTCGCCAACAACATAACGTCGTGTGTTATCTGATATGTCAGCTTGCGAGGGAATAGTGCCAGCGAGTACCGCAATGCCCATCGCTTCAAAATAGCCAGCATCGTAACGCTTTACTGAATAAGTGACCTGCTGATTAGGGTCGTCTGTCATTTGCTCCGAGCGCAACGAAATATGCCCGCCTAAGATGCCGCCTTCGTTTGCTAATAGCACCTTGCTGTCGGCAATACGCGTTTCTAGGTCACGTTTAATCGAATCGACAAAACTCTGGTATTCTGGCACCTCTCTACTTTCTGTTCGTGCATCCGTCATGGCTTTGAGCCAATCTTTATTTTTAACCACAAACTCTATATTACGAGTATCTTTGAGGGTAAAACCGAGATCTTCATAGACATAGTCAAAGCTCTGTTTGGCCAGCATAACTGAGCCGGTGCAAAGCAAAGAGGCGATTGAAATTTGCAGTACCATGAGCAGGCGACTTACCGTATGATTAGTTTGAACGGCGGTGCCTTTACCACTGCTACTAAGGTTTGCTTGCAGTTGTTTTTTATCGATATGGATCAGGGAAATAAAACCAAAGAGTCCCGCCAATGCAGTCACCAACGTTACGCATAAGGCGGCGGTGAACGCATCAATACTAATACTGTTGAGCAAGGGTAATTTATTGTTGGTAAATAGTGGTAGGGCTTTAATTAGCCAACTGCCCAATAGCGTGCCTAACACTCCAGCCAAAGCAAAACTTGGCAAGTTCTCTAATACCATTAACCAGCGTAATTTGTTTGCACTGGCTCCTAAAGTTAGCTGCATTGCGAATTCTTTATTACGGCTTTGGTAATAACTTAAAAAGAGGTTAATCAGGTTAAGTGTTGCCATGATTAACAGTCCAAATGCCGTGATACCAAGTGCGATTACCAAATAGTAGTTAGTGTCTAAAAAGCTCTTGCGGTAGTCGGTAATGCTCGATGTCATTGGCATTTGCTTGATAAAGTCTTTGAGGTGAGGCACTGAAATCTCGTTGTCTACGTAGCCATTAAACCACGCCATAATTTCTTCATCGGTTGGCAATTTAGTATTTGAATCGAAAGGTTTTAATAAGACGTTTTTCAGAGCCCCACTACCGATGTTGCTAGCATTATTAAATGGCGCAGCTTGTGCGTAGTCTTTAAAGAACCAAAGCTGCTGGGGCAAGACTTGCTGATCGCCATTGATGGCTAAGGTATCTTCAAATACGCCGCCGATAAGATAGGTTTTATTACCTATCACAATAGATTTGCCAACGACATTATCTAGGCCGTTGTAGGCACTTTTCCATAATGATTGTGATAACCACACATGAGAATCTAGATTTTGAATGCTAATATTTTTACCAAGTATTAAGCTGTTTCCTAGTACCTTAGGAGCGTTATCGCGCGCGTTTAACGTGGTAATTTTATAGTTGATATTGTTGATTGAAACATCACCCTGAACCGCATCAATTGCCGTCCATTCACCGACATCTTTAAAATGCTGATTGGCGTGATGTAGCGCGTGAGGGGTTATAAAGTCCAGGCTTAATGCACCGCCAAAGGTTACTTCTAAATTAATATCATATAGATTGTGTGCATTGCTTACCCCCGGCAGTGGCTTAAGCATTAATGCTGAACTGATGGCGGCAACACACAAAACGGCGCCAAGTGTTGAACCTAGCGCGACTATTAATGACAGGCTTAAACGAGGCAAGTTGAAGATGCGAGCAAAGCCGCGATTAATTGATTTTATCGCTAAACTCATGCCACCACCTCTAATTGTTTTTCGGTAATGATTTCGCCGTCGAGTAGTTGAATTTGGCGACTGGCACAGCGCACATAGCGACTGTCGTGAGTTACCATTACGATTGTTGCGCCACCTTTGTTAAGTTTCTCTAACAGCGCCATTACCTTATCGCCGTTAACGGTATCGAGGTTACCTGTCGGTTCATCCACCAGAATAAGGTCTGGATTTCCTACTAGGGCGCGAGCGATGGCAATACGTTGCTGCTGACCACCTGATAATTGATTTGGTTGATAATGTTGACGCGACAGCATGTCGACTTGCGTTAATACTTGCTCGACTCGTTGTTTAATTTCCGATTTTGCGGTGCCGCGGTGTTCTAAAATCAATGCAACATTGTCAAATACCGTCATGTCATCAATTAGGTTGAAAGACTGAAAAACAAAACCGATGTGTTTGTTGCGGATCACGGTGCGTTGATCTGTTTTTAATTGTTGGGTGTCGATGCCGCTAATGGTGTAGTTGCCACTACTTGCTGTATCCATCAAACCCATGATAGAAAGCAAGGTTGATTTACCACAGCCTGATGGCCCAGTAATCGCGACAAACTCCCCTTGGTTGATGGTAAGAGATACCCCTTTTAATGCCTTGGTTTCTATTTGTTTATTGGCGTAGCTTTTGGTGATGTTTTCAATGGTGACTAGTGTAGTTGTCATATTTTTCGCTCCTTGAGGCGCTACTGAACTGGCTTTATTGAACTAGGTTCAGCGTTGAGAATTGTTGATAATCACGCAAATCGCTAACGGCAACAGTGTCGCCGCTTTGCAGGCCGTGATCAATGATAAGTTGGTTTTGAGTTAAGGTGCCGAAGGTGACTTCCCGCTTTAAAAGTTGATTGTCATTTAAGACAAATAGACTCATTTTGCTGTTGGGGCGTAACCCTGCGGATTGTTTTAAATAGGTGGCATTATTGCGGTGCTCTAAAAACACTTTAGCCGTGACGGGTAGTGCAGGGCGGGCGTTGGCTGTTAATGTGCCATCTAGTGCGACTTCGGCCAGTACAAAACCATTGTTGACCAAGCTTTCTATGCGCGTGATATGGGCGGCTATTTGCCCTTTTTGCGTATCAATGGTCACTGCTGCACCAATGGCTATTTGATCTGCTTGACGCTGTGGTAATTTGATTTTAGCAATCAGCTTATCCATGCTGCCCACTTTGGCGATTGATTGGCCCAGCGTGACGCTTTGTCCTAAGGTCACTTCGAGCGTTTGTAAAGTGCCATCGAGACCTGCGCGAACGGTCATTTGTGCTAATTGCTGATTGAGCAGTCCTACTTTGCGTGCTTGCTGCGTCACTTCAATTTCTTTTTGTGCGAGCTGGTGACCTTGCATTTCAACAAACTGACGATATTTCTTTTGCTCAAAGTCGAGGCTACTTTCACTCTGTTTAACATTCAGCTGAGCTCGTTGCAGTTTTATTTTGGAAACCGTACCAAAAGTCATCAGCTGTTGATTTACTTTCAGCTCTAGTTGCGCTTTTTCAAGTGCTGCTTTTTGCTCTTCGATACGCCCTAGGTGATTAAGGCGAGCGCTTTCTTGCTCAAACGTAAAAGCTGCGAGCTGTGCTTTTACTCGATCAAGCTCTCCCTGCGCTTGGCTAACTTGTTGTTCAAGCTGAGGGTTTGTGAGTTTTAAGATAACAGTCTCAGGTTTGACTAACGCACCGGGGCGCACTAGCACTTCTGCGACTTTTCCGAGCGCCGGCGCAGTAAGCAAGCGCTCTTGCTGCGAGGCAAACTCACCATAGCTATCGACGTAGATATCTAAGCCACTTTGCTGAACTTTTGACAACGCAACTTCATCGCGATTAATCGAAGGGGTTGCGGGGCTTAGCACTCTGTAAAACGCAGCAATTAAAACGGCGCAACAAATCAAAGCGATAATGAGCTTGTTATAACTGCGAGCAGCGGGAAGTTCTATTTTCATAAATCAAGCGAATATTGTTAAAGATATCGCTGTTATAGGAAGAACTGTGCCAATATAGATTTTTCTTTATAAACAGGTGGTTATAGATTGTTAGGGATTGGCTTTGAGGTAGATGTGTTCGGTGTTGCAACAACGCTGTTCGGTTTTGAAACATCGAACAGCGTTAGATGTATGTGTAGGTATTAGTCTTCTTCGACTTCTTGGTCTTTTTCCGCTTGGTAGAGCTCTGGAATAATGCGGATGGTTTGCACCATGTTGTTTTCCACATTCATGATTTCTACTGGGTAGCCAGCCAGGCGAATACTCAAGCCTTCGTTAGGAATGTCTTGGAAGTACTCTAATAACAAACCGTTAATGGTTTTTGGACCATCGGTTGGGAAGTGCCAATCCATTTCGCGGTTCATTTCACGAATGTTCATGCTGCCCTCAACGAGGTAACTACCATCGTCTTGCAGCTGAATTTCTTCGCTAATGGTTGGTGAAACGTTGGTGGTAAACTCACCTACAATCTCTTCTAGGATATCCTCTAAGGTTACTAAGCCTTGAATGTCACCATATTCGTCAACAACGAGACCGATACGCTCTTTATTCTCTTGGAATTTAAGCAACTGTACATTGAGGCTGGTGGCTTCGTGAATGAAATAGAGTTCGCGAACAGAGCGGATCAGGTTTGATTTATCAAACTGATCTTTCGATTGTAAATGCATTAAATCACGGGCGTGAATAAAGCCTACTGCGTCATCAATTTTGTCGCGATATAGCAAGATGCGTGTGTGTTGCAAATGGCTCAATTGGCGTTGAATATTCTTCCATTCGTCGTTGATATCGATGCTGCCGATCTCACTGCGCGGGATCATAATATCTTCAACGGTCACCTTCTCTAAATCCAGAATACTGGTTAGCATCTGCTGATGCTTTTCTGGGATCATGCCGGTGGTTTCACTCACAATAGAGCGCAGTTCATCGGAGTTAAGCTGATTATCGCCTTCTTTTGATGAGCTAATACCAATCATCCGCAGTAAGCCATTGGTAATGATATTTACCAACCATACAAACGGGTACATGATTTTTAGTAGCGGTAAAAGGATTAGTGAACTTGGAAAAGCCACGCGCTCAGGGTGCAACGCTGCAATAGTTTTTGGTGTCACTTCTGCAAAAATGAGGACGACTAATGTTAGCGCAACAGTTGCGACTGCTGGTCCCATGGTTGGACCGTACAATCGAATTGCGATGATTGTCGATAGAGAGGCGGCTGCAATATTGACAAGGTTATTACCAATGAGAATAAGGCCAATAAGACGATCTGGGCGTTGCAGAAGTTTGTCGACGCGCTTTGCCGCTTTGTTTTTGTTTTTGACTTGATGGCGTAATCGATAGCGATTAATCGACATCATGCCTGTTTCAGAACTAGAGAAGTAAGCTGATAGTAAAATTAGTCCGAACAGGATCCCAAAGAGCGTTAGGGTAGATATGTCGTCCAAGTAAGGTGTTCCTCTGTGTAATTATTTGCCCGTTATACGGTGATAAAAGTTTAGCGTCAAGCTGCAAATAGTCAAAGTTGGCTCAAGCGCGCCCAATCTTGAGCTAACTCAGCAATATCTCAGTGATAAAGCGACTACCGAAATAGGCCAAGGTCAGCAAGCCTGCGCCAACAATAGTGATGTGAACTGAGGTCTTTATTTTTACCCCTTGTTGGTGGTGTTGCCACAACAAATAGCTATAACAGCCCCATGCGAGAACCGATAACGCAGTTTTATGCGCTTGCCCTTGAGCGAGCATGTTTTCTAGGAAGAAGAAGCCACTCGCTAAAGATAGCGTGAGTAACACAGCGCCAGTCAAAATAAGTTGATAAAGCTGCTTTTCTACTGTCATTAGTGGCGGTAGTGGTGTGCTAGCAATATTGAGCTTTTTACTCTTTAAGCGTGAGTCAATCATGTGTAATTGAATGGCATAGAATGCGGCAATTACCAAGGTGCTATAGGCATTTAAGGCAATAGTTATGTGGAGTAACAAGCCAGGGCGAGTTTCAAAGTGAGTAATATAGCTTGAAGGCACCAGCCATACGCCGAGTACAGCTAATAAGGCAAAACCAAAGACTACGGGGAGTAAAGTGACGATGGCAAATTTGCGAATAGCAACAGTAAGTAAGGCTGCAATGAGCCAACTGACAATAGAAGCGACCACCAACATGCTCATGTTTGGGCCATCGCTGCTTAGAATGACGTTACCTAAGGCAACACTATGAAAGCCGATACCAATAAGCGCGCAGCCAAATACTAATTTCTCGTTGAGAGGAGCATGAGCGAATAAGCTGCGTAATACTAGGGTTAGGCAGATACCGTAACTAACGGCTGCGCCAAATGATGAAATGTCAATCCACATAGTTTTTAACGTCGAGTTTCAAAGGCCGAAATTATTCAGGTCACAGGTAAAAATTGCATTATATAGAACTATTTGAAAAGTACATTGTTTTAGCACTACTAATTGCAAATTATTCTCAATAAAAATACAAGTAAATACTACCAGCGATTAATCCCCACAATACAATTGCGCGAATTTTTCTGCATTTGGGACATTCAGACCAATGTGGTTTGTCATTGTTGCGTTGATTGTCACTCATTGGTTTATGCATGCTTTGTAGTTTTACTGAGTTGTTAGCGGTAGACTAACAACATTTTCACAAGTTCACATTAATTAGTTATGAAAAAAGGCGTTTTACTTGATCAAATCACCCTTGGTCAAGATATTGATTTAGCAGCGCTATCGCAAATGTTTGAGCAATGGCAAAGCTATGAGACTACCTCAGCAGATTTGTTGGTTGAACGCTGCTACGATGCGCAGGTAGTTATTACCAACAAAGTCTGCCTAAGCCGCGAACATTTGATTGCATTACCTCAGTTAAAGGTCATTGGTGTCGCAGCGACGGGTACTAATAATATCGATATGGCATGTGCCGCTGAGCTTGGTATCAAGGTGGTTAATGTTAAAGGCTATGGCAATGGCGCCGTAGCACAGCACACCATGACGTTGTTGTTGCAGCTTATTGGCAAGACCAATCAATATCAACACTACATTGAGCAAGGACTGTGGCCACTGAGTCCGTTTTTTAGCTGCTTAGATTTCACAACCTATGAGCTGGCGGGGAAAACACTTGGCATCATTGGTTATGGTGGTTTAGGCCAATCAGTTGAGAAAATTGCGCGTGCTTTTGATATGGAAATTTTGATAGCCGATAGACCCAACGCCACGACAATACGCGATGGCAGAGTGGCCTTTGAATCCGTGCTAAAGCAAGCTGATGTGATTAGCTTGCATTGTCCATTAACCGATGACAATCATCATTTAGTTGATGAAGGCGCCCTTGCGTTGATGAAGTCCAATGCACTGCTTATTAACACGGCGCGTGGTCCGTTGATTGACGAGTTGGCACTGCTTAAGGCGCTTGAAAACAACATGATTGGTGGCGCAGCACTCGATGTATTGTCACAAGAGCCGCCACCAGCAGATCATCCGCTGCTTGCTTATCGTGGTGATAACTTGATCATTACGCCTCATATCGCGTGGGCTGCACGTGAAGCTCGCCAACGGTTAGTCAATCTGCTGGCAGCCAACCTTTCTAAGTATATTTAATTGAGTTTTTATGTCTGATTATCGTGTTATCGATTTGGCGAGCTGGAATCGCGCCGAACATTTTAAATTTTATCAACAGGCCACACATCCGTGGTTTAACATCATTAGCGAAATCGATGCAGCTAAGCTGTTAGATTATTGCAAGGCGAATTCAAAGAGCTTCTTCCACGCTTATTTATATTTAACGCAAATCGCGATCAATGAACTTGAGCCATTTAAGATCCGCATTGTGGGCGATGAAGTACGTGTTTACGACACCATTACTGTGAGCTGCGCGATTTTGGCAGATGATGAAACGATGCGATTTTGTGGATTTCCTTATGCTGAGTCATTTAGTGAATTTGATACCCAAGCCAGCATTGCGCAACAAGCCGCTAAAGCAAGCCCATTCATCGCCAATCAATTTGTTGGCCAAGAGAAGGCGCAGGATGAAATTCACATGTCGGTGATCCCCTGGGTGAGTTTTACTAGCTTTACCAACGCTCGAAACACCGAGGCGGTAGATAGCATTCCGAAAGTCGTTTACGGCAAAGCGAAGAGTACGCCCGATGGACTGATGATGACACTGTCTGTTGAAGTGCATCACGGCGTGATGGACGGATTATATGTAGGTCGATTCTTTGAAAAGATCCAGCAGTTGTTTAATCAGCCTGCACAGCATTTGGCTAACTAATCCAACTAGCGTTAAATAACTTTATTGAACACTTTTTTAAATGAGAACGCATAGGCGCTTTCGCCGTGCTCTCTTAAATGCGCTAGTCTCTCTAGCGCTTCTTCGATGCTGGGTCGATGATTTTCTTCAATCCACCACAACACATAATTGGCTTCGGGTAATTTGTGAAACCATTCGCTCTTGCGGCGCATAAAGTCTTTGTGGTGAGTGCGAAACATAAAGTCTTTTAAACTATCTACGTCACGCCAAATTGACATATTTACTAACATCTTAGGATCGTCAAAGGCTTGGATATTAGTGGCACTTCCTGAGTCGTCTTTTAAACGCCAAACAAAACCGGGGTTACTTTCAGCTATTGCGTTAACCGCATCGAGGTTATCGACAAAGTCTTTGATTTCGGGAGCATCCAAATCGTATTTGGCTAGGGCGATATTGAGCTGGGCTAGCAACATAGAAATTCCTTATTAAGTCACTATAACTTATCTAATTTTTTAGCAATATCAAAGTGATCTTCCTCAATTACCGTTATTTTTTGTCATACATAGTCGAATTGTGTCAGAAAGGGCAATAAACCAAACAATGAGCGATACCCAAGCCGCTTTCTTTACGAAGGGAATTTGTGACTCGTCAGCGAAATTTTCAAACATATAGAAAAACATAGCACTGAGGGTCGGATCGACCTTGAACGCGAACAAGGCGTGGTAAACCATTTTAATTTGCTCCCAGCCAAATTCCATGACGAAACAGAACGGGACCCAAAAAGCCAAAAAGAAAACGAGGCTTGTTTTTACACGCTTAAGATAGAAGTGCGCTGCGCCGGGGGAACCTAAGGCAGATAAGAGAGAGCACAGAATTAAAAGCTTCATCAAAAATAACAATACTTACTATGAGGTTATGGATAAGCATTGTAGCGGCCTGCGCTTTTAAAGATCAACAGGCCGTTTTATTTCTATTATTTTGCCAAATGCGTTTCAAGTGATGTATTGGCAATCAAGTTGAGTAACTGAGCGGTCGTTTTTTGTTGCGAGACTTTGCTGTCTTGATGTTCCACCAGCACAGCACGTTCAATAGCTGTCACATCATCACCACACAGATGTAAGGCGATTAGGGCACCTTGCAGTGGTGACAAACTTGGGTTGTAAGCACAATTTTCGGCGTAGCGGCCAAAGTAGGTGCCTTGAGATGTTTTCAAACCAACTGCACTTGGGCTGTGGCTAAAGGGACTATAGCTTTGTTGCGCAGCTTGTAGAGTCTGATTAACAAATTGATCGTCGCTCTCGACGCTAATGGCATTGAGGGGGGAATTCATTAAACGATCTGAGATCCCTAAATCACTTGGGCCGAAAGCCATTGGCAATATATCGGCAAAGCGAGTAGTCGGCTGCTCTGTGATAAGAACGTCAATATCACTTGCACCATTGAGTTCATTGATAAATTGGCGGCAATGACCACAAGGTGGTGCGCTCACAGCTAACATCACAAGCTTTGTTTCACTGTGGCGCCATGCGTTGGTGATCACTGATTGCTCGGCATGAACGGTTTGTGCCAGCGTCATGCCTTTAAATTCCATGTTGGCACCAAAGTAAATGCGATCAGATTCGCCCATGGCGACGGCCCCCACATAAAACGAAGAAATTGGCGCTTTACTATAACTTTGAGCCAGCGGAATCAAATCACGACATAGTTGGTGCTTAGCGCTAGTGTCGTTAGATGGATAATAAGATAACAGTTTGTCCACTTGCGATTTACTCAAGCAAGCTTCAAAGTCAGCAGCTAATACGAATTGTGTTAATTGCTCGCGTAGCGGAGTCGACAAATGAGCGATACAACTGGCTAGTTGCTCGCTCGATAATTTAGAAAAGTGAGCCATAGTTATTATTATAAGTTGTTGGCGATAGCACCCGCTATCGGATTACCTATTCAACGAAATAGCTTGGCTTGGTTACCGCAAAGGTGCCTTGAGTGTTGTCTTTGATTCTGACTTGTTGTGAGAGATCAAAATCAGTTGGTAAAACACCACAAGCGATGGTTTGGCCATCGACATGGGCTACGCTGACAACAACACCAGCATTACGCCAGTTTTCGCCGAGTTGTTTTTCAACATTATCACCGACCTTACACTCAATGTGTGATGGCGATTGCAAAACAAACATTCCTCGTTTATTGAGTCCTCTAAAGTGCATACGAGCGACGGTTTCTTGGCCAATGTAACAGCCTTTTTTGAAACTAATTGCATCGATCATCTGCAAGTTTTGCATTTGCGGTACGAACTCAGCTTGCGTAGCTGGAATGACCTGCCCTAGGCCATCACGACAATCTAACGCCGTCCAAAGTGCTTGTGAATGCTCTTTGTGCTCTACTGATGATAGTGCTTGCTCTAATACTTGATACTGCGTTGGCGTTGAAACAACTAGCATGCGAGGTGTTGAGTCATTTATGACAACAATGCTTCCAATCTCGACATTCGCCGCTTGATTGACCTGCGATAATGCTAGGCCGTACTGTTGATTGAACCACGCTAGTGCTTGTTTTCCTGCAAAGCCACTCACAATGTATTCATCACTGGCATCGGTGATATCGACTTTCGAAAATACCGCATATTTTGTCAGCATTGGTAAATGGCTCTGAGTATTCTCAAGCGCTTGCAATGCTAAAACTACCTCTGAATTATCTAGTAAACGCAAATTCGCCATCATCTTACCTTTGGCATCACAGTGTGCGCCAAGAGTGCTTTGTTCAGTGGTTAGATCATCTAATTCACAAGTTAATTGACCTTGTAGAAATTTGCGTGCGTCTGGGCCATCTAATTTAGTAACACCAATGGCTAAGCGAGGGAAAAAATCGAAATCGGAAAGTGAATTAAACAATGGAATCAGCCTAGTAAGTTTGTATGCTGGGATAATAAATAACAATGGCGCGAGAATCAAAGATTCTTGCGCCATAAGTTAGCCGATAATTGGCGGTTTTTTAAGCCGAATGTAATGATCTCACGCGCATAGTGCCATCGATCTTACGTAGCTCATCAAAAGCGATGTTGGCATCTTTAGCTTCAACTTCCATTACAACATAACCGATATCTGCAGTTGTTTGCAGGTACTGTGCGGTAATATTGATGTTATGTTGAGCAAAGGCCATGTTGATTTGATTCATAATACCGGGTTGGTTTTTATGAATGTGTAATAAACGCGTTACGCCGTCATGCGCTGGTAGTGAAACCTCTGGGAAGTTAACAGCTGATAGGGTTGAACCATTGTCAGAGTATTTTACGAGTTTTCCGGCCACTTCAAAGCCAATGTTCTCTTGAGCTTCTTGTGTGCTGCCTCCAACGTGCGGTGTCAGGATAACATTGTCGATACCGCGCAGTGGTGAAACGAACTCTTCGTTGTTTGACTTAGGCTCAACTGGAAATACATCAATAGCGGCGCCGCTGATTTTGTTCGACGTTAAGGCGTGTGCTAAATCATCAATGTCTACCACAGTACCGCGTGAAGCATTAATGAAGATAGCGCCTTGTTTCATGGCTTTAAACTGCGCTTCTTTGATCATGTATTTGGTTTGTGGCGTCTCAGGTACATGCAGGCTAACTACATCAGACGTTGCTAAAAGCTCATCTAAACTAGCAATTTGGCTTGCATTACCTAGTGGCAATTTGTCTTCGATGTCGTAGAATTTTACGCGCATACCTAAGTTTTCCGCCAAGATGCCCAGCTGAGTACCGATATGGCCATAACCGACGATACCAAGCTGTTTACCTCGGGCTTCATAAGAGCCAACAGCCGACTTTTGCCATTCACCGCGATGCGCTTTAGCGCTCTTCTCTGGAATGCCGCGTAGTAGTAATAGAATTTCACCAAGGACTAACTCTGCAACAGAGCGGGTATTTGAAAACGGCGCATTAAACACCGGAATACCGCGTTGCTCTGCAGCGTTTAAATCAACTTGGTTAGTACCAATACAGAAACAACCTATACCCACAAGTTTTTGGGCGGCGTTGATAACGTTAGCGGTTAGATTGGTGCGGGAGCGAATGCCAATAAAATGGACATCTTTAATTTTCTCAATCAGCTCGTCTTCAGGTAGGGACGTTTTGAGGCACTCGATGTTGCTGTAACCAGCCTTTTCAAATACTTCTAGTGAGCTTGGGTGTAAGCCTTCTAATAAGAGTACTTTGATTTTGTTTTTTTCGAGTGAAAATTGAGCCATTGTTAAATTTCCTAGGGTGTTTTACGGGCATTCGTTAAATTAGTTTGGTAACTATAGCTAACTTTTACTCGATGAGGAGTAAAAGACTAAGTTAATTGCAGTATAGCAACGTGAAGTCGCGTATTTAAAGCCTTTTTAGGAATTATTTATAGCGCTTTTAATGCCGTTATATTGGAAATAAATGGAATGTATAGACAGCTTTTAGATGATTTTTGTTAATAAGTTGTTTCAAGTGATGTTAATTAGTAAACGAAGGGCAATTTTTTAGCGAATTATCGAGAAAGTTTGTTTTCAGTACGGGAAATTTTTCGTGAAATGCGAGAAATAAGAAACAGTGGTTACAATTAAATACACTGTTTCTTATTTGGGGAATACTGGCTTTTTATAGACTACTTAACAGAAAAGTTATTTTACTTTTTTTACGCCATTAGGTGTTGCGAGTAATAATTCATCAGCAGCGCGATGGGCAAAGAAACCGTTAGTTACTACACCAACAATGGCATTGATTTGGGTTTCAAGATCACGTGCATCATCTTTTGAGAAATTATAAACGTCTAAAATTATATTACCGTTGTCAGTGATAACGCCTTCGCGATAGACAGGATCGCCGCCAAGTTTTACTAACTGTCGGGCAACATAAGAGCGCGCCATAGGCACAACTTCAACTGGCAACGGGAATTGACCTAGTTCATCGACTAACTTTGACTCATCGGCAATACACACAAATTTGTCTGCAACGGCTGCAATGATTTTTTCACGGGTTAGTGCGGCACCGCCACCTTTGATCATTTGCATTTTCTGATTAATTTCATCAGCACCATCAACATAGACACTAAGTTGGTCTACGGTATTTAAATCAAATACTGGAATGCCGTATTCTTTTAAACGACGAGTCGATTCTTCAGAGCTAGAAACCGCGCCTTCGATATCACCTTTGATCGAGCCAAGTGCATCGATAAAATGATTGACTGTTGAGCCTGTACCAACACCAACAATAGTGTCTTTTTCAATGTATTCTATAGCTGCCCAACCAGCCGCTTTTTTCATTTCATCTTGATTCATGAGTAGTTTCCAAAGGAGCGAATAAAATTTGGCGCTATTGTATACCCAAGCCACCTTAATACCAATTACATTAAACCCTTGATCATTTTTCACGGTCTAAATGAATGATAACTGCGTTATTTATTTATCAAATAGAACAACTATTTATCAAAATAAATGCCTTGTTCTAATCCATTTTTCTCGTTACAAAATTGATCACTTATTAAATAAAATTGGTATAAGATGCTAGTCATCAGCACTTCGAGAAACGCCAAAGGCAAGGTAATAACCATTCATGAGTTAGCACTATTTTCTTCGGCATTTCGCCACAAAATCGTCCATTTTTTTGGCGCTTTTAGTCAGCATTTTTTGGGCAACTTTTACCCAGCGACGAGCCCAGTCATATTCGAGGGCCAAGATGGCTAAAGCAATGGGAAGGATCAATACGGTGCCAGGCAGGAGAATGAAGATTAAGCCAAACGCCAGTAGGCCGCCGCCAACTAGCGTGATGAGTGTTTTACGTAAAGAGTTCATAGTTGCCTTTTGATTATTCAACGATCATTAACTGCAAACAGCAATGTTAAGGCCAAACTGCTAACGTTTTGTATTTTATATTAAAAACTTGCTCAAGGTGAAAATGAATAGGCGTTGTAATCACTTATTGGTAAAATCCGCCACCATGTGTAAAACAGGATTTTCTAACTATGTCGACGAGTGATAACTGGTTTGTTTATTTGCTGCGATGTAATGATCAATCATTGTATTGTGGTGTCACCACGGATCTCAAGCGACGAGTAAAGGAGCACAATGAGTCAGCCAAAGGCGCTAAATATACCAGAGTGCGCCGCCCCGTATCCCTCGTCTTTAGCCAAACGGCGATGAGTCGCAGTGAAGCTTGTCAGCTGGAAGCTAAAATTAAAAAGCTCTCTAAAGTTAACAAAGAGCGGTTGGTAAAAGGGACTTATACGATTGAGTTCTCAGTTGAAGCTTGATCTTGCGCTGCGCTAATTTGCGTTTGTGCCAGCGCCGTAAGTTCTTTAAGGGATAAGTTTTGGTGTTGCTCTACGGTAATTGGCTGCAGCACTTCAACTTTTAAGTGTTGATGACCTTTAAAGTGTAAACTGTTTTTAGGCACTGCCTTATCTGTGCCTGTTAATACGATAGGCACTATATCCACGTTCGCGTCCTGCGCGATTTTAAATGCGCCAGTCTTAAATGGTTTTAAGTGACCGTCTTGAGCACGAGAGCCTTCTGGAAAGATAAACACCGGACTGCCATTTTCTAGATGCTTTAGTGATTGCTTCATCATGGCTTTAATCGAGCTTAAACCACCGCGTTTAATCGCGACATATTTATTGAGGTACATAGTCCAGCCGATAAAAGGAATCTTAAAGTTCTCAATTTTCGAGACCCATTTGAAATGAGTAAATAGGCGAGATGCCACTAATACGTCGATTGTAGAGAGATGGTTAGAAATAAATACGACAGGTTTGTCTTTGGGTAAATGCTGTTTACCTGTTATTTCCAGTGACCAAAATGGGTTGGTCCAGAAGTATAACGAGCCCCAAAAGTGGCTAAAGAAGTTAAGAACAATGAGGCGGCGATCAAACGGTGTGGTTATCAGTCTAATAATGACGGCGATAGGGAAAAGGATAATAGAAATTAATACGACCCATATCAAATACAGACAAGACAACAAATAACTCACATTCTTTCCTTAACCGCTAAAAATTGGCCGCAGTATAACGCTAACATTTCAGAAATCTAGGCAATTTTTTGATCTACCACTAACTGCATTGCTGGTTGGAGGTGTATCATTGGCCAAATTTATAATTAACCTGAGCTTAGGTTGATTAGTCTAATAAATAGATAAGGAATAATATGTTGGGATTTAAAAAGGTCGCCAAGTTAGCCGCACTTGGTATTAATTTGGCGCTATTGTCATCAGCAGTCAACGCTCATGATCACAAGACTGAACACGCCAGTGAGCAAACACTACATCAACTTGAATTTAGCAATGCGTGGGCACGGGCGTTACCACCGGTTGTTCCTAATGGTGCTGCTTATTTTACCTTTACCAATCACAGCAAGTCGGCTGTCGTTGTGACCGGTGTCGATAGTGATATTGCTAAACACAGCATGTTGCATGAAAGCTATTTTGACGACGGCAAGGTAGCAATGCGTCACATTGATGAAATTAAGGTGGAAACACATCAATCGCTTATTTTTAAGCCCGGCGGTTATCATGTGATGCTGATGGGATTAAAGAAACCATTGGTAAAAGGGACTGAATTTTCATTGACCCTAACTTTGAAAAATGGCGAGACATTGACGACAAAAGTGATGGTTAAAGACGCACCTGCCATGAAGGGACATGCTCACCATTAAAACTAAGCACTTAATGGATAGCGGATAAAATGATAAAGTAGCGTCACTTTTATTGGGGAACTGACCTGTTCGTGAATAGTGACGCTTTTTATCAACAACTTGCACAAGACATTAAGCAATGGGCCGTCGAGCTCGGGTTTGCCGATGTCGGTATTTGCGATACTGATTTGGCTCATCACGAAGCCAAGTTTATGCAGTGGCTAGAAAACGGCTATCACGGCGAAATGGACTATATGGCTCGCCATGGATTGATGCGCGCCAGACCTCACGAATTACTCCCCGGTACTTTACGCGTTATCAGCGTGCGCTTGGATTATTTGCCACCAGAAGCGCTTATCGTTTCAACTTTAAAAGATTCCCACAACGGCTACATTAGTCGCTATGCTACGGGGCGCGATTATCACAAGATGATGCGCAATCGCCTCAAGAAATTGCAGCAAAAAATTGAGACTCAAGTGAGCGATCTAGTTGCTCGTCCGTTCGTTGATTCTGCGCCGATCATGGAGCGTCAATTGGCTGAGAAAGCCGGTGTTGGCTGGGTCGGTAAGAATTCGCTAATTCTCAATGAAAAAGCTGGCTCATTTTTCTTTTTGGGGGAATTGTTAGTCAATATCCCACTGCCGGTCTCCGAGCCTGTTGAAGAACAATGCGACAAATGCGTCGCCTGTATAACCATTTGTCCCACACAAGCCATTGTTGAGCCCTATGTTGTGGATGGTAGCCGTTGTATTTCATATTTAACGATTGAAAAATTCGGTGCGATTCCCGAAGAGTTTCGCGAAGCTATTGGAAATCGTATTTATGGCTGTGATGATTGTCAGTTAATTTGCCCGTGGAATAAGATGGCGCAGGCCAGTGATGAAGACGATTTTAAACCGCGTAAAGATATTCACTCGCCAGAATTATTGTCGTTGTTTGCGTGGACTGAAGATGAATTTTTAAAGCGCTTAGAAGGTTCGCCAATCCGCCGTATTGGCCACGAGCGCTGGCTGAGAAACATTGCAATTGCCTTGGGCAACGCAGAATATGATATAGCAATCATTTCGGCGCTGAACGATAGAAAGCAGCATGCAAGTGATATGGTGAACGAACATATCGATTGGGCAATTGCCAAGCAACAGAGTAAACAGCCAATCGTAAATCGCAAAACACAGCGGTTATTAAAAGCGGTTGAGCGCGGTATGCCAGCCCATTGTTAACAATGAGAGATGAGTGAAGGAATTTATTTTGCGAATTGAGTCTGTAATCTACTTTCTACTGCTGACCCTGTTTTCGGGATTAGTGAATTTTGCAGATGCTAAAGGATCAGGTAATGCTGATGATTCAATTGGCAGTGCAGTGGTGTACGATCGCTCTAGTAAATATGACCACTCATTTAACCAAGCTGCCTATGAAAACGGTGTTTTACCGTTGCGAGAGCAGGGCTACGCCATTAAGGAAGTAGAGCCAGCAAACCACGTACAAACCCAATTAGGCGTGATGAAGCTTGCCAGACGTGGTTACAATCCAATTGTTGGCGTAGGTTATGCAGTTTCACCTGCTATCGAGCGCGCGGCAAAAGCCTTTCCCGATACGTCATTTGTAATCATCGATAGTGTGATTCATTTACCCAATGTGCGCTCAGTGACTTTTCAAGAAGAGCAAGGGGCGTATTTAGCTGGGGTACTCGCTGCCCTAAAGACGAAAAAAGATCACATTGGGTTTGTTGGTGGTATGGATATTCCGCTGATCCGAAAATTTAGCTGTGGTTATGCCCTTGGTGCTAAAAGTATAAAACCTGATATTCGAATTACTCGTCACTATGTCGGTTCGACTTCTCACGCGTGGGATGATCCCAGTAAAGGCATTGAAATCGCTCGTCATCAATATGAACAAGGCGCTGATGTGATTTTTGCCGCCGCTGGTGGCTCTGGGCTAGGCGTGTATCAAGCGGCTAATGATCATAACTTTTATGCCATCGCTGTAGATTCAAACCAGAATCATTTATACCCGGGCGCAGTATTAAGTTCGATGGTTAAATCTGTTGGTAAAGTCGTGTGGCAAAGTATTGTCGATTTTAACACTGGCCAATGGCAAGCAGGCCATCAACAGCTAGGATTGGCGGGAGACTGGGTCGGTTTGACGCGCGATAAGTACAACAACGAGGTGTTTTCACTGCAGTTAGCAAGTGCTGTGAATGAACACAAGCGTGCATTACTCCAGCAACAAGATCCGAGTAAAACCATAGTGTCACTATGCGCGCAGGAGATTAACTAATGTTATCGCCTGCGTTAGAGCTTATGCACATCACTAAGTATTACCACGATATGAAGGCGCTTGATGATGTTTGTTTGCGCATTGCTCCGGGATCTATTCACGGTGTGATCGGTGAAAACGGCGCAGGTAAGTCAACCTTACTAAAAATCGCTTATGGCTTGTTAAAACCCGAACGAGGGGAAGTATTTGTCGATGGTGTCAAAGTAGTTATCGACAATCCTCAACACGCTATCGATAGTGGCATTGGTATGCTCCACCAAACAACCAGTTGGTTAGAGCAGCGCTCGATCATAGAAAATATTTTGCTCGGCGAGCAGCAGGGCTTTTTTATGTCTGCCCAAAAAGCCAAGGCGCGACAGGAATTAGAGCAACTGTGCCGTGAGTTTGGCTTTAGTTTTGATTTGGATATGCAAATATCAAAACTTGATTACAGTCAGCGTCAGCTCGTTGATGTATTGCGCTCTTTATATCGCGGTGCCAAGGTGCTAATTCTGGACGAGCCAATGGCACTGCTATCGCCTCTGCAGTCTAATCACTTATTGAAGCTGCTAAACCTGCTGAAAATGCAGGGCATTTCGATATTGATTGTCGCTCACAAACTTTCGGTATTGCATGCTATCTGCGATGTGATTTCGGTGATGGGCAATGGCAAGTTATTGTGTGATGTTAACCCTAAAGAAATCACCTTGGGGCAATTGAGTAAATTGATGGTAGGACGTGAAATCACGCTGCCTCACCCCAACAGCAGTATTAGTGATGTTGACACTCATTTACACTTAAAAGTGTCTAACCTGGCCATTAAGCCTAAATCGAGATTTGGTAGTGCGCGCCAAGGGTTTAGTTTGTCTAACATCGACATGGAAATTCACAGTCATGAAATTGTCGCGCTAACCGGGCTGCCCAAAGCGGGACACGAAGAGTTACTTGAGGTGCTAGCGGGAAGTGCTGGCTTTACCCACGGCAGAATTAGCATCAACGGTAAGCGGGTTAAATCGGAAAATCACTACAATTTAATGCAAGCTCGCGAGCTTGGTATTGCTTACGTACCTGACCCTCTAACTGGTATTGGTGTGGTAAAGGATTTTCCGATGTATGAGAGCGCAATGCTCGGCTATCATCGTCAATCATACGATTGCGCTGTACATCAACACGAAAGTGATAATCGTGCACAATGTCTCGATTTAATGAAACAGTGGGATATTCGGCCTGCAAATCCGCGTTTACGAACCGGGGCCTTTTCCCTTGGTAATCAGCAGAAATTAGTATTGGCCCGTGAAGTATCTAAACATCCTGAACTCTTGTTGTTAGCACATCCTAGTAATGGCTTGGATGTTGGCGCCATTGAAAGCGTTTATCAGCGGTTATTTAGACTTAGAGATAAAGGCGCGAGCATTATTTTCTGCTCTAACGATCTCGAGGAGATTATGAGTCTTTCCGATCGCGTTGTGTTGTTTGAACGAGGTCAAATCATTGGCCAATACTACACCCAGCAGCTTAATAAAAACGAACTTAGTTTAATGTTAGCCAACGAGGTGATGAGTGAATAACAAATCGGTTTCTTGGATAAATAGCACTGCTTTAACCCTTGCTAATATTGGCTTGGCATTGTTGGCGACAGTTATCGTGTTGTCATTGACTGGCATTAATATCGGCGATGCTATTGCGCAGATTTATCACGGCGCCTTTGGCAGTCAAGAAGGGCGAGGATATACACTTTATTACGCGACTAATTTTATCTTTTCTGGCCTTGGTGTCGCCTTAGCGTGGCATGCTGGATTGTTCAACATTGGCGGTGAAGGACAGGCGACACTTGGCGGACTGGGTGTCGCTATTATTTGTTTGCAATTAGATGGTTCGTCATTGTGGATGGTGATACCTGCGTCTATGCTCTTTTGCGCATTATTCGGAGCGTTATGGGCCTTTATCCCTGCGTGGCTCAATGCATACCGCGGTTCGAATATCGTAATAACAACCATCATGTTTAATCTTATTGCCTCTTCATTGCTAGTTTATCTATTGGCTAATGTGTTAAAAGCGCCGGGCCAAATGGCGGCGATAAGCGAAAGCATTTCAGCGAGTAGTGCACTACCGAGCATGCAGAGTTTAATGGCGGTGTTTGGCATTGAGATTGTTAATACGCCGCTGAATATCTCTTTTATTTGGGCGCTGCTTTGCTGTATTGGCTTGTATTATTACTTGTGGCACACCAAGCTTGGCTATGAGACGCGAGTTGTTGGCAAGAGTGAACAGAGCGCTCACTTTGCTGGAATAAAGCCAGCATTTATTATCATTATTACTATGATGATTTCCGGCGCGTTAATTGGTTTTATTGGCCTTAACGAAGTGCAAGGTAACAACTTGGTACTAAACGTTGATTTTGTCGCCGGATTTGGTTTTGCGGGTATTGCCGT
The DNA here is from genome assembly GCA_049607155.1 of Psychrobium sp. Taxonomy (GTDB): domain Bacteria; phylum Pseudomonadota; class Gammaproteobacteria; order Enterobacterales; family Psychrobiaceae; genus Psychrobium. The sequence continues at coordinate 50,619 of JBMYWG010000015.1, forward strand.
TGCGTTAATGGGGCGCAATAGTCCATTAGGCATTGTTATAGCTAGTGTGTTGTTTGGTGCCTTGTATCAAGGTGGCTCAGAACTCGCGTTTAACGAAGAGCTGATCGGCAATAATATTATCTTCCTGATCCAAGGCTTAGTGGTACTATTTTGTGGCGCGCTGCAGTGGATGTTAAAGCCAACTATCGATTATTGGCTCAGACCTGCCGATGTTTCTAATCACGAAAAATTACCGGTGCAATAACAGTGGATAATACGTTTTCTTGGATTTTACTCATTGATGCGTCCCTTAGACTAGCGACGCCGCTGATGTTTGCTGCGCTGGCTGGCTTTATTAGTGAGCGCGCTGGTGTGATGGACATCGGCCTAGAAGGAAAGATGCTGCTTGGCGCATTTGCTGCGGCGACTGTTGCTGCTGTCACTGGTTCTGCTTGGCAAGGTGTGTTGGCAGCGATGGTGATTACAGGCTGCTTCTCGCTACTTCACGCGTTTGCTTGTATTACCCATAAAGGTGATCAGGTGGTATCAGGCCTCGCGATTAATCTGTTAGCACTCGCAATAACTGCATTATTGGCACAGCGCATTTTCGTGCAAGGTGGCATGACGCCGATTTTGGCTGATAATGAGCGGCTACCAAATCTGATATTTCCAAATTTAATCGCACATAACGATAGTGTGCTATCGCAGATCTATTGGCATCTTTTTAGTGGCCATAACGTTTTAGTGTATTTAGCGTTTATAGCAGTGCTGTTACTTGTGTATTTAATGAAGTATTCAACGTGGGGCGTCATTGTAATGGCGGCAGGAGACAATCCTGTTGCTCTTAAACGCGCTGGATTTTCTGTTTCTAAAGTACGTTATATGGCTGTTGTTGTCGGCGGCACTGTCTGTGGTTTAGCAGGGGCGTATTTGTCTATAGGTCACGGTGCAGGGTTTGTGGAAAATATGACGGTAGGCAAGGGCTTTATCGCGTTAGCTGCGTTAATCTTTGGGCGCTGGCATCCTGTTGGCGTGATGTTATCGTGCTTGTTCTTTGGGTTTCTAGAAGCCTTGGCTATTCGATTACAGGAAAGTGGTTTTACTGATGTCGACAGCGTTGTGCCTATTCAGCTCCTAGAAGTAACCCCTTATGTATTGACCTTATGTGTTCTAGCAGGGGTAATTGGAAAATCAGCTGCGCCAGCGGCTTTGGGTAAGCCCATGCGGTAATCTATCGTCATAAAATACAAATTGATTCAAAAAATTGATTGGAGTTAATCAAAAAAGTTGCGCATTGTTTTTGTTGATGTTACAAAGAGCATCAAAGCAATAAGGTTATGTCGCAGGAAAGCAATAATGAGCACTCAATCAATAGAAAATACCCATATAAGTTCCGAAAAAGTTTTAATTACGCCAACGCAGTTAAAGCAACAAATTCCATTAAGCGAGGCCGGCGCAAATTACATTGCTGGTGCGCGTCAAACGATTTCAAATATCATTCATGGCAAAGATCATCGCTTACTGGTGGTGACTGGCCCTTGCTCAATTCACGATATTAAAAGTGCTAAAGAATATGCCTTAAAGCTAAAAGAGCTTCATGAGCAGTTAAAAGATGATATGTACTTAGTAATGCGTATTTACTTTGAAAAGCCACGCACCACTGTCGGCTGGAAGGGTCTACTTAATGATCCACACATGAATGATTCATTTGAAGTGGAAGAAGGTCTTAAATTGGGGCGCGAGTTATTGGTATGGTTAGCTGAATTAGAACTGCCAGTCGCAACTGAAGCGCTTGATCCTATTAGCCCTCAATACCTGTCAGAATTGTTTAGCTGGTCAGCAATTGGTGCACGTACTACTGAGTCGCAAACTCACCGTGAAATGGCCAGTGGTTTATCGATGCCTGTCGGCTTTAAGAATGGTACTGACGGCAAAATTAATGTTGCGATTAATGCAATGGAATCGGCAATGCATTCGCATCGTTTCATGGGAATTAACACGCAGGGGCAGGTTGCACTTATGCAAACTCAGGGTAATCCTGATGGTCATATCATTTTACGCGGCGGTAAGGCGCCAAACTACGAAGCGCAAGACGTGCAAGATATTGAGCAACAGATCACTGGCGCTGGGTTAACGCCAAAGTTGGTCGTGGATTGCAGTCACGGTAATTCTAATAAAGATCACACGCGACAACCTTTAGTTGCCAATGATATATTTGAGCAAATTTGTGCTGGTAACCGCTCGATCATGGGGATTATGCTAGAAAGTCATTTGTTTGAAGGTAATCAATCGAGCTCGCTGCCGAAAGATCAATTGCGCTACGGTGTATCAGTAACCGATGCTTGTATCAATTGGTTAGATACCGAAAAACTGTTGATTGAAGGCGCAGGAAAAATTGGTTCAGCACTAAAACAACGCGTATCAGGAGAGGTTGATGTCCGAAAAGTCGTGTGATGCTCTAGACGAGTTGCGACATGCCATCGATGAAGTCGATGGCCAGTTAATAGATTTACTTGCAAAACGCCTGTCGTTGGTTGCAGAAGTTGGTGAAGTAAAAAGTGAAGCTGGGGTACCAATTTATGCCCCAGAGCGTGAAGCCGCTATGCTGGCAAAGCGCCGTCGTGAAGCTGATGAAGCAGGTGTTGGCGGTGATCTAATTGAAGATGTTCTGCGCCGCTTAATGCGTGAATCATATCATCGTGAGAAAGACACTGGCTTTAAATGCATTAAGCCAGACCTAGGTGATGTCGTTATCGTCGGTGGCCGAGGCAAGCTAGGTGGTGTCTTCAAGCGGATGCTGGAACTATCTGGTTATAACGTCAAGGTGTTAGATAAAGACGATTGGTCTCGTGCACCTGAATTGTTTTCTAATGCGGGTTTGGTGATTGTTTCGGTGCCAATCAATTTAACTACCGAGATTATTGATCAATTATCCGGACTGCCATCAGACTGCGTGCTGGTGGATCTAACCTCGACGAAAGGCAAGCCGTTAGAGCATATGCTTAATGTTCATGCGGGACCAGTGCTAGGGCTGCATCCAATGTTTGGCCCTGATGTCGCTAGCTTAGCGAAACAGGTTATTATTTATTGTGATGGCCGCTCACCGGAAAAATATGCTTGGCTGTTAGAGCAAATTGCGATTTGGGGCGCTAAGTTAACCTTGGCAAATCCACAAGAGCACGACAATGCGATGACGTTAGTGCAGGGCATGCGCCACTTTACTACCTTCGTGTATGGACAGCATCTTGCGGCAGAAAACCCAAATATGGAGCAGCTGCTTGACTATAGTTCGCCAATCTATCGTTTAGAGTTAGCTATGGTAGGACGTTTGTTTGCGCAAGATTCTCAGCTGTACGCCGACATAATTTTCTCATCTAATGAGAATACAAAGATGTTCTCCCGTTACTTATCACGTTTTGAACACGCTAATACCATGTTAGTAAACGGCGATAGAGAAGGGTTCATCCAAGCATTTAAAGAAGTATCGCAATGGTTTGGCGATTACTCTCAACAATTCTTAGATGAATCGAAACAGCTGCTAATGCAAGCGCATGATAGCCGTGCTGTGAAGCGTTAAGATGAGCAAAGCACAATCGAAAAGGCCCCTTGATATTTCAAGGGGCCTTTTAATTTTTATAAGGGGGGTTACACTGGGGTATTACTATCGAGCAATACGTCAGGAATTGGTGTCGCTTGAATGCTCTCAGAAGGGTAACAACCTAAGATCTTAATATCTTTGGCGATGCTATTTAGCTCATTGAGTGCTTGCTGCATACTCGCGTGGTGTAGATTACAATCGACATCGATATAGAACATCTCTTCCCAAGGATTACCTTGAATAGGGCGTGACTCTAATTTAGTCATGCTAATACCGTTGTTTTTAAGTACGAGTAAAGCATCAACTAAGGCTCCAGTGGCTTGATGAGTCGACATAATAAAGGTCGTTTTCGCTGGAATTTGTACCGCAACTTCCACAGCCTTACGTGCAACAACAATAAAACGACTGTGATTTTCTTGCTGATTAGCGATATTACGCTCAATGGCAGTTAATCCGTAAAGTTTGCCGCCTTCTTGTGAGGCAATCGCCGCCACGTTAGACGTATTTAACGTCGCTACTTGCTCCATCGCCGCCGCGGTGCTTTCAACAAATTCAAATTTAATACCTTTATGTTTACTCAGAAACTGAGAACATTGTTGGTATGGCTGAACGTGACAGTAAACGGTATCTATTTGCTCAATACTGCTGTTGTCGGCCGTAACTAAGCAGTGTTCAACAGGTTGGGTTAATTCGCCAACAATCGATAGTGAAGTGTGTTGCAGCACATCATAAACTTCATTAATGCTGCCAGAACTGGTGTTCTCTATCGGCAATAAACCAAATTCAGCTTGGCCAGACTCTACCTTCGTAACTATGTCACTAAATGAATCACAACCTAGCTCGATAATATCTTCGACGCGACGTGAAAAGTAGCGGTGACAAGCTAGATAACTATAAGAGCCCTTTGAGCCAAGAAATGCTACACGGGCAACGGGCGATTCGTGTTGATGATTGGCGCGCTCTTGCAACCAAGCTTGTTGATTGAGCACCGAGTCTTCGATAATAACGTGGAATAATTTTGAGACGTAGTGAGCATCTAATCCTAGTTTGTGGCCGCGTTGAATAAGGTCAATCAGTAGTTGTTCCTCACGCTCGGTATCGCGAACGGCTTTAACGGTATCGATCTTAGATTGTGCGACACTCAGACTCAGTTGACGGCGTTCGCCGAGAAGCGTTAAAAGCTGTTGGTCTAGGGCGGTTATTTTTTCGCGTACTTCTGAAAGCACGACCTTGTCACTCATGTTTATTCCTCTGAGTAATACGTCATAAATTACCTTGAATTTAGGGGGTGTAAACCTTGCTGTCAACACATATTTACAATCGTTTAGTCGTAAGCGTTCTAAGGCAAAACCTAGGGGATAATTTATGTCGTTTAGTTTTTATACAGATTATTAAACGCGAATTTTTTTATCATTTTTTTTGTCGCTTTGTTTTCAAGAAGATAGCTCTCTATGTTATTTAATTTATTGTTTTGTATATGCTTAATTTTAGATTCCTAAGTTGGTAATTCGCAATTAGTTCGGTTATAAATAAAGTCGTTACATCATTAAACAAGTTGTTATACAGGATTTATAACTAACTATTTTCGAGGTTAATGTTGTCTGCCAATGAGGAGCTATAATGGATAAAGTTCTACTTTTTGTATTCGCGCTATTTAGCGCTACTGCCAATGCGGTGTCGATGGAAAACGATGTCTTTTCATTAAACGCCAATCAAATCAATTTCAAAGTCGGTGAAATAACCGCAAAAGAAAACGTCCAATTGCGGATCAAGTCGCTCGAAGATATTGCTAAGCTGAGTAGTAAAAGTAATATTGCGTTGTCAGAGTTAACACAACAACAGCGAGTGTTAAATATTTCATTGGCTGATGGTTGGACAATGAAAGGGCGGATCTTAGCAATACGAATCGATGGCGAAGCGGCGATTATCGAATCTGATGAACTTTATTTAGTCAGTGAACAACTTCTCGCACACAAGCTTTAAATCACCTCTCATTCCTCAAGGCAGCCATAGTAACTTATTACTATGGCTGTTATGATCTCCCCTGAAAAATTCTTAACGCCCTTGCTGTTTCATAGGGGCAGACATCGTGGATTTATTATGAAAATTACTCAAAATTTCGATAGCGGAAATATCGAGGTTCTATCGGTTGAAGATAGCCAAAATATCCGCCTAGCCATTCGTAAAGACTCTAATGCTGAATATAGCCAATGGTTTCACTACCGCTTAACTGGTGCTAAAAATAAGCCTGTGACCATGTGCATTACTAATGCCCATGAATGTTCATATCTCGAAGGTTGGGATGATTACCAAGCTGTAGCTTCATATGATCGTGAAACATGGTTCCGGGTAGAAACACAATATGATGGCAAGCAGTTAGTGATTAAGCATCAACCCGAGTGTGACAGCGTCTATTACGCGTATTTTGCACCTTACTCAATGGAGCGCCACCACGATTTAATTGCACAAGCGCAAATGCATGACAATGTAGAGCATATGTTGCTTGGACAAACCGTTGATGGCCAAGATATGGATCTGCTTAAAATCGGCAGTGATGGCGAAGGTAAGAAGGTGTGTTGGATGATTGCTCGTCAGCATCCTGGCGAGACAATGGCCGAGTGGTGGATGGAAGGCATGTTGGCGGCATTGCTCGATCAAGATGACCCCATTTCAAAAGCACTATTAAACAAGGCCGTATTCTACGTCGTACCAAACATGAACCCTGATGGCAGCAAGCGCGGTAATCTGCGTGCTAATGCCGCTGGCGCCAACTTAAATCGTGAATGGTTAGAGCCATCTTTGGAGCGTAGCCCTGAAGTTTATCTCGTGCGCGAGAAAATGGAACAAACAGGGATGGACTTCTGTTTAGATGTGCACGGTGACGAAGCGCTACCATACAACTTTATTGCTGGCTCTGAAGGTATTGCTGATTGGAATGAAGACCGTCAGGCGTTACTCGATTTCTATCAGCAGGCACTGATTAATGCTAGCCCTGATTTCCAAAACAAAATTGGTTATGACATCGATAAGCCGGGCGAAGCATTAATGACAGTTGGCACTAATTATTTAGCACAGGCGTTTGGTTGTTTAGTGATGACCTTAGAAATGCCATTTAAAGATACCGTTGAAACGCCAGATGAAGATTTTGGCTGGTCGCCAGCTCGCTCTCAGGAGTTAGGTAAAGCTTGTTTGAATGCGCTCTATCAAACAATGCCTAAACTTTAAAATATATTAAAGCTTAGCAATAAAAAAGGAGCGATAAACGCTCCTTTTTTGTATCCACCGATTAGGTTTCGTGAGGGTCAATTTCCACTGGCGGGTAAATGAACCCTTGATAACCGTGAGGATGTAGTGAGTTAAAGTTAGCCAGTTGTTTCTCGTCTTCAATAGCAGTAACGATAACTTCAATACCAATACCTTTTGCAACATTAACTAGTGCACGACACAGCTCGCTGTTTTGCTCAGTTTTGCTGTAAAACGAGAATGATTGGTCAAGTTTAACGTAAGTAGGTTTAACTTGTTGTAGGTAGTTTAGTGAGCCAATTCGACGGCCACATTGGTCAATACCAAAGTTAGAACCATATTCTTTAACAGTTTCACATAGCGCAATACACTCATCTAAATTACTGCTTACTACAGATTCAGGGATCTCAAACTGGATCTTGTGAGAATTAGTTGAGCTTTGTAGGAACAAGGCTAGCCATTGATGGAACTTAGTATCTTTAACACTATCTGCGGTTAAGTTAACGGCAATAGGTTCATGGGTTTTTGCCAAAATATTGTTGTTAACGATAGATTTTAAGATGCACTTATCGAGTTCATTACCTAATGATAATAACTCAACATATGGCATGAACACGCCAGCGTTTAGCACTTTACCATCAACGTTTAGGCGACAGTATACTTCTCGTTGTAACACGTCACTACTATTCATTTTGTGCACAGGTTGCCACTGGAATACGAAACGATTGCTGTTAATGGCATGAGTAAGTTTTTTGCGCCACTCTTCACGTGAGAATTTGTGTTGCTGCTTCTTACTATCAAACCACTGAATCGTTTTTTGCTCTTTAGTCGCCTGTTGTAGCGCATTGTCAGATTGCGATAGTAAGTCAGATGGCTTCATGTCGTTTTCACGCATGCTAACGCCTAGATAGAAATCACTATTTGGCTCACAGCCTGCTTTAGACATTTCTTGATTGATGAGGCGTACCAATGTCTGCACGTAACTCTTCATTTGATCTTCGTCGCCTTTGGTAATCAAGAAGGCAAACTCGCCATTAGCGATACGGGCAATGACTGACTCTGCAACCTTAGGCAGTTGCTGTTGCATGGCTTCTGCAAGCACCTTGATAGTTTCATCACGTACTTGGTAGCCGTATTTACTATGAATCTCTTCAAGCCAATCGAATTTAGCAAGGATCAAGCCGCCGTAACCTGGCTCACTAAGCCAGCTGTTGAGCTGTGCCGTTAAGTATTGACGATTTGGCAGGTTAGATACGCGATCGACTAAGCTATCTTTACGCAGTGTATCGACTTCATTGTCTAAGGTATTAAAGACTTTCTTAAGCTGATTCGACATTGAGTTAATAGAGATAACCACATCTTTCAACTCTGACGTTGATGGCAGCGCCATATCTTTATGGAACTTACGTTGCGCAATACCTTTGGCGTGCTCCGCAATCTCATTTAGCGGCTTGAGGATTTGCGTTAGGCGTAAACGAAGAACAACTAATGATACGATAAATAGCGCTGATAATACTAGAAGCGTATCATTCATAATGCGCCAAAGTTCGCGATAACCAAGACCTGGGTGAGCTTCAATTTCTAATTTGGCCAACTGCATCCAACCGGATGTAATGAGGCTCTCTTTCGTTTGAGCTTCAAATAAGTTTAGGTCTGTAAACCAGGAGGGGACTTCGTCAACAACAACAGGGTTTTCCCATGTTTGCTGTTTGTTATCAACTAACCATGTCAGTGTTACACGTCGATAGAAGCCACCTTCAAACACAACGTTAATTAGTGTTTCAGCACCTACCAAATCGCCAGTTTCTAAATGTGGCTTTAGCATGAGACTCAGTGATGTGCTCGTGTTATTTAAATCAGACTCCATTTGTTGTGCCATAAAGTCTTTTGTTTCAGTAAACTGAAAATAGACAATACTCGACATAACAAGTAAAAAGAGTCCAAATAACAGTGAGTTGATCTGTTGAAACAGGGTCATTGCTGTGTTACTCCAATTTTAACTTAGGCTGTTTTAGGTTGTTTACGCCAAGGCGTTGTTTGAGGCTTGTCCAACGCTTTAAGCGCTTGGAATCACCGGCAAGAACACCACGTCCTTTTTCTTTATTTAACCATAACTGTGTACCGTTAAAACTGTACACGGGTAATAAATCTGATCGTTGAGTTGCAGGTTTTATTTTACCGTCTATATTATCTAGTATTAGCGGTACTGATGCTGGCGTTTCATAGTAAGCCAAAACCATGTGATATTGATTTAAACGCAGCGCTTTAACCATGGTGATCCGCATTTTTTCATCTGGAACACCCAACTCTAATAAAGTGTAATATTTGGCAATGGAGTAATCTTCACAATCACCGCCATTCACTCCAATAAACTCAATGGGCGTCGCCCAATAGTTTTTTACACCCCATAATTTTATATCGTCGACAAAGCGGAAATAGTTAAAAAAACGATTAACTTTTTCCAGTTTGTCACGTTCTGAAAGCGCTTTGTCTTGAGTAAGTATTTTTACCCACGCATTACCGCGTTTTCCCGCGCGCTCTCCATAGTTTTTCTTTAATGCTTCGATAACCTTTTGATTATCGATGTTACTATTTGATTTTGCATAGAGCCCAAATGTAAGCAAAGAGGACACCAGCGCGAGCTTGAGTGACCATTTTATTCCTTTGTTACGCTGTAGCTCCATTTATTATTCTAAAGTCCATCAGCCGTATAAATAGTCCACTTCATCGCTGTAGATTGCTCTGTGCCTGATAGTGATGCGACGATGCGGCGGTTTTTAGAATGTGCTTCAGGCGTATCGCTTTCGTCTAATAATTTATCGAAACCATAACCTACCGCAGCAACTCTAAATGCTGGAATGCCATATTGATTCTTTAGCACATTAGCTACGGCATTAGCGCGATTTTCAGAGAGCTTTTGATTCAACTCAGCAGAGCCTTGACGGCTACAGTGGCCTTCAATGGTCACGTGACTGCCTGGAAACTTATTCATAAAATCACTAACTTCTTTAATTTTGGCAAAATCAGCTTGAGATATTTCTGCTGAGTTATTGGCGAAGTTAATGTTCAAGGTAATGCTATCGTCGATGCGCTTGATACTGCTGCAGCCGTAGTTATCGATGGTGGCACCTAAGAAGGTGTCAGCACATTTCTCACGTGCCTCGATCACACCATCGGCATCGAGATCTTCAAGATTGTGTTTTTGAATAACGGCTTGGTTGATGTCGATAACATCGGTGGCTCCACAGCCAGTTAGCGCTAATAATGCGATTGCTAAAGTAAGGTTTCTCATTGCTCTACGCCTCCTTCATAGCTTTCTTCACCGGCCCATAAGCTAGAGCGAGTGACGCGTAATGAATCTAATAGGTTACCTGTAGCATTAAGAAGTCGATATTGGGCATCGATGTTTTGATAATTTGCTTCAAGGTAGTCTTTACGTGCTTCAAAAAGCTCGTTTTCTGTATCCAATAAATCAAGCAAACTGCGCTGGCCAAGTCTAAATTGCTGTTCATAAGCGGCTTGAGTCTGTTTTGATGAGTCAACGTGTTGCTGAATAAACTGCAGTTGCATCGTCAACAATTCGTAGGCATTCCACGCCAGTGCATAACCTTCAGTGACGTCGCGGTGCGCTTTGCTATTTAGTTCAACGGCTTCAGCGATTTGATAAGCTGCTGCACGTGATTGAGCAGCATTGCGGCCGCCGGCATAGAGGTTATAACGCATGCGGATCATCGCTGATGCGTTGTTGTTGTGGCCGCCGATGTCATTATTGAAACGATCGATACCTTCTTCACCAGAAACGTTATTGTTAGCGTTAGCACTGACTTCTAACGTAAAGGTTGGATAGAAGCTCGAGGTAAAGGTTTCACGGGCATAACGTGCCGCTTCGACATCATTTTCTGCTGATTTTATGACAGGGTGCTTTTTAAGGGCATCGGTTAAACCGATTTGCTCTGTGCTTGGAACCATATCTGCATCTGGTACTGGAACAATTAAGTCTTTTGGCTCGTGATTAACCAGTTTTACGAACTTAGACACGCTATCGCGGTAGTTATTGGTAGCCGAAATCAAGTTAACGTTAGCGCGAGCTAAACGACCAGTTACTTGTGATAAATCAGCAATGCTACCCAGACCTGATTCTGTACGCTCTTTGATTTGCTCGTAAATCTCTTGATGAGATTGCAGGTTTTTTTCAGATAGCGATAAAATTTCCTGATTCTTAAGCACTTCGTTATAAACTTTCGCTACATCAAGTGCTAAATCTTCCGCCGTAGACATAAGCGTCCACTGTTCTGAGCTCGCTTCGCGTTCTGTGCGTGAACTGTCTGTGCTGGTATAAAAACCATCAAATAGAATCTGGCGAATACTCAGCGAAAATTCGCCGCGGCGTAAGCCTGCTTTTCCTTCGTCGCCATTGGTGGCATATATACCACGGCGTGTGCCTGGGCTATCGGTTTCTTCATGGCCATAGCCAGCAGTTAAGTCAACGGTTGGTAGATAGCCAGCTTTCGCCTGTTTGATACGCTCTTCCGCAACCTTAAATCTAGTTAGGGCGATACGAAGGTCTGGGTTGTTATCTAAAGCTTGTGCTACAGCCTGTTCAAGCGTTTGGGCATGTGTAAGTGGCGCCGTTAGCGCAGTGCCAAACAAGGCACAAGCAATCAAAGAATAACGCTTGAGTGCGTTTTTCGATGAAGATCTCTCAAATAGCATACTACAGTCCTTTAATTTACTGTTCTCGTAACGCAGATTGCTTGGCTCTCAATACCGGATTGAGAATATATTCCAATACAGTGCGTTTTCCCGTTATGACATCAACGGTTGTCATCATCCCTGGGATAATAGGAAGTTCCGTTTTATCTTTTTTAATAATACTCGATGATTCAGTGCGCACCCGAATGACGTAAAAACTATTGCCTTTGTCATCTTGTGTAGTATCTGCACTAATATGTTCTACTTTGCCGTGCAAACCACCGTACTTGGCAAAGTCGTAAGCCGTGACCTTTACAATGGCGGGGAGGCCTGGATGTAAGAATGCGATGTCTTGTGGCTTAATCTTAGCTTCTATCAATAACTTGTCTTGGGTAGGTACAATTTCCATCAAGGGTTGTCCTGGTGTGATTACACCACCAAGAGTATTGATATGTATAGTTTTTATTGTACCAACAACAGGAGAAGTCATTAAAGCTTTTTCTACTTTATCTTGTACACCGACTTGAGCCTCGTTCATACGAGATAATTCTGCTTGCATTTTATTAAGTTCTGCGCGGGTATCTGTACGGTATTTTAGTGCGGTTTCTCGACGTTGGAGGATGGTTTCACTCAGCGAAGACTCTGATTTTGGGCGTAATAGTTGTACGCCTTCCAATTCACCTTGAATGTCATTCACGTTGCGTTCCAATTTTAAGAGCTCTACCGCAGGAATGATGTTCTTCTCAGCCAACGGGCGCGTTAGTGTTAACTCTTTATTGGCAAAGTCATAACTACGCTTTAAAGTAGCTATTTTCGAGTCCAGTTCTTGAATTTCTTGTGTTTTTTGCTCGATCTTTGAGCCTTGAATGGCGAGCTGATTAATTAGACTATCGAGACGGCCATTATATTCTTGTTGCTGGCGAGCAACTAAATCTGGCATGTTTTCTTTTAATTCATTGGTGAAAATAGTGTCTTTCTTCGCTATTTTGATTTGTAGGCGCCAGTTATTGTCATCACCTACCAAAATACTACTTAGCTCTGCACGCAAGCGAATAATGTTAGCACGTAGGCTATCCACTTCTTGTTTTTGCTGATTTACATCAGATTGAAAACGAGTATCGTCGATACGCGCGATAGGTTGCCCCTTAGTAACTGGCATTCCTTCGGTGACGTAAAGTTCTTCTAAAATGCCACCATCTAGGCTTTGAACAATTTGAGTTTGAGAAGATGGTATGACTTTACCTTCCCCGGATGTGACTTGTTCAAGTGACGCGAAATACGCCCAAATAATGAAGGTTAAAATAAGTGCCGCTAATGCCCAAATAGTAAGGCGGTGAATACTCGGCGCTTGTGTAAGCATCGCGCCGTATACATCATCTGCCATTTCGATATCTTGTTGGGTTATTTTCATTTCTTCTCACCTCCCAAGGTACCGGCTTTTAGTTTTTCCAGCACGGCGTCGCGAGGTCCGTCAGCAATCAATCTATTTTTATCTAATACGATGATACGGTCGACTAGATTTAATAGATGCATTTTATGGGTAATCAACAGCATAGTGCGGTCTTTACCCGTGAGTTTCATTGAGCGAATAAACTGATTTTCAGCTCGAGCATCTAGACTCGCTGTCGGTTCATCGAGTAGTAAAATAGGGGGATCATTTAAAATTGCGCGTGCTAATGACACACTTTGGCGCTGACCGCGCGATAACGCTTGGCCGCCTTCGCCAACTTGCATATCCAAGCCTTCGCTTTCTAGATCGGTAAATAAACTAACGCCTGATAGTTGTACGGCGCGTATTAGCTGGTATTCGGTAACTTGGCGGGTGCCGAATAAGATATTGTCACGGATGGTGCCGTGAAATAGAGTTACCTCTTGTGGCAAATAACCGAAATTGCGTCTTAAATCACTTGGGTGAATTTGCCCGTGATTAACGCCGTCAAACTGCAACGATCCCGTAGATGGCTGATAAAGTCCCAGCAGCACTTTAGCAAGTGTCGTTTTTCCTGAACCATTACGGCCAATGATTGCTACTTTCTCTCCGGGCTCTATCTTAATCGACATCGGATAGAGCGCTGGCTTTTCCATTTCTGGATACGTAAAGCCAAGTTGCTCTGCATTGATATGGCCTTTTAAGCGAGCAATACTAACGAGCTGCCCTTTGTTTTCAAACTCTTCCTCAGTTTCCATCAAGGTGTTTATTGCAGACATTGCCGTTAAAGTATGATTTGAGCGAGTTAGCAAGCCAGCAATTTTGGCCATTGGTGAAATGGCGCGACTAGATAACATTACTGACGCAATAATGGCACCCATGGAAATGAGGTTTTCTGATACGCGATATACGCCTAGAACGATAACGCCAATGACAGCTGTTTGCACAACAAAACTAGCGACATTTGAAACTGAATTAGAAATGTTCTTCGATTTCATATTCCAATTGGAAGTATGGCCAAGCATTTGCTGCCATGCTTTTTGCACGATACCTTCGGCGCCATTAGCTTTAATGGACTCTATCGAGCTTAAGCTTTCAATTAAGTGACCGTGACGCAAACTTGAGAATTTACTGCTTTCTTCAATAGCATGACGAAGTTTAGGCTGTAAGAGTAGTGTATAGCCAATGATAATGACCGTTGCAATTATGGGGAACATAACTAAGTCGCCAGCAACTAGCCATATGATGAACATGAAGAACAAGGCAAATGGTAGATCAACCATTGCGGTGATCGTCGCAGAAGAGAGGAAATCTCGAATAGTATCGAATTCACTCACTTGTTTAGCTGTGCCACCTACGCTTGGGCTTCGTTTCTCAAGTGGGATACCGATAACTTTAGAAAACAGCTTGGACGACATAGTAATGTCAATTTTTTTACCTGCGACGTCAATGAGTTATCCGCGAAGCTGTTTTAAAAGAAGGTCAAATATATACGCTAGGCCAGCGCCAAGTGCCAATACCCATAACGATTCAAACGCTAAGTTGGGCACGACTTTGTCGTAAACATTCATTACAAATAGCGGTGAAACTAAAGCGAAGATGTTAATGAGAATAGTCGCAATGATTACGTCGCGGTATATGCTCGCAGCACTTTTAATTGAAGCCCATAACCAATGTTCTTTATGTTGATAATGGTGAACATCTTGCAGCTTGTCGCCGCGATATTGTTGCTTAATTAAAAATAAATATCCAACGTATTGGGTTTCTAACTCAGCAATTGTCAGTTCGTCCTGACCACCTGTCTCAGGTAATGAGATGATTGCGAGATCTTTCTCAAAATCGAGCTCTTGCAGGACACAGGCTTTTTGATCTTTTAATAGCAAAATACAAGGTAATAGCATGCCAGGTATTTCATCTAAGCCTTTACGATTTAATTTTGCTGTTAAGCCAGCACGAGATGCGGCTTGAGGTACTAATTCAGGAGAGAGTACAGCTTCTGTAATAGGGAGGCCTGCTGATAGCGCTTCAGCAGAGCAGGGGGTACCGAAATGCTCAGTTAAGATAACAAGACAATCCAAAAGAGGATCGCTGTTAACCCGCTGAGACGGTGAAATTGCCCATTGGGGCTGTGACTTTCCTTGTGGCTGCAATGTCGTTACCTTTGTGCTTCTATGTTGATAAAATGCCAATGCGATTAAGCATTGGCATTTCTCATTTTTACGCTATTTATTAACAATATAGCACATTTTTTATCAGTCGGTAATATCCTCGTCATCCAATAGCTGCTTGGTATTTAACGTCATTTCATCGCTTACATTACTCGGACTTAGTAACGCCTCATCACCTAGGTTGGTAAATAAAGTGTTAATTACAGCAGTTTGTCTTTGTTGTAATTCATTCGATAAATCAACGCCTTCAAGCGTAATTGTCTGACTTGGTTCTCCCACTTTATCAACCGATATAGTGGTGCTATTTTCATCAGAAGTAATGGATAGATAGTTCTCCAAATCAGAAGCGTTGTCAAGCGCTATTAAATCGGATAAATCGAGTTTATCTTCATTTAATACAAAGCCTTCGATCGTTTCAGAATGACCAGTTAACATGCCAGAATCTGATGTTAGTGTCATTTGCGGAGCATCCAACGCGTCGATCATGACGTCGTCACCATTGTCACCGATTAAGAATTCGTTACTTGTCGGCGCCAATTGTGGCTCTAGCGACTTAGTAACAAGCCCATCTTCTGGTGATGAAGATTGTGGGTCTGCTAGAGGGCTTATAGTTAGAACAGCACTAGAGGAGTCCTCGGTTGAATTTCCTGCCTCATCAGCAGTGGTCGCTTTAACTGTATAGTTACCGTCGTCTAATTCGTTAGGCAATGTCAATGACCAACTACCATTGTCAATTGTCAAATGCTCACTCTTCGAATCATAACTAGCTACCAGTGTCGTTCCACTATAGATGTTTACAGTGAGGTAATCTCCGCTGCTCATTTCTGCGGTGCCAGAAATCGTCGGTTTTACCGTAGAAGTAGACAGTGAGTTAACTGTCGGTGCTTCTGGTGCAGTTAAATCAATAGTAACAAGTGCTGCATCGGGGATACGTATATTGTCTGCTGGATCGGAAATTGATACTACCGCAGTTATCACTTTACTATCAATAATTACCTCATTTGGTAAATGTAGCGAATATGTATCCTGCTCTAACATTTCTGCTGTAACAGGTATTTCATCTGTTACCGCATTTTTACCGTTAACCATAAAGCGGATATTAAGTGTATCGCCTTCTTGAATTGCTGGGTCTGATAGATCTACGGATACTAATATAGGCTCCTGACTCTCTTTAATATTGATAAAGTGGTCATTTCCTGAATCTATCGTGACTTTGGGGGCGCCAGCTGTCGTATCAATCTCAACTGATTGCGTTAGGCTATCAGTGATATTTCCAGCGGTGTCAACAACTCTAAACTCAAAGTCATGTTTGCCTTCAGAAAGCTCTCGGTCTTGTAGATCTAACCTCCAGCTTGCGCCGATAAATACACCATCTCTATACTGGGAACTTGTATTTATGCGTTGCCATTGTCCGTCTAAGAACACTTCCAAGGAATCGTCGGTTCTAATAATGTTGGCAGATAACTCACCTTTAATTTCGATAGTGGTGTCTTTGGTTAAGAAGGTATCCTTAGTGCCTTCATCATCCACAAGTTTCAGGTTACCAATTTCTGCACCTGTACTTGCTGTATGAGAAGCTGAATTAGTGTCTATGAAAATTGGCTTGGTAAACTCTATAGTTGAGTTACCTGCTAAATCAGAGACTCTAAAGCTATATACATAATCACCTTCTGGTAATGTTCGTTCATCAGTATATGTCCAATTTACAGTACCATCTATCTCGGTAATTTGGTCTGATGGTACCTGTGTCCATACACCTCCGAGATTCACCTCTAAGTATTCATTGGTCGCCAGAACCTTGGATAAAGTACCTCTAATCACGAGACCTTGATTCTCTTTGGTAATAAAGTCACCATCAGACTCCCCCGTATCAGGAGATATTCCAGTCATTTCAACAATTGCAGTTGACGCTTTTGTATCCACAGTGACTGTTTGTTGTACAGAGCTGATGAGATGGCCCGATTTTGTGATTACTCTTAATTCATAAGAGTAATCACCATCTTGCAAATCAGCATTTGTAGAGTAGGACCATCCGTGAGTAATACCTTCGCTATTAGTACTTTGCGTAGGATAAATCTCAGTCCATTTTTCACCGTCAAATAACTGAAGAACTTCGTCGTCTTGAAGCTTTCTTGTGAGCTGTCCTTCAAGCGTAAAGTTACTGTCACTTGTTACATAATCGTCAGTGTGCTTACCGGTATCGGCAGATACTCGTGTAAACGAAACTTCTGAACCACTGTTAAATAGGTTCTCTTTGTCTATAACTACAGTTTTCTGTGAGGAGCGACTATATAGACCTGTTTCATCGACAACGCGTGCTTCATACTTGTACTCGCCATCAGGTAAGAACCTTTCGTCGTTATAGCTCCAAACGAATCCAGACCCATCGCTAGCAGAAGTAATTGATGAACTTGGAATGGTAATCCATTGTTGATTGACTCGTAATTGTAGTGTCTCATCTGATTCTAGTGCCTTATCAAGTGCACCAAATATTGTAATTTGGTTGTCTTGAGTAATAAAGTCCGAATCAGAAATACCATTATCTTCACTGATGTGAGTGATAGTAGCGATCGTTTCTGGTGGATTTAGTGTGATTAGACTTGTATCTTTGAGCTGGTCACTGCTACCGTCCAGCAACATGATTACAGTAATTTCACCACTTGCGAAACCTTGTGAGGCAATCTCGTGTGCGCGAGCGTCTATTTTTCCATTCTCGTCGACAGTGATAAACTCTTTATCGATATTAAAGGAAACAGTTTGGCCTGCATCACTCTTACCTACTAGAGTAATACTAACAATCTCTTCGTTGTTAACTAACTGGCCACCAATGTAAACTGTTCTATTAAGATCTAGTTTATCAAGGTAACCATCGCCGTCTAAAATAGCCACTCGAGACTTGTCAAATACATCAATTGGTGTTTCATTGTCCCTAAAAGCAACGGCTTCAATATCAATTAGCGTTATGACCTTCGTAGTGACAGTATTAGTATTACCTACATAAGTTAATATAGTTTGTCCCACTGCATTCTTCCCTGATACGAATTCATTGGTAAATCCGTCGATAACTACCTTATCAGCGCCTCCTGCGCCGCCATCAACAATTACGTGATTTGATGCATTAAGTGAAATATTAATTATATCATTGTCGTTACCAGTGAAGATATACTCTTGACTTATGCCTTCAATACTAGCAGTTTGACTGGATGTGACTCCTTCATTTGAACGGGAAAATAGAATCGCTTTAGACTCTTGATTAATGCCACTTGAAACGTCGGTGCCGTTAAATATTACAGCGGTTAGCTGATGGGCTTGATTTTCTAGTGTGGCATTATTTACGTTTACTTCCCATGTTCCATCTTCCGTAGTTAGTGTTTCACCAAATACTACTCCATTTTCGTCCCTTAGTTGAACTAATTTACCTCCGGGACCGCCCGTGCCCTTTATTACTGTATTACTATAATCATCCCCTATATCTAGAGCATCAGATATTACAAATGGAATAACAGGTACATCGACAGCCCCGTTTGTAGCAGATATGATTGGCGTTGTCTCATATCCTCCCCAATCGTTTACTTCAAACGCTATAACATTCTTTATTGTTGCGGTTAGCGAAGTCATATCTTTAGGGAATTTAGACATCTCGCTTTCTGTAATAGTAAAGGAGACATCTGTTTCCCCAACAGGGAAGAAAACGCGTGTTTCATATCGGTGAAATGCTCCTGTATTTGGGTCCGTACCCTCGAACACTAATTCGACTGCATGAGCAAGCGTAGTGTTTGGGAATGGACGTATTGGAGCGTCAGACACATTAATATTGAATGTAACTGGACCATCATCGAAAATTTGTGCTGGACCGGAAATAGAAAATTCTGGAGCATCTTTTTCAGCGTCTGGCTTAATAGTTAGTGAACTCGAAGACTTAGAAGTATCAATTGTCGGAAGTAGATGGAACCCTGCTGTACCAGCAGAATCGTTAGCATCTTCAACTTTATCAAGTGTTACTGTTATTGTTTCATCTAACTCTAAGACACTATCGTCTAGCGTAGAAATGTCGAATGTTACAGAAGTGTTTCCACCCGTAATTTCTACATAGGGCACTTCGGTAAAATCTTTATCTTTTTCTGCGTCGCCAGAATACTTCAAATAAACTTTTACAGTTTCCCCAGCTGGAACTTCTTTGCTGAGGGTAACTGTAAAGAGGTTTGAATCTTCTCCTTCAATCACATCTGAATCATTTGGTCCAGTTAACGTAACTGTAGGTGCAGAGGTTTCAATTGCAAAATTGACCACATCGCTGACTAAGCTAGATTGGCCAGATGAATCGATAACTTGAGCTGAAATACTATACTCGCCATCGATTGGTGCAGGGATTTCAATATTGAACGACTGAGATAGATCTGTGCCATCTGGAATCACAGTTTCTATAAAGCCCGCTGCATCAATTGTTGTTGGAACGATCAATTTTACTGTATCGCCAACAGCAGTTCCGTGTGGAAGCTCTACAGAAACCGCGATTACGTTCTCATTCGAATCATTTTTTATTTCATCTTCATCAATAATGAAATCATTTTGACTTGCATTGATACCTTTTATGTTAACTACAGGTTTTGTAATAACGGCGGTATCAAGAGTAAATTCGCTCTCACCTTTAATGGATTTGTTACCTGCTGCATCGGTCACGATAG
>JBMYWG010000016.1:0-65471 GCA_049607155.1 Psychrobium sp.
CCGAGTATAAAAGTGACTCGGCTTTAATTCTTATGCAGATCTGAGGTTAGTTACGCCAACCTGCCTGAGACTATGGGTGTTAAGGGCATTATCATTAGCGCGATGTGCATTGCACTGGGCATTATTTTTTCTTTACCAACAAAAATCTATCTCACCATTTTGTTAATGCGAAGAGAAAAGCCTGTCAAAGGTGAAAAATAGCCATAAAAAAAGCGCCGTCAAGGCGCTTTTTTCAATCATTAACCCAAAGGCTTATTTTTTACGTACCATTTCTAGTACACGTAATTGAGCTACTGCTTGTGCTAATTGCTTAGCCGCTTCTGCGTAGTCCATTTCACCTGAGTGATTGTTAATGTTTTCTTCAGCAAGACGCTTAGCTTCAACAGCCGCTTCTTCGTCAAGATCATCACCACGGATAGCTACATCAGCAAGGATGTTAACCAGTGATGGTTGAACTTCAAGAATACCGCCAGAAAGGAAGATTACCTCTTCCTTGCCGTTCTGTTTTACTAGGCGAACCATGCCGGGCTTAATGCTTGTTAGTAATGGCGCGTGACCAGGCATAATACCTAATTCACCAGCATCACCTGAAACCTGTAACGATTCCACGCGACCAGAGAAAATTTCTCCTTCCGCGCTAACAACATCAAGATGTACAGTCATAGCAGCCATAGTTGTCTCCTAAGCGATTAAAGCTTATTTGCTTTCTCAATTGCTTCGTCGATGCTACCAACCATGTAGAACGCTTGCTCTGGCATGTCGTCGTATTCGCCAGCTAAGATGCCTTTGAATCCTGCGATAGTATCTTTAAGTGCTACGTATTTACCTGGCGCGCCAGTGAATACTTCAGCAACGAAGAACGGTTGAGATAGGAAACGCTCAATCTTACGAGCACGAGTTACGGTTTGCTTATCTTCTTCAGATAGCTCATCCATACCTAGGATCGCGATGATGTCTTTTAGCTCTTTGTAACGTTGCAACGTGTTTTGTACGTTTTGTGCAATGTCGTAGTGCTCTTGACCAACAACTAATGGGTCAAGCTGACGAGACGTTGAATCTAGTGGATCGATTGCTGGGTAGATACCACGAGCAGCGATGTCACGAGAAAGTACAACAGTCGCATCTAAGTGAGCGAAGGTAGTTGCTGGAGATGGGTCAGTCAAGTCATCCGCAGGTACGTATACCGCTTGGATAGAAGTGATAGAACCTTTCTTAGTTGAAGTAATACGCTCCTGTAGTACACCCATTTCTTCAGCAAGAGTCGGTTGGTAACCTACCGCTGATGGCATACGACCTAGAAGTGCAGATACCTCAGTACCAGCTAGTGTGTAACGGTAGATGTTATCTACGAAAAGTAGTACGTCACGACCTTCGTCACGGAACTTCTCAGCCATTGTTAGGCCCGTTAATGCTACGCGTAAACGATTTCCTGGTGGCTCATTCATTTGACCGTAAACTAGCGATACTTTATCAAGTACGTTAGATTCGTTCATCTCATGGTAGAAATCGTTACCCTCACGAGTACGCTCACCAACACCGGCGAATACAGAGTAACCACTGTGCTCGATAGCGATGTTACGGATAAGTTCCATCATGTTTACGGTTTTACCAACACCAGCACCACCGAATAGACCAACTTTACCACCCTTAGCGAATGGACATACAAGGTCGATTACTTTGATACCAGTTTCTAACAGATCGTTAGAGTTAGATTGTTCTTCGTAGCTTGGCGCTTCGCGGTGGATTTCCCAACGCTCTTCTTCACCAATAGGACCCGCTTCATCGATTGGGTTACCTAAAACATCCATGATACGACCCAATGTTTGAGTACCTACTGGTACTGTAATTGGACGCTCTGTGTTTTCTACTGTTAGGCCACGACGTAAACCGTCAGATGAACCCATGGCGATAGTACGAACTACGCCGCCGCCCAGCTGTTGCTGAACTTCTAGCACTAGGTTGTAACCTTCGTTAGTTACTTTTAGTGCATCAAATACTTTTGGTACCGACTCTTGTGGGAATTCAACATCCACAACCGCGCCGATTACCTGTACTACGTTACCTAAACTCATGATCTTTCCTCAAAGTTTATTAAGCCAATGCCTAAACAGCCGCCGCGCCGGCTACGATTTCACTCAGCTCTTGAGTGATGCTCGCCTGACGTGCTTTGTTGTAAACAAGTTGTAAATCGTCAATCAAGTCTGATGCGTTGTCTGTGGCGTTTTTCATTGCCATCATACGCGCAGCCATTTCACAAGCTACGTTTTCTACAACACCTTGATACACCTGAGACTCTACGTAACGCGTCAATAGAACATCTAACAGCTCTTTTGCGTCTGGCTCGTAGAGGTAATCCCAATGATGAGATTGCTCAGTATTACCTTCTTGTTTTGGCAAAGGTAGTAGTTGATCGATCGTTGGCTCTTGAACCATAGTATTCACAAATTTATTGTGTACTACGTATAAACGGTCCAATTTACCTTCGTCATATGCCTGTAGCATGACTTGCACACTACCAATTAGCTCTTTAAGTGATGGTGTATCGCCCAAACCAGAAGTTTGTGCAACTACGTCACCATTACCAAAGCTATTAAAGAAACTAATGGCTTTAGACCCAATTAGCGCAAATGAAATCTCTGCACCTTTTGTCGCCCACTCACCAGCATCTTTAGTGACTTGCTTAAACAAGTTAATGTTTAAACCGCCACAAAGGCCACGGTCACTCGAAATTACGATGTAACCGACACGCTTGACGTCACGCTCTTCTAAATAAGAATGACGATATTCCAAGTTGCCTTCAGCAATATGACTGATCACTTGACGCATATTAGTGGCGTATGGACGCGATGAGTGCATGCGGTCTTGTAGACGACGCATTTTACTCGCTGCAACCATTTCCATAGCGCTAGTGATCTTCTGAGTGTTTTTAACACTCGCGATCTTGCTTTTTATCTCTTTTCCGCCAGCCATCTCTTCTTTCTCCAGTTAGTTAGGTGTTGTTACCAACACCCATCACCGACTTAGTAAGTCTGAGTTGCTACGAAGTTATCTAGCAGAGCTTTAAGACCAGATTCGATGTCAGCGTCATAGCCGCCTTTTTCGTTGATCTTAGCTAATAGCTCGCTACCTTCGCTGTTCGCGTAAGAAAGTAGAGACGCTTCAAAATCTACAACTTTGTTGATTTCAACGTCTTTCAAGTAACCTTTTTCAGCAGCAAAGATAACAACACCTTGCTCAGCAACACTCATTGGAGCGTATTGCTTTTGCTTCATTAATTCAGTTACGCGTTGACCATGCTCTAATTGAGCACGTGTTGCGTCATCTAGATCAGAAGAGAACTGAGCAAACGCCGCTAGTTCGCGGTATTGTGCTAGTGCAGTACGGATACCGCCAGAAAGCTTCTTGATGATCTTAGTTTGTGCAGCACCACCAACACGAGATACCGAGATACCTGGGTTAACAGCAGGACGTAAGCCTGAGTTAAATAGATCTGTCTCTAGGAAGATCTGACCATCGGTAATCGAGATTACGTTAGTAGGTACGAATGCAGAAACGTCACCCGCTTGAGTTTCGATAATCGGCAGAGCCGTTAACGAGCCAGTCTTACCTTTCACTTCACCGTTAGTGAATTTCTCTACGTAATCTACGTTTACGCGAGAAGCACGCTCTAGTAAGCGGCTGTGGAGGTAGAAAACGTCACCTGGGTAGGCTTCACGGCCTGGTGGACGACGTAAAAGTAGTGAGATTTGACGGTAAGCAACAGCTTGCTTAGTCAGATCATCATATACGATTAGTGCATCTTCACCGCGATCACGGAAATATTCACCCATAGCACAACCTGAGTAAGGTGCTAGGTATTGTAGTGCAGCAGCTTCAGCAGCAGATGCAACAACAACGATAGTATTTTCTAATGCGCCGTGCTCTTCTAACTTACGAACAACGTTCGAGATAGTAGAGTTTTTCTGACCGATAGCTACGTATACACACTTAATGCCAGAGTCTTTCTGAGCAATGATAGCGTCGATAGCGATCGCTGTTTTACCAGTTTGACGGTCACCGATGATAAGCTCACGCTGACCACGACCAACAGGGATCATAGTGTCGATTGCTTTAATACCAGTTTGTACTGGCTCATCAACAGATTGACGATCGATTACACCAGGAGCGATAACTTCAACTGGAGAATAACCATCGTTGTCGACAGCGCCTTTACCGTCGATTGGCTCACCTAGAGTGTTTACAACACGACCTAGTAGACCACGGCCTACTGGTACTTCAAGGATACGGCCTGTAGATTTTACTTTTACGCCTTCAGCTAGGTCAGCGTATGGGCCCATAACAACCGCACCTACAGAATCACGCTCTAAGTTAAGCGCGATCGCGTAGCGACTGCCAGGTAGTTCAATCATCTCGCCTTGCATCACGTCCGCTAGGCCGTTGATGCGTAGGATACCGTCGCTTACAGAAACGATAGTACCTTCGTTACGAGCTTCACTAACAACTTCGAAAGATTCGATACGTTGTTTGATCAGATCACTGATCTCAGTGGAATTTAGTTGCATGCTCTAATCCCCAATTACGATTGCAGCTGATTGCCAAGACGTTCTAATTTACCGCGGATAGATCCATCAATTAGGAGATCTTCAACGCGGACAATAACGCCAGCAACCAGAGATTTATCAATACTTACGTTTAGCTTAACTTTACGCCCTAAACGCTTCTCAAGTGACGCGGCTAATTCAGCTTGTTGTGCGTCATTTAGTTCAGCAGCAGAGGTAATATCTGCGTCTACTTGCTTGTTGTATTCATCATAGAACTCAGCAAATAGTACTGACACTTCAGGAAGTACCAATAAACGTTCATTTTGAGCCATAACTTTTAATAAGTTGTGACCATTTTCGTTGAGTTGCTCGCCACCGATCTTAATCATTAAGTCAGCTGCTTCGTTAGCAGCAGTGGTCGCTTTAAGCATAGAAACAACGGCATCATCAGATGCTACTTGACCCATAAAAGTGATCATTTCTAACCACGAGTCAACATTGTTGCTCTCAACAGCAAAATCGAATGCTGCTTTAGCATAAGGACGAGCGATGGTAGTGAATTCAGCCATTACTCTTATCCTCTATTACAGCTCGCCGACAAGTTTTTCAACAATGTCGTTCGCCGCAGCTTCATCGATTGAGCGCTCAAGAATTTTCTCAGCACCAGCAATTGCTAAAGTAGCAACTTGTTGGCGTAGGTCTTCTTTTGCACGGTTGCGTTCTGCTTCAACTTCTGCGTAACCAGATGCGATGATTTTATCGCGTTCAGTCATAGCAGCAGTTTTTGCTTCGTCAACGATTTGTGCTTTACGCTTGTTTGCAGCATCAACGATTGCAGCAGCTTCCGCTTTTGCATCTTTTAGTTGATCTTTAGCAGACGCTTGCGCTAGCTCTAAATCTTTTGTTGCACGTTCAGCAGAGGCCAAACCGTCGGCAATTTTTGCCTGACGCGCTTCAATTGCACTCATTAGCGGTGGCCAGATATATTTCATACAAAATATAACGAACACTGCAAAAGCAATTGATTGACCTAATAGGGTTGCGTTCATATTCATAACGTCGCTCCTCTAGTTAAGTTAAAAGAGGTCGCTTATTAACCCAAGAAAGCAGCTAGTGGGTTAGTGAATAGCATGTACATTGCGATACCAACACCGATCATCGCGATCGCATCGATAAGACCAGCAACGATGAACATTTTAACTTGTAGCATTGGAGCCATTTCTGGTTGACGCGCAGCGCCTTCCAAGAATTTGCCACCTAAAATACCAAAGCCGATTGCTGTACCAAGTGCACCAAGACCGATTAGAAGTGCTACTGCGATTGCCGTAAAACCTAAGATAGTTTCCATTAGTTTCTCCAGATAGAGTTTTAAAGTTAAAAATTAAAAAATATAAATTTGTTTCAAAGTTAAATTGTCGATTGGCCGTGTTCCATGTAGTAACAGGGCGAAGAAATCGATTTAACTATTAATGATCTTCACAAGACATACTTAGATACACGATGGTTAACATCATGAAAATAAACGCTTGTAACAATACCACCATGATATGGAACACAGCCCATACAAAGTGCAGTGGTAATTGGAATACGCCAAGTAGCGCAATCAAGAAGAAGATCATTTCACCAGCGTACATGTTTCCGAATAAACGTAGACCCAATGAAATTGGCTTAGCGATTAACGCCACCACTTCCATTACTAAGTTTACTGGGATGAATGCCCAATGATTAAATGGTTGCATAGTTAGTTCTTTTGCAAACCCACCAAGACCTTTCATCTTGATGCTGTAAAAAATCATAAGAGCAAATACACTGAGTGACATCCCTAACGTAATGTTAGGATCAGTCGTTGGTACGACACGCATGTACTCAACACCCATTGCCATAGACGCCGAAGGCAACCAGTCAACAGGGATTAAATCCATTGTATTCATGAGAACAATCCACACGAATATAGTCAATGAAAGAGGAGCAATAAGCGCACTTTTACCATGGAATGTATCTTTGACAGTATCGTCAACGAACTCAACGGTCATTTCGATAAAACATTGGAATTTACCCGGAACACCCGTCGTTGCTTTTTTAGCAGCAGAGCGGAAGATCCATAGGAAAACTAAACCAAGGCCAACCGAAAAAAGTAGTGAATCGACATTTAACGACCAGAACCAGTGATCACCAACAGTTAAGTGCTGAAGGTGATGTAGAATGTAATCGCCAGATGTTTGTGGTCCACCAGTATCAGATGCAGACATCTTCTATCCCACTTTTTTGGATTTAAAAATTAATGGTGAAAGCCAATGAAGTACAATTGCCAACGCGTACGTAACGAATAGTGGCAAATAAATCACGTCCAAAGTCTTAAACACCACCCAAAATAGCACTATCACTAAAACAAGCTTGAGTGCTTCGCCTTTAAAGAAATCACTCAGGACTTCTCGTGAGGCGCTCGCTCCGGCATTGCGAAAAGCTAAAGTTGCAAAAACAAAGTTTGGAAAAATAGAAATTAATCCGCCACAAAGAGCTGATACTGCTGCCATTTTGCCATTTGTTAGGAAGAAAATAAGTGAAGCCAATAATACGGCAACCGTTTGCAGACCAATCAACTTATAGGCTGTTGATCGACCTTTAGAAGCCAGCTTTTTGACCAATTTATTTACTCCGCAACTTGCTTATCTTAGTGATGAGCCACTTTATGAAAAATAACTCAATATACTGCGCCGAAAAAAGCATGCGGAAGTATACGTTTTCTGGCTAATATTGCAACTGAATAGCGGGGGGTTTTGACATAATAATACAGAA
The DNA here is from genome assembly GCA_049607155.1 of Psychrobium sp. GTDB lineage: Bacteria > Pseudomonadota > Gammaproteobacteria > Enterobacterales > Psychrobiaceae > Psychrobium. The sequence continues at coordinate 7,338 of JBMYWG010000016.1, forward strand.
TTTGAGACTAAAGGAGGATGCCACACTACATATTGTGTTACACATTCGTGAAAATCACCAAACAAAGGCCAGATCGGATCTCTACGGGATGATTAACAAAAATTTCACAGTGTTAGGAAATTTTTATTCATGAATTATGACTAAAAAGTGACCTCACCGAAGGCATCAATTAAGGCTATCGGCGATATCACTAATAAAAATGACTAATCTTGCAGTTTAAGGTGCGCTAACACACCTTCTAGTTCGTCGTTTGAAGTGTAAGAAATAACCAACTTTCCCTTACCTTTACCATTGTCATTAATAGCAACTTTGGCACCTAAATGATCGGTTAAGCGCTGCTGTAAACTCGCAATATTTGGATCAACTGCTTTTTCTTTTTTCTCAGGCTCACCTTTTAGTGCTTTTTGCACTAAACGCTCAGTTTCGCGTACTGTCAGGCTTTTATCCGCTACGACGCGGGCATTTTCACTTTGTAATTCACCCGATAAACCAAGCAATGCGCGAGCATGGCCCATATCGATATCACCGCGCTCTAAGAGCAGCTTAACGTCGTCATTTAATGTATTAAGACGTAAAAGATTACTAACGGTAGTACGAGATTTACCCACTTCATCAGCTACTTGTTGATGGGTGAGTTCAAATTCATTAATCAAACGATCTAAAGCAACGGCTTCTTCCATCGCATTGAGATCTTCGCGCTGGATGTTCTCGATTAATGCCATGGCCATGGTTGATTGATCGTCAACTTCTTTCACTAAACAGGGCACTTCACTCAATTGTGCAAGCTGTGCAGCACGCCAGCGGCGCTCACCAGCAATAATCTCGTATTTATCACCACCATCAAGCTGACGAACGATAATCGGCTGAATAATGCCTTGAGTTTTTATAGAGCTCGCCAGATCGTCTAATGCATCTTCAGACATGTCTTTACGTGGCTGATATTCACCGCGTTGTAAGAATTCCACCGGAAGTTGGCGCAGTTCGCCTTCTTGCTCTTCGACAACAGGTTGCGCTTGCTTATCGGCTTCTACTTGTTTGGTACGTGCGGTATTACTAGTACTTAATAAGGCGTCTAAACTCTTACCTAAACCACGCTTTTTAACTGACATCTTTATTTAAACTCTATTTTTATTTTTGACGGCCGGCTGATTAGCCCGCCAAAGGTTTTTCTGGTTCTTGTTCGGCGCGTCGTAACATTTCACCGGCAAGTGCTAAGTAGGCCTTAGAGCCTGTAGACGATTTGTCGTAATACATCGCTGGCGCACCAAAACTAGGCGCTTCAGCCAAACGCACATTACGCGGAATAACGGTGCGATAGACTTTTTCGCCAAAGTGTTGTTTTAGCTGATCAGAAACATCGTTGGCCAAGCGGTTACGCGGATCATACATGGTGCGTAAAATGCCTTCGATGGCTAAATCAGGGTTTACCACTGCCGCTAGCTTACTAATGGTATCAACCAAGGCTGTTAAGCCTTCTAGCGCGAAATATTCACACTGCATTGGTACTAATACGCTATCGGCAGCCGACATAGCATTAATGGTTAATAGGTTCAACGCAGGTGGACAATCGATAAAGATGAAATCATAGTCATCCTTAATCGGTGCTAAACCGTTTTTAAGACGCATTTCACGGGCAAAGAATTCAATCAGTTTGATTTCTGCAGCTGTTACATCAGCATTGGCGGCAATAAGGTCGTAATGCCCAGAAGTGTCTTTAACAATCACTTCTTTTACTGGCATTTCATCCACTAATAAGTCATAAGCTGTGGTCGGCACTTCGTACTTATCGACACCACTACCCATAGTTGCATTGCCTTGTGGGTCGAGATCGATAAGTAATACTTTACGACGTGTGGCAGCTAAAGACGCAGCCAAGTTTACTGCGGTCGTGGTTTTGCCAACGCCGCCCTTTTGGTTTGCTACTGCAATAATTCTTGCCACAAGCTTGTCCTTTATTGTTGAGAAGTTATTGTCTTATGCCTGCTTGATCACGACTAAGTGACGCTCGCCTTCTAGCTCTGGCACCGTCAGTGGATGAATTACATCGAGTGCTAATTCAGCCTTTAAATGATCTAATTCTTCCTGCGGAACTAGGCCTTTCAAGGCGTAAAATTTGCCTTGAGAGTGCGGTAAATGATGACACCAATCGAGCATATCGTCCAGTGATGCAAATGCACGACTAATTACGCCATCAAACCCTTGATTATCTTCAAATTCTTCAACACGCGATTGCACTGGTGTTACATTCTTTAAACCCAATTCGTGAATCACTTGCTTAATAAAGCGAATGCGTTTACCTAAACTGTCAAGTAAGAAGAATTCTTTGTCCGGGTTTAAAATAGCTAATGGCAACCCCGGTAAACCAGGACCTGTACCAACATCAATAAAACGCTGACCATCCAAATGCGGGGACACCACAATGCTATCCATAATGTGTTTAACTAACATTTCACGTGGTTCACGCACTGACGTTAGGTTGTACGCTTTATTCCACTTATTGAGCAACTGAACCAAAGAAACCAGCTGCGCCTGATGCGCCTGTGGAATATCTAAATCAGTTTGATCGATGAGGTGTTGTAGTTGCTCTGCTAGCACAATAAGCACTCGTAAATTTGATAATGCGGCGAATTTTATAATGAATTGCCGATATTACCAAGCGCCACTGTCGTTATCTTAAGCTAGCGTTGAAGTTATTGATGAGTTTTTGATATTCGCCGCTTTTTTTCAGCTTAGCGAGCCCTTGCTCAAACTTTTTTTGTAAGCGTTGGTTCGCAGCATTCTTTTTTGAAAACATCACAGATAGTGGCTCAACCAGCAGTGGTTTTGAAGAGAAAGCCAACGCTTTACTTTGACGCTTCGAGAACTTTCTTTTTAACATATCGCGTCCCACATCTTCAGCGATAGGAAAGGCATCGATGCGAGTGCCAATGAGTTTTTTGAAATTTATCTTATCTGAATTCGCTATCTGAACTTTAATGCGCCCTTGCTGTTGTGCATCGGCAAATTCATCACCGTAATAATAGGTTTTAGTCGCACCGAAAACAGGAACCTTATTTGTGGGTAGTTTCTCCCAATGAATAGGATGGCTTTTTCGATAAAAAAGCACCACTTTAGGCGAATAGATTGGGGAAGAAAAAGTCGCAAAAGCTTTGCGCTCTACCGTTGGAGTCCAACCAACTGACGCATCGACTTTACCTGCTTCAATTAACTTAAAGGTTTTGCTGGATGACATCGCTTTAAACTTAACCTGTACATTCTCAAGCTCAAAAGCACGTTTTACAACATGATTTAAAACGCCTTTATTAGGCAGAGACTGTGAAATAAAAGGTTTGTATTCGCTGTAGGCAATGGTGATGGTGAAAGCGTTAGCTGAACAAGAAAATAGCCACGAAAAAGTCAGCAACGCTAGCAATCTAAGCATCTGATTTTTCATGGCTATCCTTAATATGAGTTCTTTTTTACTAATTCATAGTACTAATTTTGATCGAAATTTCAACCTTTATAATTAGTCACTGCGATACGTAAGAAATATCAACTAAGTGATTGGTTTTGCATTCTTATACACCTGATCACGCCACATTTTCTCTAGCGGCCCCTGACCTTTATATTTTTGCCATAGGTTAGCCAAAATAATTTGAATCACCGTCATCACACCGGCAACCGCCATTAAGTGATGTAGCAACCATTCACCGTGACTATCCGCCAAGAACACTCTAAAGGTCAATGCCATAGTCAATGACTGGAAAATATAAAGCGTAAACGCCATCTTTCCACAGTTTTGCAAGAACATTAACCACTGTGGCTTAGCGGTCACAATTTTAACTAGGCGTGACGCCACAGCAAGAATCATCATTAAACCACCAACCCAATTTAGCGGTCCATTAGTCCATAGCGCATTTTTAAAGTCAGTTTCAAAAATCATATACAGTTGGAACACACTTAACGCGCCGCCAAGAGTAAACAGCATCAACTCGTTGGCGGTACTCGTACCGTGATTGAAGAAGCCTCGTTTCATTAATGACATTCCTATCAGCATGCCACCAGCGGTCATCCAAAAGATAACAGGAAACAAGAACACCATATTCAGGCCCATCATCAAGTTGTAATTAAAGAAATTTTCAAACGAGCCAACAGGGTTCATCATTGCCGCAAATTCAGAATCTTGCTGCATCATATCTTGCGGGAATAATGACATCAGCCACGCAATTCCCATTAGCAACAGCATGCCGACAATAATAAAAATAATGCCGCGGCGCATTAATTGATCAGGCTCTTTCTCACTCCATTTGTAAATGATGATGCCGGTTAAGCCATAGGTCAGCAGGATATCGCCAAAAAACAATACCGAGAGGTGAATAAATCCAAATAGCATCAAAAGACTTAATCGCTTTGACATCAAAGGATAAGGTTCGAAGTTTTTAGCACGTGCGCGTTCTAGAAACATTACGATGCCTGCGCCAAACAACACACAAAACAGCGAAATAAAACGCTCTTTAGCAAGTAACGTTTGAAAGATAAACGCCGTTTTTTCTGTATCTGTCGCTTGCCCGTCAAAATTGACGTTGGTATACGCCTCAAATGACATCGCAAACGCTACAATATTCATAAAAAGGATGCCCAATATTGCGATACCACGCAATAAATCTAAGCTGACAACCCGGTCCATCGTTGTATTCATAACTCTCCCCAATAAAAAAGGCTTGGAATGATCCAAGCCTTTTAAAAGTAACATATTACGTAACGTTAAGCCGTTAGATTTATGCAACTATTTGTTTACATTTTGTAAGCGCGACAGCTTATTCTGTCTTTTCGCCTTCTTGTTGCTGTTCGTTGCGAAGGAAACCAGCAGCTTGCTCTTCTTGCGTATGGCCCAATTGTGATGGGTTATGACGCGACGCTTCATTAACTTTTAAGATATTTTCAGCGTGTTGTAAGTCAACAGTATTGGTGAAACCAGCAATGTTTTCACGATCGCGTAAGAAGCCTTTGATCTCGTCGACAATGCTAGATAACTCGCTATCGTTTTTGTGCATCGACATCACATAGCGTGGCATTTCAATGTTCTGGCTACCAGCAGTTGCGAATGTACTACTCGTAATACGTGAGCTAACAACCCATGGCGTAATCGACGATTTAACCACAACGTTTTCACTACGGGTTGAATCGTGAATTGACATACCTGTAGAGATTTTAGACTCCGTAAAAGTACCATCGGTTTTCATGTACATCAGTAGCGAATCAAATTGTAATTCAGCCCAGAAAACATTTGAGAAGTTCTCTAACATGCGGCCAATGGTTAAGACGATTTGCCACATAAATAGAGTACTTAAGAAAGTAAAGGCGATTGCAGAGCCATTTTCGATAATAGGCTGCAGCGTTGCAATAACGGCATTTTCACTGCCACGAGTACGCGGTGGGTTTGCCATGAGTTCTTTCACAAACTCAATCGCAGTGCCGATTTGATCAGCTAAACCAAAGAATAATAGTGAAGCAACAACGAGTAACACTTGGCCAACAACTGTACTGGCGTATCGAGCGCTCTTAAAAGCACCATCAACTTGCGCAGGTTTAAACTCTGGTTGAGTTTCTACTAATAGCTCACCAGAAAAAGACCCTTTGCCTTGGCTTTCTTCTTTTAGCGTTGGATCGAATGCGCGGTAAGTACGATTTGGGATCTCTTTGTAACGACGGTTCGCTAACACGATGTTTTCGATGTTGATGAAAATCTCATTCGGATGAACAGACTCTTGTAGGTTTTCACGAAACTCGCTCACGTCAGTCACAGGTTTAGCGCTCTTGGTACGCACAGTGATCATGTAAAGCACTAGTACACTAGTTAGCGTGCCCAAGCCCAATAGCAACAACAAGCTAGGCCATGCCGAGAACATTTCAACATTTTCAAACAAGCGAGCAGCTGTCGCCTGACCATTGGTTTTGCCATTAATAAATTGGTAAATGAAACCAATAATTACAGGGAATAAAATTGAGAACGCAATCACTTTTGCCAGACTTGCCGCGCCAGCTGTTTGCAGTGTTTTAACGCGATCAATTCGCACCGCATTTGCAGAGCTGCGCCATGCACCCACTAAGTAGATCAGCAGCAATAATGAGAAAGCAGGAATAATAATATGACCCGCTTCACCCGCTAAGCCACTAGATGACACGAAGTAAGTTAAACCAAAGGCCACAAAAGCAACGATAGTGGTCACTAATACTGAGACAATTTCCTGCAAGATATTGCGAAATTGATACGGCAAGAAAATAAGTTTTGGAAAAATTGAGTGAACCAAACGCCCCATCCAGCCTTTAGGCTCGGTGAAGGTTACGTTTTTACGACCCATGAGCATCGACTCTAAATCAGCACCTTTATAAGCCAACGAACGCGATTTTGCTTCTAACTTAGCGTTATCAGCTTCACTTTGGGTAAAGTTGTAAGCCAAGGATGATGGTACCGAGCGACCCACGAAGAATTTGAATAAGAAAAATAGTCCCTTACCTGCACGGCGTAAACCAGCGACTAATAACAGCAAACCAACGATGGCGTAAATCCATGCCTGTGTCAGATCCTGTTCGATAATAGTTGTCGTTTTAAAGATGCTGTAAAGGCCAATTGCAGCGGTAATAAAACCACCGATGGCGCGAATTACACCTTCTTGTTTAAACGGGTTTTTAATCCCTAAACCAGAGGAGCCAAAATCAAATGCCATTGAGTTATTCCTTAGCTAAAAAGTGATAAAAATGAAGTTATTATAATTGCCGATAAAATACAGCAATCGGGTGATTTAAACAATTGTACACAAGCATAAATACTGACTTTTTAATGCACGAAATTCAGTTTCAATTCACTTTGATTCTGATCAATAAGCCCCCTTTAAATTTGCGGTACTGTTAGGCTATCTTTTTCACTCTGGAATTTGGCCATGGGCAAAGCGTCACCAACAACTCCTATCAAAACGGCACTAGTCGGTTTTGGTACTTCAGGCAAACACTTACACCTGCCGTTGTTGCAAGCCGATGCCAATTTTCAATTAGTTGCAGTATCGACTCATCGCTCTAATGTATCTAATGGCCTCCCGCGAGGTTGCAGTCAGCGCTCGTTTACTCAGGTTATTGACGATCCAACGATTGAACTCGTCGTCATCGCCACACCTAATGACAGCCATTTTGCTCTGGCTAAAAAGGCACTTGAGCACGGTAAGCATGTGGTGGTTGAAAAACCTATTGCCTTAAAGAGTGAAAACGCGCAGATCTTAATTGAATTAGCCAAGAAACATGATCGCACCATTACCAGTTTTCACAATCGCTTGTGGGACTGTGATTTCTTAGCCATAAAATCAATTATCAACGATGAAAAATTAGGGAAATTGCACTCATATTCTGCTCGTGTTGACCGCTACCAACCCAATGTCATTAGTAACTGGCGCGATAATCCACAGTTTGGCGGCGCAGTATGGGAGTTAGCACCTAACTTAATCGTGCAAATTCTTACCTTGTTTGGCAAACCACAAAGTGTCTTTGCTGACGTATCAACCTTGCGCTCCAAAGCAAAAGCACCAGACAACTTCTATTTGCGTTTGGCTTATCCAAAACTCAATGTTGAGATACGCACCAGCTCGTTGGTTAAACATTCAGGCCCGCGCTTTGTGATCCACGGTGATTTGGGAAGTTTTATAAAACAAGGAATAGATCCGCAACACCAACAACTCAAAAAAGGCGTCACACCGTGTGACAATCAATTTGGCAAAGAACAAATTGATGATTGGGGCTCTTTATATACCAACAATAGCGATGAAGAAATCTTAGTGCCTTCACCTGCTGGCGACTACTGCGCTTTCTATCGCCACCTCTTTGACACCATTAGACACCAAGCGCCATTACCTTGCGATAACCAGCTTGCCGTTGATATGGTGCAAATTATTGAAGCATCACAACAATCTAACGAATCGAAGCAAGTCGTTACGCTTTAGTTTTTTGGCGAACAACTCACCATAAAATTTGCGTTAGCTCTCATGTAATTAGTAGAGTGAGGCAGAGTGCTATGTTATAGTATCACGCTGTTTTGTTAACGTTCTTTATCAATGATTTTACTACTGAGCATATTGGCGCTGTTAATCGGCCCTTTGCTATTCAACTACACAAGTAAACACACTAAGATGCTCGACCTGTTCGACGGCTTCATCTTTGTGGTTATCGGTGGTTTAGTCATTTTCCATATCTTACCTGAGGCTATTGAAACCGTTGGTTTGTGGAGCATTCTATTTGTCGGGCTCGGATTACTTGGCCCCAGCTTAGCAGAGCACTTTTTTCACAAAGCTGCCGCGTTAACTCACAAATCAACCTTAATCCTTGGCGTATTCGGGCTAGTTGCCCACAGCCTCACCGATGGCACAGCGCTAGTTGAAGACCCCACATTTGACCAACTCACTTTAATCATTGCCGTTATCGCACATCGCCTGCCCGTCGGTCTAACCGTTTGGTGGTTATTACGCCCTCACTTTGGCAAAGGCATTGCTTTAATCGTGCTAGCATTAATGGCGATTGGCACTGCCGTTGGCTCAATGATGAGTGAGCAACTACTGCCCCAAGTTAACGCGCAAACAGTCGCATTGTTAGAGAGCTTTATCGCTGGCTCAGTCTTGCACGTGGTATTCCACCGCCCCTATGCCGAACATCACCACGGCGAAACCAACGCCGCCACTCAATTCGATGGTTTAGGCTCGCTATTAGGGGTAATTTGTTTAGTTATCATTTTGATGACCGGGCACGAACACGACAATGCTGAAGCGCATCAACAATTAGACTTATTGGTTGAATTAGCGCTAATGCTATCGCCGTTTTTACTTGCCGCGTATTTCCTATCAAGCGTTACAAAGCTACTGTTTTCAGACAGCTATTCCATTAACGTTGCGACTGAAAAGCCGAGTAAGTCCCAAACCTTACGCGGTGCCCTACTCGGATTACCACTACCATTTTGTATTCCAGATGCGACTAAGGCCTATAAGCTACTACAAAAACAGGGAACTAATGCCACTATGGCGCTGGCATTTTTGGTATCTGCGCCCATTTTAGGCTTTGAATCGCTACTCGTTTCTCTGCCACTACTTGGCATCGAGACCACCGCCGTTCGATTAGCTTGTGCCCTCATTATTATCGTTTGTATTGCGCTAATGCTGGCACGCTTTATTCCATCACAGCCTCCAGTGAAAGCAGAAAAGCAGGATGAAATAGCCAACAAACTCAAGCATGCACTGCGTCACGGTTATGAGCACCTACTCGATCACACAGCGCCTTGGTTAATGGTTGGTTTAGTACTCGCTACGTTGCTTACTTTTGGACAACATCAGGCACAGTGGTATGACATTTTGTTAGTTGCCGCCATTGCACTACCATTTAGACTTTGCGCCACGGGCATAACCCCATTAGCAGCTGCTATGTTAATTAGTGGTTGGAGCCCAGGTAGTGCATTAACGTTATTACTGATTGGCCCAGCCATTAATATAGAGCTCTTGAAGTTTATTGCTCATCGTCACGGCCACAAATTAGCTTGGGCATTTAGCATTTTACTGCCGAGTATTGTGATTGGCTTAGGATATACGGTAGATGCGACACTTAGCTTATCAGTGCCGCAATTATTGGATGTTGACCACGCTTCAGAAACCAATTTATTTGAAGTGATTTGCTTGGCAATTATCTTAACCTTGATTTCTTGGTCACTGCTCAGACGTGGCGCACGTGCTTTTGTCGCTGAACTATTGCCTAAATTCGAGCTGTTTAGTCACAAGCACCATCATCACTAGGCCTTAACACTTAGGCGTTAAAACCAAGCTTATTTTCAAGTATTGATTGAATGCGAGACTGACGCGCCACTAATTCTATTTCCGAGAAAGGTACGGCATCACCTACCCCCCAAATTGGCCCCGGCCAAGTAGCATCATCACTAAAACGTACCACGTGATGCACGTGCAGTTGTGACACCACATTACCAAGTGCCGCCACATTCATACTCTCGCCTTTAAACTCCGCCATTAGCGCCTTAGCTAAGGTCGAAGATTCCTCACAAAGCTGATGCTGCTGCTCAGCATTCAGCTGATAACTCTCAGTAATGTTGGCAACCTTAGGCACCAAAATACACCACGGATAACGACTATCTCGACTCATTAACACTACCGACAACGGAAAATGGCCAACGACCACAGTATCCTTGGCCAAGCGCGCATCTAGTTCAAACATCTAACACCCTAAATTTATTACACATTATTATACCCAAGCCACCTCAAGATGCTAGTCTTCAGCAAGTCGAGAAGCGTGCCAAGAGCAAGGCATAAGATACGCGGTTAGGTTGTTCCTAATAAGTAGCTTATAACGCCGCTATTGGTCGCTTATCGCCTTGCCCTACGGGAGGCTGGGTAGAAAGCGATTACTGCGTTATGATTCAAAATCAGGGAATAACCATTAATTGTGAATCATGCCTTGTACTCACATCCTACCCAAGCTCTGAAACCTGCATCTTGAAGTCGCTTGGGTATACTACGTAACCCACCGTCACACGACTGACATCTATTTGTCATATAGATCGCACCATAATAGTGCTCACGTATGTAAAACAACGGATTTATCATATGAAAATAGCAACTCTGTCCAAACTATCGACCAGCCTACTATTTGTGATCGCAATTACGCTGGCGGCGACCCTTTGGTGGAGTGCTAACACATTACACGAACACGATGTTCGCCAACAATCTTTTCTGAAAATCCGTCAGCAATTTAGCATCGATATTCAACGTATTATTGCCAATTACCTCAATAGTGGCGACGCCACTAAGCTCACAACAGCCGAAGAAAAGCTCGCCATTATTGAAGAATCTCTGAATCAGTTTTCAAACGATAGCGATACCTTACTGCCGTTAGTTAGCCAGCTCAATGCCGATATCAAGCACAAATATCGCGCCGCAGGTAAGCTTAGTGGTAACGAACAACAAATATTGATGCACGCCGAACAAGAGGTGTTTTCAATCGGCGTTAGTGTTGAAAATTACCTGCTCGACCACACCAAAGAGCACACTAAGGAAGTGATGGACTACACCCACGCTTTGTCTGAATTAATCTCATTGAGCTTTTTGCAATCGTCGCAGCGACAAAAATATTTCGAGAGTCGCTCAGAAAAAATCCTCAGCTACATCAAGCAAATCAATGAACAGCAAAAAGCGCTGCTAGTAAAACTCAATGGCATCGAAGCATACGGTGTAACGGATACAACGAGCATCGTTGACGAAGACGACGACCCATTATCAGCACTCGAAGACGATGAAGAAGAAAACGTGCTCGAAGAGCAGATGAGTGAACTTAGTGATCTACTCAATCGCTACCCCCGAGAACTCGCGAAAACAGAACAAAATATGCGATCACAAATCGCCATAATCGATGAACTAAACAGCGTGTTAGCAACCATAGACAGCGAACTTGAACAACTTGGTTTAGCCATTACCAACGAACAAGAAGCCGTCAAACAACAAGTTAATATCGTGCAAGCTGTTATTACCGCGATACTCATCATCTTTGGTTTATTAGCGTGGATTTTCCAACGCAAGCACATCTTATTGCCACTTAAAAAGCTCAACATCGGCTTTAGCCAACTGGTAGACAGCCAATTAAGTCAACCGCTCGATTTAGCAGATAACGGTTCGGAAGTTGGCGATATCGCGAGTAAATTCAATCTATTACTCGAGCGAACCGAACAAGAACAACATCAAAAAGAACAGCAACTCAACACGGTGCAACAAGAACTCTCTGGATTACTGTGCGAATTTGAAGGTGTAAGTGCGCACATTAGTGATGGTGTTAACGATGTAGAACACGCTCAAATATTAATGTCACAGGTCAAAGAGTTAGCCGATGATGTCGATGCTAGTTCGGTGCAAATTCAAGAGTCTGCTTCATCGACAGTAACCGCAATGGACGAAAGTCAGCAACGGGTGCAGCAAGTAATTGCCTCAACTCAATCTGCTAGTAGAGCGATTGAAAACAGTAAGAACTCGATCGAAGCACTGCTATCATCGGTTAATAGCGCCACGACTATCATCGATGTCATTAGTAATATCTCAGAGCAAACCAATTTACTTGCTCTCAATGCCGCCATTGAAGCGGCGCGCGCCGGTGAGCACGGCCGCGGGTTTGCGGTAGTGGCCGATGAAGTCCGTCAGTTATCGATTAAGACTCAGCTGTCACTCGAAGATATTTTATTAATAATGAAGCAACTTAAAACTTCATCTAATGAACTCGCAACTGATGTCACCAAGATGAGCGAAACCACTGAGCAGCAATATCAAGATTCCCATTCATTGCTCAACATGACACAGCAAGTGAGTGAACAAACTAAATCGTCACTTTCTGCAGCGCAAGGTGGCGTGGCCAATGCCAGCAATCAACGCCGTAACATTCTAGAATTCAATCAACTGATGGATAAGCTCAAACAAAGTAGCGAGCGATCTTCTAATACCAGCCAATCGATGGTGCAACAACTATCAACGCAGATCACTCGTATCGTCGACACCTTTAATAATTAACCTTCAAAACGCAGGTTTTACAGACTGGCTATAACTTAGACGATTTACGACTAACGAATGGTTGAAATTTCTGCAACCAAACCTATTATGGCAGTATAGACGTCTAAACAATAAAGGAAGTTGCCATGAAACCAGAAACGCTCGCCATCCACGCCGGATATTCACCAGAAGACACCACCAAAGCTGTTGCGGTGCCGATTTACCAAACCTCTAGTTATGCGTTTGATAACACTCAGCACGGCGCCGATCTATTTGACTTAAAAGTAGAAGGGAATATCTACACCCGTATTGGCAACCCAACTCAAGCGGTTTTAGAACAACGTGTTGCCGCGCTAGAAAGTGGAATTGCAGCGTTAGCAATGGCTTCAGGTATGGCGGCGATTACCGCAACTATTCAAACACTAGCCAGTGTTGGCGACAATATTGTTAGTATTAGTAAATTATACGGTGGCACCTACAATCTATTCGCCCATACGCTACCAAAACAAGGTATCGAAGTACGTTTTGTTGAACACGATGATTTTGACGCGTTAGAGAAACTTATCGACGATAACACTAAAGCAGTATTCTGTGAGTCAATTGGTAATCCATCAGGCAATATCGCCGATATTGAAAAACTAGCTGCTATTGCCCATCGTCACGGTGTTCCACTTGTGGTTGATCACACCGTAGGCACACCAGCACTATGCCGACCATTTGAGCATGGTGCCGATATCGTCGTTCACTCGCTAACCAAATACATTGGCGGTCACGGCACCTCAATCGGCGGCATTATCGTTGATTCAGGTAACTTCCCGTGGGGCGATCACCCTCAGCGTTTTGAACAATTAAATACGCCAGATCCGTCTTATCACGGTGTGAATTACGTAGAAACCTTTGCTGCCGCAGCCTTTATCGCCCGCGCTCGCGTGGTGCCGCTTCGCAACATGGGGGCAGCCATTACGCCATTTAATGCTTTTCAAATTATGCAGGGTCTAGAAACGCTGAGTTTACGCATGGAGCGCCATACCGAAAACGCCCAAAAAGTGGCTGAATTTTTAGAAAGTCACGAGGCAGTATCTTGGGTAAATTATGCGGGGTTATCTAGCTCACCAGATCACGAGCTAGCGCAAAAATACTATAACGGCAAACCTAGCGCCATCCTTAGTTTTGGCATCAAAGGTGGCGAAGCAGCCGGCGCGAAATTTATCGATGCACTGGAGCTTGTTACTCGCCTAGTTAACATTGGTGATGCCAAATCTCTAGCCTGTCACCCAGCATCGACAACGCATCGCCAGTTAAACGCCGAAGAATTAGAAAAGTCAGGTGTAAAACAAGAAATGGTGCGCCTATCGATTGGTATTGAACACATCGACGATATCCTTGCTGATGTCGAGCAAGCACTGGCACAAAGCCAAGCTTAAACTGCCACACTTAACAAAAAACCTCTATCACGATAGAGGTTTTTATCGTGCTATACCTTTGCAGCAGTCAATTGCGTGTTGCTTTGTTTGCGAAGGAGGAAATACAACGCAATCAAAATAACAAGCTGAGCCAGTGTGGAAAGAATAGATCCCTCAAACCCGAAAGCACCACCATTTAGGAAGTTTTCCTCAATATACTGAGTTTCAATAATAGAGTACGAATCGAGACCACTTACGTTAAAACCAAGGTGGCTCTGCACGAAATTCCAGCTAAAATGCAGGCCAATTACCATCCACAAGTTCTTGGTGTATAAGAAAATAGCGCCCAACATTATTCCAGCAACAAACAGATCAAACACACCCACAAGCGATAAATTGTCGTTGGCCAAATGCATAATGGTAAAAATAATAGAAGATACGATTAAGGCAGTGGTCGCACTGTATTTGAGCTGTAATTTACGCATTAGATAACCACGAAAAACCAACTGCTCGCCATAGGCAACCGCCAAAAAACCAATCGTTGAACAAGCTAAGTCCATTGCATCGAATGAGATATTCTTAATCTGAATCTCACCCAATGCGAATAGGCTACCAAAACCAAATACCATCACAATCGTACCCAGCGCTGTCCCGAGCGCAAAGTCGCGTAACTTATGCTGTGCCGTTAAGCCAACTCGCAATTGTTTTGATGCGTCGTTTGGTTTTACAAAAAAATACACCACCACAGATGCAATAATCGCCGAAAGCACGGTGGTAATTAAAAATTCCGACTCTGTGAGCGTTAAATCACCTTCAATAGGGATATCGGCGATAATTATGTAAATGCCTTGAATAATAATTTCAACGCAAAAATAGGTAAGGAAGAAAAAGAGAATATTGACCCAAATCCGTGTGGTTTGATTCATCATACAATCCTTGTATATACAGATAGAAATAAAGTTTAGAGCATTAAATAAAAATCACAACGTAAAAAGCGTTTATATTCACCAAAAATAAAAACGCACTAAACCATCGCCGCCTGAACATAAACATCGAAGCGATTTGCCTTAGAGTCCAGTTGCATGCTGGGCTTTTTATCATTGAGATAATCGGCGTAACTTGGGCGCTTTACCACCACGCGTTTAGTCGCGGCATTGATGGCTAAGTCCAATAAGCCATCGGCATCTGGATCAGCCCCCACTAAACTTTGGAACACACGCATTTCTTTTTTAACCTGCGCCGACTTTTTGCGGTGCGGAAACATAGGATCGAGATATACAACATCATGACTGTCGGTCAGTTTAGCTAAACCGTCCAGCGAATTGTTATGCTCTAAGGTCAGGCGCTGCGATAACCACTCGCCGATTTCTGCGTCTTGATAACCCCGTTGCAGGCCATCATCCAATAACGCCGCCACCACAGGCGAACGTTCGAACATGGTGACATGACAACCCAAACTCGCCAGCACAAAGGCATCGCGCCCTAAACCAGCAGTAGCGTCGAGTACCGTCGGATTAGCGCCAGATTTTAAGCCACAGGCTTTAGCAATTAACTGGCCGCGACCACCACCGAATTTACGGCGATGGGCAACAGCACCTTCGACAAAGTCGACATAGACAGCGCCGAGCTTTGGTTCATCGAGCTTAATAAGCTGCAGGCGTTCAGCCGTTAACTGCAATTGAAATTGATGATGTTCTTGCGTTTGCGTCGCTAGCCCCCAGCGCACTGCAAGTTCTTGCGCGCGCTCAACTAGCGATTCATTGTCCGCAACAACGGTAATATTAAGCGTGGCCATTATTGACTAAACCCAACGCGGTTATCACCAACGCTATACGCCAAAATCATGCTCATTTCGGTGAGTGATAAACCACATTGCTCATGCCATTCGTTAAATTGCTTTTGAATCGCCTTAAGGCTAGATTTCGTTTGCAAGCCACCGGTAATCACGCCGCGAGCACGCATGTAATTTTCAACATCAGACGATAATCTAAAGGTGTCTTTACCTAGCGCACGCAGCACGTTGTAGCCAGTGAAACCGCCAAGGCGAGCGCCGCGACGTTTAAATAAATCGCATAAGCCTATGATGTCGTCTTCTGGCCAATTAGCGATAAACTGACCGATAGGGCCGTGTTCACGCTCAAGATCGCTAATTAGCAGCGCGTTTTCGCGAATAGTCGTGACCTTTTTAAGGTTGCGGATAATCTTTGGATCCGTCGCCTTACGCTCAACCATCTCATCAGGCATCATCAAGATTTTTTCGAGATTAAAATTGAAAAAATGCTCTTCAAAATCAGGCCATTTAGCTTCAACAACGCGCCATACAAAACCCGACTGAAATATCGATTTCGTCATTTGAGACAACACGCGATCGGCAGTTACCTTGGCAATTTCGTTTTTCGGCAATGGCTGATACACCAAACTTGCTAACGCCTCTTCGCCGCCTTTGCGCTCAGCAGCACGGCTAATGATGGCTTCGAAATGCTCGACTTTAGCGTCGCCCGTTGGCTCTACGATGTTATTCATTAGGCAGCCTCAATTCCGCTGTGACGCAATAATGCATCGACCTGTGGTTCGCGTCCCATAAAGTTTTTAAACAAGGCCATCGGCTCTTGCGAACCACCTTGCTCAAGAATGCTTTCTAAAAACGAAATACCCGCTTCGCGGTTAAAAATGCCTTCGTCTTCGAAGCGCGAGAAAGCATCTGCTGACAGAACTTCAGCCCACTTGTAGCTGTAATAGCCCGCCGCATAGCCACCAGCAAAGATGTGTGAGAAGCCGTGTTGGAAACGGTTAAAGCTCGGCGGAATTACTACTGAATATTGCTGACGCACTTCATCGAGTACTTCGCCAACGCGGGCGCCAACTTGTGGATCATAGTTAAGGTGCAATTTGAAATCGAATAATGAGAACTCAAGCTGACGAATCATTTGCATTGCGCTGTGATAATTACGCGCCGCTAGCAGTTTATCTAGCATCTCTTTTGGCAACGGCTCGCCAGTCTCATAGTGACCTGAAATAAAGGCTAGCGCCTCTTCTTGCCAACACCAGTTTTCCAAGAACTGACTCGGTAATTCAACCGCATCCCAAGGTACACCGCTAATACCAGATACCGCTGAAATATCGATTTTAGTTAGCATATGGTGCAAGCCGTGGCCAAATTCGTGGAATAAGGTCACTAACTCATCGTGAGTAAATAGCGCAGGCTTGTCGCCAACAGGTTTATTGAAGTTACAGGTTAAAAACGCCACCGGATCTTGCAACTGACCACCCGCCTTAACACGGCGATCTAAACAATCTGCCATCCACGCACCGCCGCGCTTGTTGGCACGGGCGTACAAATCAAAATAGAAGCTACCGCGATGTTCGCCATTGCGATCGCTAATGTTGTAGTACTTAACGTCTTTGTGCCACACATCGGCATCAGGTTGCTCGATAATGGTTAGGCCGTAAAGGCGATTAACTACTTCAAACAGACCCGCTACCGCTTTATTTTCTGGGAAATAAGGGCGTAATTCTTCATCGCTAATGGCGTAGGTGTGCTGCTTTAATTTTTCACCGTAATACGCCATATCCCAAACTTGCAGGTTATCGGCGTTATAATGTTCTTTAGCAAAGGCGCGCAATTCATCGAGATCACGCTGTGCTTGTGGTTTTGATTTAGCGGCCAGATCTTCTAAGAAATCCACTACCTGCGCAGGGTTTTCAGCCATCTTAGTAGCTAGCGATTTATCGGCAAAGCTATCGAAATCTAATAACTGCGCCAGCTCATGGCGCAGTGCTAGGGTTTCATTGATAATTTCGCTGTTATCCCACTCGCCTGCGTTTGGCCCTTGATCTGATGCACGGGTGCTAAAGGCGGTGTACATTTCTTCACGAAAGTTGGCATCATCGGCATAAGTTAAAACAGGCAAGTAACTTGGGAAATCTAAAGTAAATAACCAGCCGTCTTGCTCTTTTTCTTGTGCTGCCGCTTTCGCTGCATCGATAGCACTTTGTGGTAAACCTGCTAATTGCGCTTCATCGGCAATTAATTTAGTCCAGCCTGCGGTAGCATCTAACACATTGTTGCTAAAGTTCGAGCCAAGCTCTGACAAACGCATGCTAATCTCGCCGTAGCGCTTCTGTTGCTCCGGCGCTAACGCGATACCGGACAATTTAAAATCGCGCAGGGCATCATTAATCACCTTCTGTTGAACTGCGGTCAGTTCTTTAAATCCTTCGCTATCAGCTACTTGTTGGTAAGCTTTATATAAATCAGCATTTTGACCAACCCAGGTGCTGTATTCACTTAACTTAGGTAAACAGGCTTCATAGGCTTGGCGTAACTCTTCGCTGTTTAACACACCGTTAAGGTGGCTTACTGGTGAGAAAATGCGATTTAACTTATCGTCAGATTCTTCCAACGGCGCAACCAAGTTGTCCCACGTGAATGGCGCATCATTGGCTAAAACGCTTTCAATACTCTCGCGACACAATTTAATCGCTTCAGTCACCGCTGGCTCTACATGCTCAGGTTTGATCTGACTAAACGGTGGTAAGCCCGTCATGGTAAACAATGGGTTGTCTTGTAGTGATTGCGTAGCGTCGCTCATGATGCTGCCCTTTTTATTTTTAACTGCTAACTAGAATGGGGATAAACGAGCTGTTATTCAAGGCGTTGATGAAAGAAATCGTCGATAGCTAGGGTCTATCATCAACATCGAAAAGTCTTGCTCGAAATAATTGTGGATCTGGTTATACTGAGCCAACACGTCTAAATAGGAACAACTCATGATTGAAGAATTTGATTATATCTCGATTGGCGGCGGCAGTGGCGGCATCGCCAGCGCAAACCGCGCCTCAATGCGCGGTGCTAAGTGTGCCATTATTGAAGCGAAAGCGATGGGCGGCACCTGTGTTAACGTTGGTTGTGTTCCTAAAAAGGTTATGTGGTATGCCGGTCATATCGCCGAAGCGCTAACTTACGCACCAGACTATGGTTTCGAGTTTAAGCGCGAAGGTTTTAACTGGTCACAACTAATCAAAGAGCGCGAAGCTTATATCAGTCGTATTCACGCATCTTACGATCGCGTATTAGGTAATAACAACGTCACTGTTATCAACGGTTATGCTCGCTTCATCGACAAAAATACTGTCGAAGTTGATGGCAAGCAATACCGCGCAAAACACATCACTATCGCCGTAGGCGGTATACCAGTGACACCTGATATTCCAGGTGCTGAATACGGTATCGATTCAAACGGTTTCTTCGCCTTACAAGAACAGCCAAAACGCGTTGCGGTAGTTGGTGCAGGTTACATCGCCGTTGAATTAGCGGGTGTGATGCATGCACTAGGCAGCGAGACCCACTTATTAGTACGCCGCGACAAGCCACTTCGCGCATTCGATGACATGCTAAGCGATACACTAGTGGAAGTGATGGCTGCTGAAGGCCCAACGCTTCACACGCAAAGCACACCAAAATCGGTCATCAAAAATGACGATGCTTCATTAACGCTAAATCTAGAAAGTGGCGAGAGCATCGAGGTTGATTGTCTTGTATGGGCAATTGGTCGTCGTCCAGTAACCGAGAACCTCAATCTTGAAGCTACTGGCGTTGCAACAGACGAGCGCGGTTACATTCCTTCTGATAAATATGAAAACACTAACGTTGACGGCATTTACGCCCTTGGCGATGTGTGTGGCAAGGTTGAATTAACTCCTGTAGCCGTTGCGGCGGGTCGTCACTTAGCCGAGCGTTTATTCGGCGGTCAAGACGATGCGCATCTAGATTACAGCGACATCGCTACCGTGGTATTTAGTCACCCACCAATCGGCACTATCGGTTTAAGCGAAGCCGATGCTATCGCTAAATACGGCGCGGAAAACGTTAAGGTGTACAACTCGCAATTTACTGCAATGTACAGCGCGGTAACTCAACACCGTCAACCAACTCGCATGAAGCTAGTTTGTGCTGGTGACGATGAAAAAGTTGTTGGCCTGCACTGCATCGGCTTTAACTGTGATGAAATCATCCAAGGCTTTGCCGTTGCTATCAAGATGGGCGCAACGAAAGCAGATTTCGATCGCACAGTAGCGATTCACCCAACGTCGGGTGAAGAATTCGTGACAATGCGCTAATCGTCTCAGAGCTAGCCGCTCGGCTAGCTCTATTTTTATGTACTCCATTGAGCAACTGCCAGCCATCATGATTCCGCTGGCGAATAAGTATTACAAAACTCACAAAGTCGGTGGCAGCGCCTCTGGCAACAATATCGTTATGGTGGCGAGAAAAAATGGCAACATTGTTGGTATCGCAAGACTAGCGCCGATCCAAGAACACTGGTTTTTAACTGGTGTACACGTGGCAGAAAGCGAGCGCGGACAAGGCATTGCTAGCCAATTGATCAAAGCATTGTGTGGGCAACAACCTCAAGTTTATAGCTTTCCCTATCAACATCTCGAAGCCTTCTATAACAATCTAGGGTTTACACTGATGCCACCAGAACAAATACCATCCGAGATCGCAGCACGCTTTGTGGCATATAGTAAACAAGGCCGTAAGATCGTTGCGATGATAAAATAGAACTCTCATTTCTTATAATTTCATTAACTTAAAACACTAACTCATCAAACCAGCTCAGATACCCTGTGAGCTAGCGCAAAGGTTTAATGCCTATGTAAAACAAGGACGCAAAATTGTTGTTATGATAAGAAAAAATTCAATAACCTGAATTCGGGTTAAGAGATGGTATTTTCTTTCTGATTAGCCATTTTTATCGAAAACAAGGCAAATCTACGCGTCAATAGCTAGCCTATTGCAAGTGGATTTAACGTAGTTAGCGGTAAAAAGAGCTTTCAGAAAGGCATTTATTATCACGAACTCAGGTTAATACAAAAAAGGTGCCTGCAATGATCAATAGAAACATTCCACTGACAGATATTCACCGTCATCTCGATGGCAATGTGAGATTGCAGACCATTTTGGATCTTGGCCGTCAATTCAACGTAGCGCTTCCTGCCGATAACCTTATCGATTTAAAACCTCATGTGCAGATTGTTGAAAAAGAACCTTCACTAGTCGCCTTCTTAGCGAAACTCGATTGGATGGTGGGTGTGATTGGCGATTTAGACGCTGCCCGCCGTATCGCTTTTGAAAATGTTGAAGATGCCTTTAACGCTGGCCTCGATTACGCAGAGCTACGTTTTAGTCCGGGTTATATGGCGATGAGCCACAAACTGCCAGCGCAAGGTGTTGTTGAAGCTGTGGTCGATGGTGTAAAAGCAGGCCAAGAAAAATTCGGCGTGCGAACTAATCTAATCGGTATTTTATCACGCACTTTCGGTGTTGATGCCTGCCAAGTTGAACTAGACGCTATTGCCAGCCAACGCGACAACATTGTTGCCGTTGATTTAGCTGGCGATGAATTAGGGTTTCCTAGCGAATTATTCGTTGGCCAGTTCAAGCAAGCCCGTGACGCGGGTTTCAATATTACAGCACATGCAGGTGAAGCAGCAGGTAGTGAAGCCATCTGGTATGCGATACAAAAATTAGGCGCATCGCGTATTGGCCATGGCGTGAAAGCGATTCACGATCCCAAATTGATGGATTATTTAGCTGAGCACCAAATCGGTATCGAGTCTTGCCCAACAAGTAACGTGCAAACCAGCACAGTCAGCGATTATCAAACACATCCGATTAAGAAATTCTTAACTCATGGCATTAATGTATCGCTCAACACCGACGATCCAGGCGTGAGCGATATTGAAATAGCCCACGAATACACGGTAGCAGCGAAAGCTATTGATTTAACGGAGCAAGAGCTATTAACGCTACAACAAAATGGATTAAAGCAGGCTTATTTATCAGCCACTGAGAAACAAGCGCTGATTGAGAAATGTAAAGCTAGATAAATGAAAGAGCATCAAATTTGATGCTCTTTTCGTATCCACCTTACTAACTAGATTTCGAAATCTAGGCCCATGAACTAAACAGTAGTTACCTGCTTCTTATCAGGCAACGAATAACGCAAAATTCGCTTTACCACACCGCTATACTGCGTCCAAAAACTTCCGGTGTTATAGGGAATACCAAATTCCTTAAATACCGCCTGCACCTGTGGCGCAACTTCCTGATAACGCGATGATGGCATATCGGGAAATAAGTGATGCTCGATCTGAAAACTCAAATGTCCCGTCAACACGTGAAACCAGTGTTTCCCTTGAATATTCGACGAGCCCAACCCTTGGCGATAATACCAATGTCCCAAACTTTCATTTTCAATCGATTCAGGCGTAAACGTATGAACGTGCTCGGTGAAATGACCACAAAAGATAATGGTTGAGGTCCATAAATTGCGAAGTAAATTGGCAATGGCATTTCCCGCAATCACCCACAAAAACATGGGTCCGGCAATCGCTGGAAACAGCACGTAGTCCTTAATCAACTGACGTGCTCCTTTGCTAAAGAAACGGCGCTTTAACTCACCGTGATTAACACAATCGCGACGGTTGTCTTTTTTCTTACCCAAGAAAACGCGTTCGCCAGCGAGCTCGTGATAAGACACGCCCCACTGAAATAACACGCTTAGATTAAAGTAAGTAATAAACTGCCACAGGTTCTTAACTCGCCATCTAAAGTCACTCGATAAACGCAACAAACCGTAACCAAAGTCGCGATCTTTACCGATAACATTAGTGTAAGTATGGTGCTCGTAGTTATGCACCCTATTCCAACTGGCACCATCACACGCAATATCCCATTCATAAGATTTCGAGTTAATGTGCTTGTCGTTCATCCAATCGTATTGACCGTGCATCACGTTATGGCCAATTTCCATATTCTCTAATATTTTCGCCAATGCGAGTAACAAAACACCGACAACCCACAATGCTGGGTGAATAAATACCGTCATTAGCAATAAGCGACCGCTCCATTCGCAATAGCGTTGACGGCGAATCACTTTGCGAATATAGGCTGCATCATGCGAGCCCACTTTGGCCATAGTGCGTTGTTTTATGCCATCAATAGCCATTTCAAAAGCTCTGTAATCTATTTCGCTCATTGCGTTAACTCCAAATCACTCACCGGCTGCGACACACACAGCTGAATTAATTGCTCACCTGCGCCAGACAACTGGCCAGTGCGCATATCTTTCACCACACCACTCTTTTTCACGCATTGGCACTGGTGACAAACGCCCATGCCACAGCCGCGAATAACAGATTGCTGCAGACGCTCTAGTTCACTCAATAAGTTTGCTTGATTAGAAACGGTGAGTTTTTTACGGTTGTATTGCACCGCAAAGTCTTGCTGCTCCTCACTAATTTCAGGTAGAAACGAAAATTGCTCTTCGAAATATGAAAAGCCCAATGCGTTAGCTTGAGAACGTACTTTTTTCATTAATTCGGCAGGGCCACAGCAATAAACATCTCGCGGTTGTTCATCGACAAACAACGGCGTTACTTCGTGTTGCTGACGATTGCATAACTCCACTGAGAAATGAGCGTGCTCTTGCGCAAGCGCAGAAAGCTGTTCAACGAAGAAGTGTTGATCACGTGATGCGATATAACGCAAATGCACGGGCTGTGAATAGCTTGCGAGATGTTGCGATAACATCGCGATAATCGGTGTTATGCCAGAGCCTGCGGCGATCATAGTGACAGGCAGCTCTTCGCTTTCAAAAACAAATTTGCCAGCGGGCTTCGAGATTGAAAACCACTCGCCTACAACAGCAACATGCTCTAGCGGCTGAGTAAATTGCCCAAATTGATGACGCTTAATTAATAACGTAATTTGGCGATTTTTCTTGGTTTCAATTGGCGAGCTAGCAACGGTGAAAGTTCGGTTGAGCAAACGACCGTTCGCTTCAATCGTCAATTGAATGTGCTGGCCAGCGTGATGAATCGGCCATGTTCGAGGCATCGAAAGTGTCAGTAAACTACAATTGGCGCGCGAATGGTCGACCTCTACAACTTGCGCCCGATAAGCATCAGAGCGCCATGCTGGAAACCATTGCTGAACAACAGGTTCAACATATGCTGCCAAGCTTTGATGATGTAAAAACCATTGGCTCAATTTATTGATAGTTCGAGATAACATTTTAAGAGTACACTTGTTAGCTGAATTTAAGCGCACAAGTGTACGCCATAATTAGAAGATGTAAACAGAGGTTTGAAATAAAAAGTAAAGGCCTGACTCAAAGACAATAAAAAACCACTGCTGAAAACTCAGAAGTGGTTCAATAGAATGGGATTTTTCGAAGGATGGAGTTATCCGCGAGCGATATCTTTTAACTCGACTCGCTGTGGCTTAAACACAGATTTTAAATAAGAAATAGCCTTTTGAGGCTGAGCATTACCACACATAAAGGCGTCAAATGCAGCGTATTCAAGCTCTGGCCATGTGTGGACACTGATATGTGATTCAGCGAGTAGCGCAACGCCGGTGATACCGCCACCGCCAGCAAAAGTGTGAATATGAATGTGTAATAGTGTTGCACCAGCTAAATCAGCTGCTTTAGTTAGCGCATCTTCCATCAGCTTTATATCATTGAGTTGTGACGCACCATAAAAGTCGGCAATCAAATGATGTCCAGTGCTAACGGCGGTTACAGGCTCAGTCGCTTCATCATAATCACTTTCAATTTGATATGACTTACTCACTTGTTGATCGACGAGTGGTGAACTGATTTTTTTAAAGGCTGTCATTTAATATCACGCTCGAACGTTAAACAATACCTCCGACTTTAGAGGTGTTTTCCCTGTGATTTTGCAAAAATCTGCGGCCAGTTTACCGCGATCAGCCACGAGATAAAACTCGCCAGCCCAATTCCTGCTAAATCAGCCAAATAATCATAAATATCTAGCGTTCGGCGGGGTAGAAAATGTTGACTCAGTTCTTCGATAGTTACAAACAGTAAAACTGCACTGCTGCCCCAATAGCAGTGGATTTTTTTCCATTGCCACGTTCGGCATTTAGTTGAGAGATTCGCGAGTAAGGTGAGCGTGCCAAAAATACAGAAATGACCAATTTTATCGCCATGGGGAAGCTGGGTAAAAAAGGTAAACCAGCCAACCATTTGGCCAGTATTGGCGAGATAAATAACCCAAATGATAAAACAAGAAAAACAAACGGCTAAAGCGACAAATAATCGATGCATAACAAGCAGAACGTGAGTAAAAGACAACTCACTTTAACCAGTTAAAACTGTACCTAACCTGAGCTCGGGTTATCCAATCTTGCTGTGAAATTATTTTGAAATAAGCGTTAAATGCTCACTGGAAATAATGACTTGGCCGTCTTTATGTCGCAAGGTAACTTCATCACCTTTTGCGACAACATTGTCGAATTCAAGCTCAACATTGCCACTTAATACACGTGTGTTATCGCTCATTTTAACGATTTGAGAGTTAGAACGAGTAGTTAACGGACCAGAGTATTGAATAATCACATTGCCGTTAAACGCATGTGTGCCAGCGTTAATAGAGGTGGTTTGTTGCTGCGCTGTGATGGTAAAGTCTTGTGCAAAGCACGCGCCTGAAGTTAATGCTAAGAAGGCTAGAGAAGCTGATAGTTTTTTCATAATTGTCTGATTTCCTTATTTGAAGTTGTACTAGATACCCTAGATACAACTATATCGAATCCTTGATGAACATATACCCAACCTACATATTGCAGTGGCTTGAATATAAACTAACAGAATAAAAAGGCGCTGGCCATAAGTTAGGGTATGACCAGCGCAAAACCTCCACAATAAAGGGTTACTCGCTATAGAATCGCGATTCGTGCTTAATTAATACTTCGCCAGTTTCCATATCGCTGATTATAAATTCGATAGGAAGTACACGGCGCGGTAAATTCACCGGATCAGCCGTTAGCGTAATGACCTGTGACGACATCTCGCCTGAATCTATAGCAAACGTTTTAGTTAAACTCGATTGAATGCCATCGATACCAGTCGCTTGAATACTAAAGCTGCGCGCTTGTGGCGCTTTGTTTAGCAGCTTGAGTTGATAGCTATTCTCTATTAAATCGTCGTTGTTAATGCGATATAGCACGTTGCGATCGCGCAAAATATTGAGCTCAACATCTGAGCGCGTGAACCAATAACCTGCCATTGCCGCGAATATCAAGATACAAGCGATGCCATAACCAATGATTTTCCCTCTAAACAAGTGTGTTTTACCGCCCTTAAGCTCGTGTTCACTAGTAAAACTAATCAAGCCTTTCGGGTAATTAAACTGCGACATAGTTTGATCACAAGCATCGACACAAGCACCACAGTTAATGCACTCGTACTGCAAGCCGTGACGAATATCGATGCCTGTCGGACAAACATCAACACAAAGGTTACAATCAACACAGTCACCTAAGCCCATGGCTTTGTGATCGTCTTTACGGCGACGACGGCCACGGTCTTCACCACGAGTAGCATCATAGCCAACAAGCAAAGTATCTTTATCAAACATCGCCGATTGGAAACGCGCGTACGGACACATGTGCAAACACATTTTCTCTTTCAAGAAACCAGCGTTACCCCAAGTACACACTGCAAAAAATACAATCCAAAACCATGGCTGAATACCTAGTTCACCACTGATGATTCCAGAATAAAGCTCAATAGGAGGCATAAAGTAAGAAACAAACGTTGTTGCAGTTAGAAATGCCACCACAACCCAGCTCGTGTGCTTAAGACTTTTCTTAATGAACTTCTCGCCATTCATTTCTTGCTTGTCGAGTTTGATACGCTGATTGCGACTTCCTTCAATCTTTTCTTCTAACCAGAAAAACATGAATAGCCAATGTGTTTGTGGACACAAAAAACCACACCACACTCGGCCTAACCACGTTGTGATAAAGAAGAGTGCGAATGCCGCCACCATAAATAGGCCAGCCACTACAGGAAAATCTTGCGGATATAAGGTATTACCGAAAATGTGCCACTGCTGGTTACTGGCATCAAGTAAGATAGCGGGATAATTATTTATCTCTATCCACGGTAAAATCACAAATAACGTCATTAAAAACATGGCAATACCACGACGGATACGTTGGTATTTACCCTTTTGTTCGCGCACATAAATGGCGCTTTTCTGATTACTACCTGGGGCAATAATCAGATCTTTTGGATCGATGTTTACGGACATGCTCTTGCTACTTTTTAATAAATTTATACTTCTCTATTGGCAAGTAGCGCGCCAATTTTAAACAAAAATAACCTATTGAATATTCATGATATTTAATTTTATCGCTCAAAACAAAAACGCGACATATCGTGACACCCACGATATATCGCGTAAAATATTTTATTTAAATGGCTATTAAATATCGATTGCTGGCTTGTCGACAGCAAAACCTGCTGCGTGAAAATGACCACCACCGCCATATTGCTCAGCCACTTTGGCCACATCGATACCGTCTTTAGCAGAGCGTAGTGAATAAACGCGTTTGTCTAAACGGTCGAAATACAATGCCGCAAACGGGTGGCCTTGCGCCAATTGCTCCCCCATTTCACTAATGAGATGCGTCGCATTAACACAAGGGACGCGATAACCGCCGATAGTTGCCATTGGCACCTTGTCACCCTGTGGCGTTTTCGCCAACTGCAGGTTTTGATAATCGACAATAGCACTGCCTTTTACAATTAATTCGGCAACTTTCTCGTCGTCGAGATACGGTTGCCAAACATCAAGCTGCTTTGGCAGGGTTAGCAACGCCGCTGAAACTTCTTTACTCTGCGGCATCTGCCACTGCCACAAATCGCGGTCTTGCACGTATTTCAGCACCAGTGGCGTTGGCAATTCAGGATTTAAAGTTTCCCACGTTAGCACCGCGCCAGAGCGCGTCATATCAAATACGCAATAATCTAAACCGTCGAGATCTTCCATCGCACTTTTATGATGATCGATTACCGTCAGCTTTTCAGCTTGCTGATTAAGGGACATTAAGGTTTGGCGATCATAAGAAAAGTCGACAATAAACACCTTTTTCCCTGTGACATCAGGTGCTTCGTGGCCATATTGCGCAGGCAAATAATCACACTCAACACCCAACTTGTCGCAATACACCTTAACCGCTAGCGCCGCGCCAAAACCGTCGGCACAATTCTTGTGGTAAATACATAAATAACTCATCTCAACTGCCCTTTTTCAATTCTTTTTTTACTGCAATTACGCAGGTTATTCTGGCCTTGCTATCGCCAATTTTTTCATTCTCGAACGCAACGTACTCTCTGGCAACTCCAAAACGGCAGCAGCCCCTGTTTTTCCGCCAATACGCCATTGGCAATGCTTTAATACGCGCTCAATGTGCTCTCGCTCAGCTTCAGCCATAGTGCACATAGTTTTATTGTTCTTATTGCCATTGGCACTTAGCTCGCGCCGAACTTCCATGATGTCACTGGTGGTTAAAATGGCTTCGTGTTCAAGCACATTTTGCAACTCACGAATATTGCCTGGCCAATGATATTGCTTGAGTTTCGTTAGGCTCTTCTTCTTGATTCCACGAATGTTTTTACCCAGCTTTGCATTGAGCTTGTGAATAATCTCATGGCATAGCGGTTCGATGTCTTCAATACGCTCACGTAACGGTGGGATATGAATTGGAAACACATTGAGGCGATAAAATAAATCCATCCGAAACGTGCCTTCATCCACCATTTTCTGTAAATCGCGATTAGTAGCGGCAATCACTCGAATATCCACTTTAATGGTTTTATTGCCACCGACACGCTCAAACTCTTGCTCTTGCAGCACCTGCAGTAACTTGCCCTGTGCACTTAACGATAATTCACCAATTTCGTCGAGAAATAAGGTGCCGTTATTGGCGATTTCAAAACGTCCTTTACGGCGTTCAATTGCCCCAGTAAAGGCACCACGTTCGTGACCAAACAGTTCAGATTCCAACAGGTTATCAGCAAATGCCGCACAGTTAACTTTAATTAAAGGCGTATTGCTACGCGGACTGAGCTGATGAATATTACGCGCCACCAGCTCTTTACCAGTGCCGTTTTCACCGAGGATTAATACCGTGCTTTGCGTTTGTGCCACCAACTCAAGCTGCATTAGCATTTTTTCAAACTGCACACTGTGACCAACCAGCCCCTGACCAGACCATTGCTGTTGCAGCTCGTTAATGAGGTAGGTGTTTTCGGTTTGCAGTTGTTTTGACAGCGTTTTTACTTCGTCCAACGCATCATGAAGGGCTTTTTCAGCTGCTTTTTGCCGAGTGACATCACGAAATACCGCGACTGCGCCAATGATGTTGCCGTCTCTATAAACTGCTGTTGTGGTGTATTCAACGGGAAATGAAGAGCCGTCTTTGCGCCAGAAAACTTCACCACTCACTTCGCGGCTCACACCGTCTTTGAGGGTTCCGTAAATTTTACATTCGCAAGCGGGGTAGTGACTGCCATCGGCGTGGCTATGATGATGGTATTGATGAATGTTGTGACCGAGCATTTCGCTGTTTTTCCAGCCTGTCATGCGTTCGGCAGCGGGGTTTATAAATACTGCATTGCCTTCTAAGTCAAAGCCATAAATGCCTTCACCAACGGCGTTTAGCAGCAAATCAGAATCGGCTAAATATTGTTTTATCTCTTGAAACATCTGTCACAAACCCAAGACCACGAAATATCGAGGGTATTGTGACAGAGTTATTTGACCTTGAATAGCGTTACTATTTATTCACGGTTACTTTTGGCTCTAGACCTTCGCCTAATTTAGCCGCTAAACCAGCATAACGGTAGCCATTTAGACGACCAGCGTGCTTTCTAGCAGCAGCTTCTAGCTTGTATTTAAGCTCTGCAGCGATACCACGAACCATTGCAACATAAGCTGCTGATGGCTTTTCACCACGGCTAGACTTAACTGGCGCCATGTCTTTTAGCAGCTTAGCTACAAAGTAATCTTGCAGCATTACGCGATATTGATCAGATTGTGGGCGACGAGATTTAATATCACCGTAAATCGCTTCAACGTACTTATTCATGGTTTCAACTGGATCCATCACATCTTGACCAGCCGCTTGCAGCTTGATCAGCGAATCTAAACGGTAAGACGTTAATGGCGCGCCAACTGCTGAACGAATAATGTAGTTTGCGTATTGCTCAAACTTGTCGTAACCAATGCGCTCTAGAATTTGTTCGTTATTCCAGAATGCAGGTAGGTTAACGCCGTTGTCGATTAAGAACTCAACCGCACGCTCTTGCTTGTCTTTAGCGTATGGCACGAATACTTGCTTGTCTTTGTGCGCTTGCGTTAACTCGTTGCGGTACATTACACCACCAACCGCTTTAGCCACATGGCCAAGCTCGCGAGCGTGTTGCTGAACAACAGTTCTGTAAGCACTATCTAGCTCGTCGTAACCTTTGTTTGGCTCAAACGTAGAAGCTTCGATAATGTTGGCTAAGATGCGCTCTTTGTTCTTCTGACCTAAGCGAGTCGCTTCAACTGGGTCGTCACCGATAGCTTCAGTTAAGATGCGTGGATCTAACTTGCTGCCTTTCGAGTATGCATCCCAACGCAGGCGCTTGTCTGTTAGCTGACGATCAGCAATTTTGTTTAACAGTTTCGCTTCTTCTTTTGGCGATAAATCACCTGGGAATTCTTTATAACCCCACTCGATAGCGAACTTATCGTACGGACCTGGATCGTAATCAATTGGTGATACACCATCATCTGGCTGCATTACGTAGTTAAAGCGCGCGTAGTCCATGATTGATGAAGAAACACCAAACTCTTTAACGAATTCAGGATCGCGTAACTGCTCGATAGTGTACGAGTTGTTACCGATAAAGTTGTGATGTAAGCCCGTTGAATGACCAACTTCATGTGCCACAACAAAGCGCACTAAGTCGCTCATTACATCGTTTGGCAGTGGTAATTTCTTAGCGCGTGGATCTGTTGCACCCGCTTGTGCGAAGTACCAGCCTTCAAGTAGCTTAATAACGTTGTGGTACATGCGAACATCGGCTTCAATGATTTCACCCGAACGCGGATCGGCTACGTGTGGTCCTTGTGCATTTGGAATGCCCGATGGAATCCAACGAATTACCGAGTAACGTGCATCTTCTGGGTCCCAATCTGGATCTTCTTCCATCGTTGGGGCCATTTTCGCGATAATCGCATTTTTAAAACCAGCTTGCTCAAACGCAGGCTGCCAGAACTCGATACCTTCACGAACAGCTTCAACAAAGCGTTGTGGCGTGCCGCGATCGATGTACCAAACGATTGGCTCTTTTGGCTCACTGATTTCTAATTCTGGATTCTTCTTCTCTAAACGCCAGCGCTTGATAAAGCTAAACGTATCTAGCTTGTTCTTTTCTGAGCTGTAGTCTGAGTAATTAGCCGTGAAGTAACCAACGCGTTTGTCGTAAAAACGCGGCTTCATTGGCGTTTCAGGTAGGGCAAAAATAGAGTGACGAATTTCGTTAGTCTGGTTGCCTTTGCTGCTATTAAACTGTGCTAAAACAGTACCTTCAATGTTCTTTTCAAAGGCTTTAACTTTAGTGATTAGCGCCGCTTTTCCGTTTAACTTGTACTTAGTCGCTTTAGGATTACGTGGATTCGGGAATAAATCCTTGCTGCCACCTAGGTAAAGCTTAGTGATGTCGATAACTGGCGATTTAGCTTCGTCTTTTGAGAATGTAGTAATCGGGAATTTAGCAATAATGCCGTCGATAGATGCTTTCTTAACAACTAACGATTCTCTTGAACCATCTTCAGATACCACAGAGTAGTTGCGGTTGCGCAGTAATACATTGTCGCCATGACGCTCAAATACTACGTATTGACGACCGATATCAGCACTGATTAAACCCTTACCCGGTTGTGTACCAGATGTTTTGATTTGCCATACGAATTCGCGACCAAACTCAGCGGCCGGAATTTCAAAATATACTTTGTTATCAACAAGGTGAGTCGTAAAGATACCTTCCGATGTTACCGCTTTATCGGTGATTACATCGTCGTATTTCTTAAATTTGTCTTTTTTCTTCTTTTTAGCGTCGCTTTTAGCGCCTTTTTTCGCATCAGCTTTTGCTTTGTCGTCAGCTGCTTTTTTAAAGCTGTCTTGCAAGGCAACAGTTGCTTGATCGGCAACTAATGCTTCTGATTCCGGCAACACAGTAGCCTGTGCAAATGCCGTTACATTGGCGATGCTTAGCACCAACAATGACTTTTTAAATAACTTCATAGGAGGAACCTGTAGTCAGTTGAATTCAATATTATTTTTATCAGGCCGTATGATGCCACGTTTGCAGCAAGGAATACGTTTTTGGTGGTAAGATTTTGTAACAAATATTTAGCAATCGTTTTTTTTGAAGCGCAGACAAAATACCTAGTTGAATAATTGAGATTTACAAAAATCCCGATCATTTCTTGCACACCTCACTAAAGTGTATTACTGTACTAGTACACATAGTACACCTAAGATTTAAAATAATGACCAAAGTGACTGCTATTGCGATCCAGATAGTACCCGGGGACGCCCGACCTATCTTTCGCCAAATAGTCGATGAAATACGCAAGGAAATAGCCACTGGCAATATTCCAGCTGGCGCGAAATTACCGAGCGTGCGTGGCCTAGCCATGCAATTAACCATTAATGCCAATACCGTTGCCAAGGCATACACCGAACTCACCAACTTAGGTGTGTTGGAATCTCGAAAGGGATTGGGTGTGTTCGCGTGTGAGGTGAGTCAGCCGTTATCAAAGGCTGAGCAAACCGAAAAGTTAGCCGAGGCGACGCAACTGTTTGTTAATGAGGTCATGCATTTAGATTTTACACCGCAACAGGTGAGTGACCATGTGTTGGAACAATTGAATAAATTAACTCAACGAGATCAAAACAATGACTGATTACATCATTGAAACCAAGAGTTTGACGAAACGCTTTGGCAGTAAAATAGCGTTAAATTCTTTAGAATTAGCTATTCCCAAAGGC
This sequence comes from Psychrobium sp., assembly GCA_049607155.1. Taxonomy (GTDB): domain Bacteria; phylum Pseudomonadota; class Gammaproteobacteria; order Enterobacterales; family Psychrobiaceae; genus Psychrobium. The sequence continues at coordinate 40,208 of JBMYWG010000016.1, forward strand.
GGAATTCATGCGCTGATTGGCGCTAATGGCGCAGGTAAATCGACGCTGTTTCGCATTTTACTGGGGCTAGAAGCGCCCACGCTTGGTACTACCGAAATTCTCGGCGCTAACAGTCGTGAACTCACACCTGAGCAGCGTGGAAAAATTGGCTACGTTAACGAAGAGCACACTTTGCCAACATGGATGACAGCTGATGAAGTGATGCAAATGCAGCGCAATCTATACAACGGCTGGCGTCAGGACATTTTTGATAATGTACTCGGTAATTTCGATGTACAGGGACACCAGAAAATAGCTGGCTTATCACGCGGTGAACGCGCTGGCTTGAACCTGTCAATGGCACTAGCACAATCGCCTGATTTACTGATCTTAGATGAACCAACCTTAGGATTAGACGTTGTTGCTAAGCAAGCCTTTTTAGAAGCCTTGATGTACACAGAAACCGACAATAACACCACGATTATCTATTGTTCGCATCAAATGGAAGAGATAGAACGCGTGGCTGAAAACTTAGTGATTATGGAGAAAGGTGAGCTCAAATACATGGCCAGTCCAGATGAGTTTTTAGAGCGTATTCACTACTGGATTTGCGACTTCGATGGCCCGGCACCCGCCAATAATGAGATCCCAGGGCTACTAACGAAAAAAACCATCGAAGGTCAATATCACTTAGTGGTTACCGATCAAGATGCCGCCGAGTTTGAAGCTTTCCTCAAGCAAAGAAATGCCGAATCTATTGTTCGTTCGCCAATTAATTTAGAGAAGGCGGTCAACTCGGTATTGGCTCAAAACCACAAAGCACCAAAAGCTGAAATAGCTTAGGAGTTATCATGTTTGATTTGTTTAAAAGCGAGTTTAAACGCTTTCGCTTAGTGGCTCTTATTGCCTTTTTAGTGCTCATGTCCGGCTGGATTTTTTACGGAAAAATGCTTTCAATCCTCAATCCCATTGAGATTAATCATTTTATCTTAATGTTAAGTGCATTAGGTGTTGGCGCGGTTCAAATGTGGCTTCACACCCGTAAAAACCATTGGACCTATTTAGTTCATCGACCGATGCCAATGGCTAAAATTCACTTTGCGCTTAGTGCAGCAGCCATTGCCATCATTACGCTTGGCTTTATTCTGCCGTTTTTCATTGTAGTGACCTATCTCGATATAATGACTAATAACGCTGTTGATTTACGTCATTATCTCACCAGCCTCAACATGCTGTTTATCGCCATTAGCGCTTATTTTATTACCTCGTATGTAATGCTTTCGGCGTCAAAACTGACCGTTATTTCGCTGTGGATGATTACCTACATAATTTCGCGCCAGAATACCGAAGCTAGTGTAGTTATCTTTATTGCGCTGATTTTTGCGGTTTTGAGTTTTTATATGGCGCATAACGCGTTCAAAATAGATCGCACCCAGCTATCGTCTAAAAAACCAATGATTGTCTTGGCAAGCTTAAGCATGCAACCACTGCTGTTTGTTCTCTTAATCATGGCGCAGGCTGTGTATTACCACCTACCTCTGGCGATAACCAAATCCCATCCAAGTAAGGATTTATCTCGCGATACTCAGTTCGCATTCGAACGCCTTGAAAGCTTGCAGCAATTTGAAAAAATTATCGCCAATAGCGATAGTCCAATGACTCAATCTCTTGCTCGACAATTACCACTGGCTCAATTTGAGCATACCTGGCTTTTAAACAAAAATCGGACCGTTAAAGATCAAATATTTAATGCTGATCGCAGCTATTCGATGTGGACTAGCGAGATGGACTCTTGGGTCTTCTCTCATGATGAAATGGTGTTTAAAGGGCGCAATTATCTCAATGATAAGCTCGTCGGTTACTTAACCAACCAAGGTTTTGTTGATTCATTAGATAAAGTGACACCACAATCGCGCTTCGAGTTTGTTCCGAATATCATTAACGATCAATTGATTTACACCCAAAATAAGCTGTTTAAAGTGGATTTTGAACTGCAAACCATCACAAAGCTGTTTCAAGCTCCGGCGAATGAAAAGCTGCTAGGTAATCCAGTGAATATCTTTGACTTGTCAATTCTGCGCACTAACAAAGCCTTGTTATTGTTTGATAAGACAGATGCGATGACTGCTGATAAACCAATAGCGCCATTACATCGCGTTGATTATCCGATTGCTTCGGAAAATTACGTCACCGTAAAAATATCGCAAATGACCGATGGTTATTTAGTGATGTTTACCAGCGACCACTTCTATGGATTTGAACAGGGCGGCAGTGAATTGATCTACGTTGAGCACGAAGGACAAATTAGCTCGATTGCGAAAATTGATTTTGACCAATATCACTTCCCTAGACTACTGTCAGAGCAATTCTTTACCTTGTCGCCTATTGTCGCCAATGTAATAGATTTCACCTTAGGCCGTTTGTTAACAACACCTAAAACGGCGCCTGAATCAATGAAGTATTTTTGGCAACGGGATTACCCAAGTTCGATCTGGCTGTTCTGCCTTGGTTTAGCAGCTTTCTCCGCACTAATGACCTTCGCATCAGTTAGAAATCTACCGATGAGTGGCAGTAATCGTCTGCTCTGGATTACTCTTAGCGCCATTGGCGGCCTACCGGCATTAATCGCCTTCTTTATTCTCAACGATTGGCGTGAAGCGCTGCGTGCTTTGCGTGGAAACAACAGCAAACAGGAGCTCTCTCATGTTTGATTTATTTAAAAACGAATTAAAGCGCTTTGGCAAATTAGCGCTAATTATTTGTGTGGTTTCCATTGGTTATTGGCTCTATCATTCACTAACGATGCCGATTATCGAAACCACTAAAAACAAGGTATTCCTCACCAATGTTTGGGTGATGGTGTGCAGCTTAGGCTTTGGCATATTGCAGATGGCATTACATCGCCGTAAAGCCCACTGGACCTATTTAGTCCACCGCCCTATTGGTGTGAAAAACATTCATTTAGCCCTCAGTTGCGCTGCTGCAGCTATGTTGTTTGCCGCCTTGGTGCTACCTATTTTAGTAGTGACTATGGGTTACGATTTAGGCTCTAATTTAGTTATTGAATCGCGCCATTACCTGCGCCCAATACAGCTGTTTTTAGTGGCGCTCGTTAGTTACTTTATCGGCTCTTTTATCGTGCTATCACCGCATAAAATTGCCTTTTTGTCGCTAAGTTGGTTAGTGTTCGCGTTTAGCTCAAATGACATAGTTAGCAACGAAGTATTATTTGGTGTTTGTCTGTTGTCATTAGCTATTGTTTTCACCTTAGCAAGACTGTCGTTTAAAGAGGATTTATCGGCTCAGCTAAGCAATAAACCAGCGGTAATTTTCAGCGTTTTAGCGTTACAACCGGGGTTAACGGCGATGTTGATGGCCTCGCAATTAGTGCATTATCACCTACCGATGATGATGTTTGACGCCCATCCAGATCAATACACAGTCGAGCAACAAGAAGGCTATTACAGTCAGGTCTGGCGCATGAAACCGTCAGAACTCATCGAGAAATTTGTCGGCGACAATAACGCCCAAAAATCACAGCTAGTAAAACGCAGTGAAAATGCCGAAGTGCAATGGGTTCGCTCGCGCTTTATGCCACAACCATTTGTTGGCCAAGCACATCATCACGATCGTCAATTTGCGCTGACAGATAAGGCCAATCAAGCGATATGGGTATTTTCTCATAACCTAGGTGTGTTAGTTGGCACGCATAAGTTAACCGATGAAATACTTGGCTATATTGGTGCTCGTGGCTTCCTTGCTCCTGAAAGCAAGATAACGCCCGACGATGTGTTTAACGGTGTGCCTAGCGTGCTGTTTGACCAGTTTATTCAAACAAGAAACGCGATTTACGTGATTGATTTTCAGCAAAAAGAAATGGAGCTGAAGCATCAACTAGGCGACGAAGAAATCTATCTCAGCACCCTAGCTCCCGGCGAAACCCATGACTTTTACGCTATCGCATCAAATAAAAAGCTCTATTTGTTTAATACAGCAAACTTTGAAGAAGCCAATGACTATAGCGAACCAGCGGTAGAGCTGAAGCATCCATTTTCGTACAACAACAGCACCACTATTCGCTATACCGATTTAATCGATGGTTATTTAATTGAATACAAGTCTAGTGTGTTGTTTGGCTTTAACCGCCCGGGAATTGGCTTGGCATTCATAGATCACCTCGGCAAGGTTGATGTGCTCGCTCATCATGAATTTAAAGGCTATCGCGCATTACCACAGTGGGTTGTAGATCAAGATTACTGGTTCTCACCAATTATCGTTGGCACGCTATACGCTCAACTCGATAATCTTAGATATCCATCTCGTCCAGAAGGCGGACTACAGATGAAGGATGCTTTAAGCATGGTATACGCGCAAAGCACTTATATCGTAGCTTTGGTTGCAGCTATCTTGAGCGCCCTAGTGACCTTTGCACTGGCTAGAAAAATTAAGCTATCCACCAGCAACACCATCATGTGGACAGTGTTAAATTTAATTTGCGCTCTGCCAGGGCTAATTGCCTTTTTGTTCATGACCAATTGGCGCGAGTCGCTATACGCCGCCAAACATCAACCCAACAACTAATCCCCTAACGCAGCCCAATCGGGCTGCGTAACTAGGAAAAACATTATGAATAATTTATCAAAGCTATTAAGCCTGTTGAGCCTGACTGCTGCCTGTTATTCACTGTCAGCAAGCGCGATTATCGTTGAAGATATCGATACACACATTCAAAGCCTAAGTCATCACTACAGCGCTCCGTTGATACAACAAACAACCGCCGAGCAACTGCAAGGTGAAGTCGCGCTAAGTCAATCAAAGGCTAAGCCTGATTTACACGATTATCAAGATATCCTAGCCACCAGCAATATCTTCAGCGTTGAATTGTCACCTGACGGTCAATGGCTCAGTTATTTTGAGAAAAGCGGTGTTGATAACCGACGAGTGGTTTCACTCTGGGTTTACAACATCAAGCACAAAAAACCGCGTAAGCTTTTTACTACTAAACGATTGCAAGAAGCACTGTGGACCGCAGATAGCCAATCTTTGTTTTTAGACACCGGAAAAAACATTGCCGTCATCGACCTCAAAGAAGATGCCGCACCGCATGTTTTGTTTCAAAAAGACCGCCGCAATCACGAAGGAATTTTACTCGTCGATTATATTCACCGCGACAGCGTGTTAGTGAACCGTTGGGACAAGAAAACCAAGCACTATCTAGTCACTCGTTATAACAGCCAAGGCGACAGTGAGATTATCTATCAAACCGATAAACGCTTTATGAAGTTTGGCATAAATCACCTCGGCCAGCCTGCGTTTGTTATGCGCCCTAACGAAGCGCATGATAATAAAGGCGAACGGCTAATTTTCGACATTTCTGGCGACAAAGAAAAACTAATTTGGCAATGTGATTGGCTGGATAAGTGTGGTGTGCTCTATTTCGATAATGTGGCACAACAGCTGTGGCTAAAATCAAATAAAGGCAGTGACTTTTCACGCCTTGTGCAAGTCGATGTAAAAAGTGGAAAAATCACTGCACTGCATAGCGATCCCTTAAACCGTGCCGACCACCACAATGCCGTGTTTGAGTTTGATGAAAAGCACAGAACCCTCAAAGCCCCGTTGATTAGCTATCGCGGCGATTACAAAACCTATTACGCCGCCGATAAGCATTTACAATCTCATCTCGATGCCATTGAAAATAAGCTGGCGACTAAGTCATTTGATATTTCGACTGCCATTACCGCCGACATCACAAAGCAACCTTGGTTGGTAGTTGATCACGACAATCAACGCAGCTCGGTTATCTATTACTTGTATCAGCCGAAAACAGGCGCGTTTACGAGGCCATTACAGCAAGTTATCGCCAAAGCAAATACCGATAAAAAACTGCTGCCAGAATCTGAAATCGCCAAGAAATTTGCCATCAACTATCGCAGCCGCGACGGTTTTCTGATCAATGGTTATTTAACCTTGCCACTTGGTGTGGATATTAGCAAAGCACCTATGGTAACTAACGTTCATGGCGGCCCGTGGAGCCGTGTTGACGAGAGTTATAAGCGTTCGACACAAATACTCGCTAATCGCGGTTATATCGTATTTGAGCCCAATTTTCGCTCATCAACTGGCTTTGGTAAAACCTACCTTGCCAGCACTGCAGGCGAACATGGCGATGGTCGAATCCAGCAAGACATTATCGACGGTGTGCACTTCCTGCTAAAACACAATATTGGCGACAAAGGTCGCATGGCGGTAACAGGCCATTCGTTCGGTGCATATAGTGTGCTAGCAGCGTTAGCCTTTAATCCAGAGCTATTCCAAGTGGGTTTTGCAGGCGCGGCACCACATGATATTGGTCGTTCAGCCAAACTCTACTATCGTTTTGCTAAACAAACCAATAAGCCAGCGCGACAGTATTTTATGAAAAAGCTCGTGGTTGATTGGGACGATAATAAAGCCATGGCAGAGCATTATCAGCGTTCACCTGCCGCCAACGCTGGCAAGATTACCAAGCCGCTGGTGATGTGGGCTGGCAAAAATGACCGCCGCGTATTTATTGCCGATATAAAAAACTACGCCTTAACGGTGGAAGAAATGGATAAGAAAGTGAGCTTATTCGTCGATCCCAAGGCGCTCCATTCCCCTGGTAGCAACCTAGGTATGTTCGCCTACCAATATCTATTGGAAAAAACCTTAAGCGACAACATTGGCGGCGCTATTAAGCCTATCGACCCTATTGAAGATAAAAAACTCTATCGCTTCTTGAAAAAGAATATAGCGATAGATCACAATGATTTGTTGAAATAGGGATAATCGAAAAAGAGTTCTGCGCCGTTTCTACAGCGGCGCTACTCGTTTTTAATCTTCCTTGGTGAAAGTTCCGGGAGAAACGGCGTTAATAACTGTCTTAAAAGTCAATGCCCAAAAGAACAGTAAACCAAAGATATAAAAATACATATCTTGCGTTTGGAACGCGCGAATACGCGGTTTAAGCAAACGATAAGATAGCAGCATGCGCTCATCAGATTTTAACTGATAAATAATCCCGTCTTTATGCCAAATGGAGATTGGCGATCCCGTAGGGTATTCACTTTTAATGGTATTACACATGCGCTGGCTGATATCAAATGCGGTAAAACGATCGATGTCTGACATCACGTCCAAGTCGATATAGCGGCGTACCTCATCGGTTTCTTCATTTTCAACATCTGTGATGACACACTTCATGCTAGAAACCGTGGTGTCGTATTTTCTAACATCTTCCAATGATGTCACCCAATAATCTCTACCAATCAATAACAATGTCCAAGCCGTAATAATTAATGCAGCACAAATAACAAAGCGACGACGCTTTTTATTAGCATTGGGTTTAAAGTCGAGAAAGAAAATATCTTCTTCGTCATCATCATCGTCGTAATCGTAGTTATTGATCAGGTGATCGGTATTGTTACCGTGTAGATTGCCTGAACGACGTCTGCGCTCGATCTCATCGATAAGCACTTCGTAGTTTTCAGGAAAGCGTTCGGCGTCAATGCGACTTTTTACATCGAGCAGATCTTTAAGAGAATAGGTGGTGTAATCGACTTTCACGGTAAATCCATTTAAAAACAGAAGAGGCAGATTATACCCAAGCTACTTCAAAATGCAGGTTTCAGAGCTTGGGTAGGGTAGGATGCGAGTACAAGGCATGATTCACAATTAATGGCCACTCCCTGATTTTGAATCATAACGCAGTAATCGCTTTCTACCCAAGCTCCCGCAGGGCAAGGCGATAAGCGACCAATAGCGGCGTTATAAGCTACTTATTAGGAACAACCTAACCGCGTATCTTATGCCTTGCTCTTGGCACGCTTCTCGACTTGCTGAAGACTAGCATCTTGAGGTGGCTTGGGTATACAAAAATTAGCCTACCTCTTCAACTAAAAATGGAGATTTTAGGTCGCTTAAATAACTCGCGAAAACTGCTGCTGACGGGCTCTGTCGCGCAAATAAACGTCAAAACACATGCAGATGTTGCGGATTAAAAGTTCGCCTTTTGGTGTCACTTTTAATGAACGGGTATCATATTTAACTAAATCGTCGTTGATAAATGTTTGAAGTAATTGAAGATCTTCTTTGAAGTATTCCTCAAAGTTAAGATCCCATTGTGATTCAATCGATCCAAAATCCAATTCGAAGTGACAGATCAATTGTTTGATCACCGCGCGGCGAATAAAGTCGTCTTCATTCAAACCAACACCCTTCCACAACGCATTCGATTTTTCATCAACGCTTGAATAATATTGCTTAATATCTTTCTGATTTTGGGCGTAACATTGACCTATTTGACTGATGGCCGAGACACCTAAGCCCAACAAATCACATTCAGGTTGCGTGGTGTAACCTTGGAAGTTACGGTGCAATTTACCGCTGTTTTGCAAAATCGCTAACTCATCATCTGGCTTGGCAAAATGATCCATGCCGATGTACTGATAACCTGCCGCAACTAATTGATTGATAGTATTTTCAAGAATTTGCAGTTTTTCGCGTGGTGACGGCATATCTTCTTCTTTTAATTTACGCTGCGCAGCAAAGATATTTGGTAAATGAGCATAGTTAAATACCGATAAGCGATCAGGTGAGAGCTCAATCACGCGTTCGATAGTTTTAGCAAAAGACTCAGTCGTTTGGTGCGGTAATCCATAAATAAGGTCGATGCTGGTGGACACAAAACCTAATTCACGAGCACGCTCGATCATCGCAAAAATAAAGTCTTCACATTGCTCGCGGTTAACGGCCTTTTGCACATCTTTATTGAAATCTTGAACGCCAAGACTAATGCGATTAAAACCTTCGGCGCGCAGGTGATCTAGCGTATCCAATTCAATTTCGCGCGGGTCGATTTCAATAGAGTATTCACCGATTTCGGCGAAGTTAAACTCACTGCGTAATAGCTGTACTAGTTTAGATATCTGTTCTTTGGTCAAAAACGTTGGTGTGCCACCGCCCCAATGCATTTGAGTAACAGTCTGATGCTTAAATAATTTAGCACGGGCAGTAATTTCTTTAGCTAAAAACTCTAAATACTGATCAGCTTTGTGTGCGTGACGAGTGATGATTTTGTTACAGCCGCAGTAGTAACAAAGCATGTGACAAAATGGGATATGAATATATAGAGACAGCTTGTCATTATCGCTATTTTCAACAGCGTGAACAAAGTCATCTTCAGCAAAGTTTTCGCTAAATTCAAGGGCGGTTGGATACGATGTATACCTTGGACCGCTATAATTGTATTTCTCAATTAAAGCCTGATCCCATTCTATTCTTTTCTGCACGCTATTGACCACTGTTCACTTAAAGATTAACGTATATTATTAATCATCTTGCGATATCAAATATTGATCGATCGCAATGACACACTCAATAATTTGTCTTGACTCCACAAACTGGCAATGGAAGGCACAAAATATGACAACGCGCGCAAATACAGACCAAGAAAAACAGCAAAAACACCAAGCAATCATCGATTCTGCCGCCACGCTATTCCAAGAAAACCTAACGCTGCCGACAGTGGCCACTATCGCCAAACACTGTAATCAGGCCAAAGGCACGGTTTATCTGTATTTCTCAAGCAAAGAAACTATCTACCTGTCATTACTGCAACAGCACTACCAAGTATGGTTTCAAGAGTTAGAACAAACGCTGACAACAACGCAAAGCTTAGCCGAACTCCTCAATTGCTTTGTCCGTTACCCACTCGACGACGCGCTGTTCTTCCCATTGGCGAGTCTATCTTGCTCGACATTAGAACCGGGTTGCGACGAACACGTTAAAAATGAGTATTACCAGTGGCTAAGCAATCACGCCAACAACATTGCCGCACAAATTCACCAACAATTCCCCATGCTAAATCAAGCGCAAGCACTGTCGCTATATAACGATTCACACGCCCTTATCTTGGGATTATGGCAACAGCGCCAACGCCAAACCGACGAAGATTTTCAAGCACATATCAAAGCTGCTTTAGCTCGATTGTGGAAAGGTTACTTTGCTAAGTAATGTTTATTTAGCGGGGTAATTGAAATATTCCCTTGCCAACACTGTTCTAATAGTTTGAAGCTGATCCACTGACACTATCAACAACTTTTGCTATGGTGGTGTATCAGCAATATCACGACTTTATTTGATTAACTTCAGGCTACTAAATGCAACTAAGCGATAACTTTGGCCGTAAATTTTACTATTTACGCCTCTCAATAACGGACGTTTGCAATTTCAAATGCGAATATTGCTTGCCGGACGGTTATCAGCACAAAAGCAAAGCCTGTTTTTTGTCGGTTGACGAAATAAGACGTACAGTCGAAGGCTTCGCCAAAGTCGGCACGCAAAAAGTTAGAATTACTGGTGGAGAGCCGGGTTTACGCAAAGATTTACCGCAAATTATTCGCGCGATTAAAAATATCGATGGCATAAAAAAAATAGCCATGACGACAAATGGCTACAATCTAGCGAAGCACGCCCAAGCGTGGAAGGATGCAGGACTCAATCAAATCAATATTAGCGTCGACAGCCTAACACCGCATTTGTTTAACAAGATAACCGGTGTCAATCGCTTCGACGATGTGATGCGTGGTATAGATAAAGCCCTTGAAGTGGGCTTTGACAAAATCAAACTCAACTCAGTACTAATCAAAGAGTTTAACGATAACGAATTACAACAATTTCTAGCCTTTATTAAAGATCGTAATATCGAAATGCGCTTTATTGAGCTCATGGAATGTGGCGAAACTAGTCAGTTCTTCAATCAACATCACTTATCTGGCGACGGCATTAAAACTTTTTTACAGGCACAAGGCTGGGTGCAACAACTACGTGCGAAGGACGATGGCCCAGCGCAAGTTTATTCACATCCCAATTATCAAGGCAGCCTTGGTTTAATTCAGCCGTACGCTAAAGATTTTTGCGATACCTGTAATCGACTACGCGTGAGTGCGTTAGGTAAAATGCACTTATGTTTGTTTGGTGAAGCTGGCGTTGAAATTCGTGATTTATTACAAGAAGATACACAACAAGATACGCTGATTGCACGATTGCATCAGGCAGTACAAACCAAAGAAGTTAGCCATTATTTACAACAAGGTAATACGGGCGCAACTCCCCACCTAGCCTCTATTGGCGGTTAAAGGAACTACTATGTTATCCATTGTGTTTTTCGCACAAACTCGAGAAATTATCGGCCAAGGCGAATTGAAACTCGATTTCGAACCTCAGTTTAGCAATTTAGAAACCTTGCGCAGCCATCTCGCCGCGACCAATGACAAGTGGGATTTAGCCCTCACCCGCGACAAACTGCTGGTGGCCATTAATCAGGAAATGAGCCCGTGGGATACCGTCATTAAAGATGGCGATGAAGTCGCCTTTTTCCCACCAGTAACGGGCGGCTAATCGTGATTAGTGTACAAACTGACGACTTTGATATCGCCGCGCTTTATCAGCAAATTACCGCTAAAGATAACAACCCATTAGGCTATGGCGCCATAGTCACCTTTGTCGGTAAGGTGCGCGATTTCAATCTAGAACAAAGCGTTAGTAATTTAACGCTCGAACACTATCCGGGCATGACAGAAAAAGCGCTAGCTAAAATCAGTGAGCAAGCACAAGCCCGTTGGCCAATAGCTACGCCATTAATTGTTCATCGCGTTGGTGAACTCACTCCCGGCGATCAAATTGTTTATATCGGTGTTGCTAGCGCCCATCGCAAAGCCGCTTTCGAAGCCTGTGAGTTCATTATCGACTACTTAAAAACCCAAGCGCCATTTTGGAAAAAAGAGTCCGACGGAAAAACCGAAACTTGGTTAAATGAGCGTGAGTCAGATCACCGTGCAGCCGCAAAATGGAAAGAGAACAGTGGTCAGTAACATGGTGAAATGGCTATTAGGATTTTGGCTCGCCGTATGTACTTTTTTAGCACATAGCGGAGAAATAAAAGTAGCCGTTGCCGCCAACTTTAAAACAACAGCACAAATAATCACTGATAATTTCCAACAAAAAACAGGCCATAAAGTTACCTTGATTACAGCATCGAGTAGCGCGCTGGCTAATCAAATTTTTTACGGTGCGCCTTATGATATTTTTCTCAGTGCCGATCTATCACGACCACAATGGCTTATAAAAAATAACAAGGCTGATACTAACTCGCTAACCCTTTATGCCACAGGCCAACTAGCTTTCTTCAGTCAAAAATATTCAGTCACTTCCTTAGAAGAACTTAAAAACACCTTAAAAAAGCAGACAGGTAAGTTAGCAATTGCAAACCCCAAATTTGCACCATACGGAAAATCAGCTAAAGAACTAATCAATTCATTAGGTATAAATGACGCTTTAGTAAATAAACTAGTGCTAGGAAACAACGTTATTCAAGCATTACAATTTGTGCAAAGTGCTAATGCTGAATCTGGCCTAGTTTCAGTTAGTCAGCTACTAGAATCTGGCGCTAAGCAACACTACTTTATTATTCCCAAACAGCTTCATTCGCCAATCAACCAATACGCGGTGATCACCAATCACGGAAAAAACAATCCAATCGCTAAGCAGTTTTTAGATTACTTAGCGCAAGATAGTAAAACAGTCATTTCAAACAAAGGTTACTTAATTGGAGTTTACAATGACTAACGATTTACAAGCATTGTGGCTCACCTTAAAACTGGCTTTTTTAACCACCATTATCTTACTGACCATTAGTCCGTTCATTGCTTGGTGGCTAGCAAAGAGTAAAAGTAAAACACGACCATTTTTTGAAGCTTTAGTCGCCCTACCGTTAGTATTGCCGCCCACTGTATTAGGTTTTTATTTATTACTGGCTTTTTCTCCAAACTATTTACCCGGTGAGCTATGGCAATCCATAACAGGCACCACATTGGCATTTAGCTTTAGCGGTTTATTAATAGGTTCAATCATTTATTCACTGCCATTTGTAGTGCAGCCGCTCCAAGCAGGCTTTGTAACCTTGGGTAATAAAGAATTAGAAGCGGCCAAAACGCTAGGCATGAACCGTTGGCAGACCATAAAACACATCATAGTCCCTATGACTAAACGTAGTTTCTTACTGGCTGGCGTCATGGGATTCGCCCACACCTTAGGTGAATTTGGCGTAGTACTCATGATTGGCGGTAATATCCCTGGCGAAACACAAGTATTGGCCATTAGCTTATTCGAACACGTCGAAGCCTTTGAATATCAACAAGCCCACACCATCGCAGGCGGCTTGTTAGTTAGCTCGTTGGTGATGTTAGTGCTGATTTACGCATTCCTTCAAAACAAGGATGCGAAACCATGACCTTAAAACTCAACATCCAACAATCTCTCGCTCATTTCGACCTTAATATAGACGTCGAACTCAATACTGATGGCATTATCGGCCTGTTTGGTCACTCGGGTAGCGGTAAAACAAACTTACTCAGAGCAATTGCCGGACTGAACGAATCGAGCAGAGGAAATATTACTTTTAATAACCATCAATGGTCGTTAAACAGTAAACACGCTTGTCGTGTAGGTATGGTATTTCAAGATAGCCGCCTGTTTAATCACTTAACAGTGGCGCAAAATATAGAGATAGTTAATCTGCTCGATTCGGCAGCCTTAGAAACATTGGTTAATGATTTTGGAGTAGCCCCGTTATTAGATAAGCGCTGTAGTTTACTATCGGCAGGTCAGCAGCAACGCGTTGCTATAGTGCGCAGTCTGGCCGCAAAGCCTGATTTACTGCTACTCGACGAACCACTATCGGCCTTAGATGACAAGGCTAAGCAACAGCTAATGCTCGCGCTTAAAAACTACAGTCAGCAACAGCAATTAGTGATGGTTTACGTTAGCCATCACATCGATGAAATCAGTTTCCTGTGTAACGAGCTAATGCTAATTGAGCAAGGGCAAATTACCGATAGCGGTGATTGTCAGCAACTTCTCAAACTCCACCAGCTATTACCTCACACTAGCCAAGTGCTTGATATTGATGAAAGCAGCAAGCAAATTACCCTGCAACTTACCGACGAAGCCTTTGCGCAGTTGGCATCGCAATCTTCTATTACGATCAGCAAATAACATCATTCATCACAGCTCGAGTATCGTTAACTAACACCTATTAGCTTGGATAAGCTATAATTCGCCCACTTTGATAACGCGAATCCCATCATGAAAAAGCCAATTGAAAAGCCTACCGCGCCACCAATTCACGAATACCCAAGATATTGGGCGGAGTGTTATGGTACAGCGCCGTTTTTGCCAACATCACGCAAAGAAATGGACAAATTAGGCTGGGATAGCTGCGACATCATCATCGTTTCAGGCGACGCCTATGTCGATCACCCAAGCTTCGGCATGGCGGTAATTGGCCGAGTATTAGAAGCCCAAGGTTATCGTGTGGGCATCATTGCCCAGCCAGATTGGCACAGCAAAGATGCCTTTATGGAACTAGGTAAACCTAATCTGTTCTTCGGTGTTACTGCCGGTAACATGGATTCGATGATTAATCGCTACACCGCCGATCGCAAGATTCGTCACGACGATGCTTATACGCCAAATAACGAAGGTGGTAAGCGTCCTGATCGCGCGGTTTTGCAATATTCTCAACGTTGTCGTGAAGCCTACAAAGATGTGCCTATCGTATTAGGTGGTATCGAAGCGAGCCTACGTCGTTTAGCGCATTATGACTATTGGTCAGATAAAGTCCGTCGTTCGGTATTGTTCGATGCCAAAGCCGATATTCTACTATTTGGTAACGCCGAACGTGCTCTTGTTGAATTGGCGTATCGCATTGCTAATAAGACACCAATTGAAGAAATTACCGATATTGCTGGTACAGCAATTATCGTAAAAGAAGTACCAGAAGGCTATAAAGAAGTCGATTCTTCGCGTATCGAAAAGCCGCAGAAATCTCACGTAAAACCGATGATAAATCCGTATGAAACCGAAACGGATTGTAAAAATGATACCGACAAAGCGCCTGAAGAAGCCAAGGCGCAAGTCATCACAGTAAGACCATCGCGTCACGACTCAAATACCACGGTAGTGCGTTTGCCATCGTTTGAGAAATTGCAAAATGACCGCGTGTTATACGCCCACGCATCGCGCATTATGCACCTTGAAGTAAATCCATACTCGGGGCGCGCACTGATTCAACAACACGGCGATCGCCACTTATGGGTAAACAAAGCACCTATTCCATTGACCACTGAAGAAATGGACTTTGTATTTGGCCTCACGTACGCCCGTGTACCACACCCAATGTACGGCAAGGCAAAAATTCCTGCTTACGACATGATTAAAACCTCGGTTAATATCATGCGCGGCTGTTTCGGCGGCTGTTCATTCTGTTCTATTACCGAACACGAAGGCCGTGTGATTCAAAGTCGTTCGAAAGAATCTATCTTGAATGAGTTAGGTGAAATTCGCGATAAAGTACCGGGCTTTACTGGCACCATTTCCGACTTAGGCGGCCCGACAGCCAACATGTATCGCCTTGGCTGTAGCGATCCAAAAGCAGAAATTAACTGTCGTCATCCATCTTGTGTGTTCCCAAAAATCTGTAGCAAGCTCGATACTGACCACAAACACACCATCGATTTATATCGCGAAGCACGTAAAGTTCGCGGCATTAAGAAAATCTTAATAGCCTCAGGTGTACGTTACGATCTCGCTGTTGAATCACCAGAATACGTTAAAGAGCTGGTGCAAAATCACGTGGGTGGCTACTTAAAAATTGCCCCAGAACACACAGAAAAACGCACCCTAGACTTGATGATGAAGCCTGAAATGAAGGCTTACGACAAGTTTAAGGAAATGTTCTATCAGTACAGTGAAGAAGCGGGTAAAAAGCAGTACATGATCCCGTACTTTATCTCAGCGCATCCGGGCAGTACCGACGAAGATATGCTGAATTTGGCGTTGTGGCTTAAGAGCAATGATTTCGAGTGTGACCAAGTACAAAACTTCTACCCATCACCAATGTGTAACGCGACGGCGATGTATCACTCGGAAACTAATCCGCTGAAAAAAGTGAAATACAAGAAAAATGGCGAAGAGCTCTTTGTAGCTAAGGGTGAACGTCAACGCCGTCTGCACAAAGCATTCTTGCGTTATCACGATCCAGAAAACTGGCCGCTTATTCGTTCTGCATTGAAACGCATGGGCATGAAGTATCTCATCGGAACTAAGAAACACTGTTTAGTACCAGACGAGCACGAAGAAGCCCGTGTAGCTGCAACTATGCGTAGCCGAGAATCAAGCCGTCATGGCAACAAACGCTTTGCGACTAAAAATCCGAAACAACCGGATATTCGCAACGACAAACCAACTTTTGGTAAAGGCAAAGGAAAATCGGTTTACAGCGATAAAGCAGCAACTGGTAACCAGCCAAGTAATAAGCCAGCGAAGAAAAAGGTTAAACCCAAAGCGAAACCAAATCAGCGCAAACGCTCATCGCTAGCTGGCAAGCCAGCACTGGGAGCAAGACCAGATAGGGTTTAATGATTTGAAAAATAGCGCCTAGTATGGCGCTATTTTTATTTTCGACTAAACTGACAGCTCACTAATTATTTAAAAGGATTTAACTATGTCGCAAAGCAAAGTATTTTCACCTGTTCAAGCCGCTGTTGGCGCATTTTTAGGTGGGCCACTGGCTTCCACTATCTTTATCAGCCAAAATTTTTCTGCGCTTAACGAGCCAGAAAAGAAATCAACGACCTTAATAGCCGGCGCGATTATTATCATCGCATTGATTGCTGTGAGCCTAAATCTACCTGATAACTTTCCAGGTCTTATCTTCACTATCGCGACTATCGTGGCCACACGCCTTATCGTAGAGAAAAAGCAATTTACCAAAGAAAAAATAGAAGAAAGTGAGCAGTTAACATTTCACTCAAACTGGTTAGTATTTGGTATCGGAATGTTAAGTTTATTACTCACCTTTGCCGTAGCCTTTGTGTTAATTATGGCGATAGAAGTTTAATTTTCATTAACTACGCTTTTTATTCGTTGGCGCATCAACCACAGCGCATAGCCGATAATTATTGCTGCGAAGATAGTCACTGGCGTTAATCTATTGTAATAAAAGGCGTTGTCTAAATAAATCACAGGCAGCCAGATTACCGCTAATGTGGCTGCAATAGTGGAATTTTTGCAACTAAAAAACAGTAATAACCCCAGTGAAATAATAATCAGGTAATGCTTAAAAGGAATGACGTAATAGCGTTCCTGATTGAGCTGCGCTGCCGAAAATGAAATTGAGAAATCCGAAAACCAGCGAATTTCGGCGTTATCCGCTTGAGCTTGCTGCACTATGGCTAGATATCCCAAGCTAAACACCACTAAAAAGCCAAAAATAATCACTAACCCTAAGTTTTTCCGCCAATCGAAGAATGGATGATTGGTAAAACCAGAAACAGCTCTTTGAGATGACTCAGCTTGTTGAATCACTAAATCATCACGTTCAATTTCGAACACCGCCAACATAGAGTTAAGGGTTTCTAGCGAACAAGTATGGCTGTTTTCCACCCGCTGAATAGTCCGCAAATTAACACTGCACAAATCAGCTAAATGCTGTTGTGACCAACCTTTAGATTTTCGGTATTGTTGTACGGCCTTAGCTTTTATTTTCATGGTCATGTTAGATTAGCCCAATCTCTCAATCAATTGGGCTAATTGTGAGTTATTTTAATAAGATAAGTTACGACAGTTATACGACTGTCGTAAACATTTTCCGTCTAGATTAGCGATTTCATCTTGTTATTTATTGCACCAATCGCTAACTCAACCGCCTTCGGCTTACCACTTGAATAAGCGTGTAAAGCGAATACTTCATTCGGTGGTAATTGGTAATCAGTAACAACCTTCATTAGTGCAGGTTCTAGAGCGACGATAAAGTGCGGAAGTAACGCAATGCCAGCGCCTGCTTTTGCTAACGCTACAACTGTTGGCAAGGAGTTAGCACGGCGCTGTGGTGTAAAAGACAAATTTAGAGGCTTATTTTTCGAATGAATATGAGTCAGTTGATGATTTACGTGACTTCCTTGCCAGTCATTAGCAATGTAGTTAATTGCCGACCATTCAATAGCGTTATCACTAAAGTGTTTATCGATGTAAGTTTGCGAGGCACACAATACATCGCGAAACTCGCCGAGTTTTACTTGCCGATAATCACTGTCTGGCAATTCCCCTACTCGCACCGCAATATCGATATTGTTTTTAATGAGATCTTGGCGCTGATCATCAGCAATAAGCACAGGTTTTATTAGCGGATGTTCAATCAACAGTTCACCAATTGCTAGGGCGACTACGCTGTCCATCAACGCATGAGGGGCCGTAATGGTAACAATTCCCTTGGCAACTTCTTGTGCCGCTTGTGCTTGTTGCCACGCTTGTTTAGTGAGTTGATTAATCTGTTTGCACTGTTGATAGAACTCTTTCCCAACAGGCGTTAACGTCTGACGGCGTGTAGTGCGATTTAACAGGGATATACCAAGTTCTTGTTCTAACGTCTTTAAGTGTTGGCTAATCACGGATTTAGAGACTTCTAGTGCTTCTGCGGCCTTGCTAATACCACCAGCTTCAACGATTTGGCAAAAGATCTGAATATGACGAGATTGATTAAGCATACTGTTTAATTTTTACGAACAATTATTTCTAAATTACGCTGTTTTTCATTAACTATCCAGTCTCTAAACTATGTCCATCATTTGAAGGAGACCTATTCATGAGTAATCAATTATCAAACAAGCAAAAAGAAGTTGTTTTAGCAGCAGTAAACCGTGCAAGCGAAACGTGGAAAAATTCATTTAACACACAAAACGCGGCAGGTTGTGCTGGCCAATATGAAAGTGACGCAGTAATGCACGCCCGCCCATTCGGCACTTTCACAGGCACAGCAGAGATTCAAGCATTCTGGCAGAAGCTTATTGATGATGGTTTCAAAGATGTTGAATACATCGCGCCAAAATTAGAGGTGATTGACGAAAGCAGCGCTTTATTAACTTCTGGCTGGAAAATGAATAATGCGTCTGGCGTCATCCATAAAGAACTATGGGTATTACAGGAAGACGGCAGCGCTAAATTACGCGAAGATGATTTTGAAGCATTAGCGTAAAACCAAAAAATTAAAGCTAGCGTTTTAAAACGCTAGCTTGTCCATTCATTAACGCCTACTTTCATTTCTTGATTCTTCAAATACGAAAATCGATACCAGAAATAATAAACCGCTACCGCGGTGCCAATGGGAAATGAAAACAGAAAAATACATGAAGTCACCAATAAAATTGGTGAAGCTAAAGCAGGTTGCAAATAGTGAAGAATCCCGCCTATTATCGCCAGCAATGGAATGGCAGGGATAAGAATGAGTACAATATTTTGAAACGCCGTTAGTTCAGCAGCGCCGAAATATGAGTTTATTTCTTTGAGTTGCTCAACAATCATTGGCACGGTAACTAGCATTATGCAGCCGCCTAACAAGCCAATACCGATAAAAATCCAACCAAGTCTAAAATGATGCTTATCCATGTAACTTCCCTTTCAAATCCTTTGAATAGCCGTTTGCTATATTCGTTGAACGATGAAATAACAGTGTAGTTCATATTCAACATAATGGCAGACACAGCCACATTGCTCGATTAGCGCTAGGAGTTTCTTATACCCCAAAGTGCCATAGTAGACTTCGACGCCCATAGCATCATCGGTATGTTGCTGTGGCTCTTCCATACCACCCGCGCTAAAAATCAGTACACCGTCCTTTGTTAGCATCGACATCAGCTTAGTCATTAACGCTTCTTGCTGCGCTAACGGCACGTGCCAAATACTATCCCAAGCGGTAATAAAATCGTATTTATTAGGCGGTTGCCATTGGCAAATATCGGCATGAATAAATTCGATATTAGGATGCGTTTTTTGTGCTAATTGCAGCATTTTCTGTGAAATATCGATGCCCTGTGGCGTAAGGCCATGGCTAAGTAATAAATCAATAAAACGTCCCGTACAACCACAACCAACATCTAGCGCTAAACCGTTATTTTTTGCATAACTCAACGCTTTTTCATGTTGTGCAATGCCGTTGGTGCGATCAAACCCTTCCCGCTGCCATAAGTGAGTAATTTGATCGTAAGCTTTACCAGTATCTATTGGTTGCATTGTTTTTCCGCTATCAATAAAAAGGGCGCTAAATGCGCCCTATTCTTTGGGTATAACTATAAACTAGCTATCCAATCTTTACACTGTTGGTCAGAGGTTGGCACGGTAATACTAGTGTTAGCAAAAGCCGTGTTAGTAGACCAATTTTTCTCGTCTTTGTCGTAATCAAACACAAAGCTGGTGCTGTCCGTAGTTTTGATACGCAATGCTTCTTCGGTGCCCGCTAATCGCAGCGTTAAATCGATAAAGTAATCGGATTTATCCCAGTTACCCGTTAGCAGTGTGCCGTTGGTATTTTGCGAGTCATTTGGCTTGCGCAAGTTTTGGAATTTAACACAGGCCGTAACATTGCCGTTGCTTTCCCCATTAAAGAAGAAACCAATAACCGCATCGCGTTTAACGTTTTTATCGGTTAGCACTAAGTGCATATCTGTTAAATCTGTTGGCAACTTATTGCGATTATCCATGCGCAATGTGCCGCCATCGAGGTTGCTTTGAGCCGCTAAATTTTCAAAATAGTCGGCATCAAAACTGCCTTCAGCTAATTTAGTTAAGAAAGTGGTGTTAGTGATGTATCCTTCGAGTAAATCGCTCACATCTTGTAATTGTTCTGGCGTAGCACCAACTGCATTATTGGCTAATACCTGCATTAAACGCGCTTTAGACGGCGTGAAATCTTCAGATAGTTGAGTAGTTAATAGCGAGTGTAAACGCGATAGTGTTTTGGTTAGCGCTCGAACGCGCTCGGTAACATCTGATGCGCTAGTTATCGCTGCTGCACGCTGAACATTAGTTGTTGGTGCGCTGTCGCTTTTTTTAATAATAAAAGCGTCTAATTTGGCGCGAACATCGTTAAGGATTTTCTCAACTTGTTCGTTGGTTAAATCCTCTAACAAGCTCGCCAACGATAGCTGTTCTTCTTTGCCTAATTTGTTAATAGCGCGATAGGTATAGCCAGCAACATCAATAGGAAGATCTTCATCATCGCCAATTGCCGGATATTCTTGGGCAATCACTTCACTAATTAACTCAACAACTTTGTGAATATTGAACGCTAATCCAAACGCTGAATCACCTGATAGAAAGGCATCCTGCATGATATTTTGATTAGCTTCTATACTTTGTTGCTCGTTAAGTGCTAAGTCGCCAACACTGGTAAGCGGCGTAATGTACTGAATGCCGCTGTTACCTGTATACATGGTGCTCATACGTGAATTAACGCGTTCTAACGTCGTTAGATCATACCCGCCAACAGCAACTAATTTAACGGGATCATTGCTTGGTAATTTCAAACAATAACGGCTGTTATCCGCACAGTAATCTTCGCCATCTTTACCAACACTGTAGTAACCGCTTTTATCGGTAAATGCCCACGGTTCAAACGGATCTAAAACGTCATCTTCGTTGTAATCAGCAAAAACTATAGCGCTGGCGATAAAGGGATCTATTACCGCGCCATTTACCACAACCTGTGTTTGAGTTTCATCTACTACGTCTTGCTCATCTGGTGAACAACCTGCCAATGCGCTAATTACGCCAACGGCTAACAGAGATTTAATAAATTTCATGGTCATCGTCCTTAAAATTGGTTGCTAATAGCAAGATTAATGAATGCACCGCGCGTCGTTGAATCGCCGTCAATTTCCGTTTTATCTAACGAGTAGCCAAGACCTAAACCAAACCAGCCCCAAGTCAATTCGCCTGACAGGTAACTTAGCTCGTTGCCAACAAGGTTGTTTGAATAAGTTAAGCGGGCATTAGGCGCAAATGAAGTTTCTGGCTTGTAGCCAACAGATGCTGTCATCCACTGCTCTTCAACACCAATAGGTGTTACGTGATCACTCTCAAGGCTGAAATCGGCACTGAAGCGCTCATTGTCAGAAATATAGTTCGCTTGGAAGGTTGCGTAACTAGTTGCCTTGTAGGTTTCAGTGAGGTCAATGCGATCTGAATAAGACAACGCCGTTAAACAGTTACTACGGCTAATGTCATTGGTTAAATCACCACAATTTTTACCCAATTCACCGTAATCGAACTCTGGCTCATTAACGTTAGATAATGTTAAGCCAAGATTGTAGTTTTTCGCTGACCAGTAAGCGGATAAATCTAACGCAATTTCAGTGGTTTCATTTTTGAAATCTTCGTAGTCATCGAGGAAAGTATCTGATAAATCATCATCTCCATCTGCGGCTTGAAAACCGATAACCTGTTTTGATAAGCCTAAACGCTGCACATTTAAACGCGCACCAAGGTGTAAATCACCTTGTTTTGGTTGCCATACTAATCGGCTGTAACCAAATGAGAATTCCAGCATGTCCGCAACTTTTACATATCCAGCAGCATTCGTTTCAATGGTTTGTTGGAGTGGGTTATAACGAACGGTGTCATCTAAAATATCAACATGTGCTGTACCATATGTACGTGTACTAAAGCTAAATGCATCTAGTTCGCGCTTCCAAAGTACTGATAATGGCAACTCTAACCCCACGTTAACATCGGCGTAGCCTTTATCGCCCGCGAGTTTTAGTACAGCGTTAAAGCGATCTATTAAGGCATTGGCTTCATCCAACGTAATATCATCGCGATCGAGTTCATCGATTAAATCTTCGATATCATCGGCAAAATCAGCATCGCCAATTTCACCACCAAAACGCAGCGAAGTTAAGAAAGCAAAACTAGCTGACTCTTTAGTGTGAGCGTTAACACTCGCGGCGTTAATACCGTTCATGGCATAGGCATTATGAGTAGCAACGCTATAACGTGAATTACTCACCTGATCACCTTGTGCGGCATAGAGTGGCGAGCAGAGCAATAAGGATAATGGGGCAAGCTTTTTGAAGTTCATGTTCAAAATTCCTTTTACGAGAGAAGTGCGTTTAAAACAGATTTAATCAATTGAATCATACAAAATAGCTGTTAGACAGTGATTTCAGACAATAAACTCGTACTAACTTTACTTTCCCTTACGTGTTCTTACATAAACGAACATTTCCCCCACAGTATCCAACAGTCTTAAACCATTTATTTTTTTATGATGTTTGCCAACGAAATAATACAATTCAATCTAAAAGGAATACATGATGACTACACTAAAAACACTATCGATTTCACTCGTTGCTATATTAGGAACACTTGGCGTAAATTCTATGGCACAGGCTGCAACTAAAAGCCCACATAGCGTTGGCGTTCAATTAGCTGGTGGCGGTGCTGAGTACAAAAATTCAAAACAAGACGGCGATGGCGCTGGGTCTATTTACTTTCACTACAACTACAATTTTTCTGACATGTTAGCGCTAGAAGTAGGTTTAAACGGCGGTGGTGATGCCGAAGATTGGAAGTGTAAAGACACTAAAGACAAGCTAGTGTGTGAGAGACAAACCAATAAGCTCTTTAACCTAGCGGCAGATGATTTTAAATACGGTAACTTAGTGGTTGCCGCCAAAGGTCAATACGCCTTAACGGAGCGCAACAGCTTATACGGTAAACTCGGCGCTAACTTTTATGATTACGAAATTAACAATGGTAAAAACAAGCTAGCCAGCGATGATGGCATTGGTTTATTCGCCGAAGCAGGTTGGCAATATCAATGGGATAACGGCGTAGCTATCAAAGCGGGTTATCAATTGATGAACATGGGTGACTTAAAAGTATCTGGCACGACTTTAGGTGTTAGTTATCAGTTTTAATCATCATTGGGAAAGGCGTTAAGCGCCTTTCCTCGTTAAAACACATTAAACAGCTGCTTGAGTGATTGCACTTGGCGGCGGCTGACATCAACTTGTTGATTTGATTTCATAATTGCCACCAAACTACCAGAAGACATCCCCTCTTCCAAGCGCAAAATACTGTCGATGCGGACTATTTCACTACGGCTAGTTTTAAAGAATTGCGCTGGGTTAAGGCGTTTTTCTACTTTGTTTAACGACGAGTGAATATAGGATTTTCCTTGCGTGGTGTAGACGGCAACGTGATTACCTACAGATTCAAAACGTTCGATTTCTTCGAGGCGAACGATTTGATTGCTCTCGCCTATTTTCAATAACAAGCCGTGATTATCAGGTAAATACTCAACGGCCTCAGGCGCTTTTATTTCAACGGTTTCTTTCACTCTAGCAATGGTTTTAGACAAGCGCTCTGCATTAACAGGTTTTACAATGTAATCGGTAGCGTTAAGCGAAAACGCATCCACCGCGTGCTCATTAAAAGCGGTGCAAAAGACGAATTTGATGTTGGCATCAATTTGCTGTGCCAATTCCAGCCCCGTCACTTCTGGCATTTGAATATCGAGAAATACCAAATCGATAGTTTGCTGCTTGAGAATAGATAAAGCTTCGGCGGCATTTTTAGCCTGAGCCACCACTTCAACATCGTCGATTTGAGTTAATAAGCGATTGAGTTCGACTCGCGCTAAACGTTCGTCATCAACAATTAAAACTTTAAGCAAGTGGCAGCTCCATTTTCACTTCGAAAAAACTATCGGTCTTAGTTTGCACCCATTGATATTTTTTTCCAAACATTAATGACAGGCGCTGCTTTACGTTTTTCATGCCCGTATTGGTACCGTCTGCCTGCGATGGTTTATCGATAGTATTACCCACCGATAAATGCCATTTTTTATCGCTAATTTTGTTGGCACTCACCATAATTTTTCCCGGCTCACTGTTTGGTGAAATACCATGTTTAATAGCGTTTTCGATTAGCGTTAAGAGGGTTAATGTCGGAATTTGTTGTCCTAATAATTCATCGTCTAGTGTTACGCCCAACTGCAAGCGTTCTTCCAAACGAATACCTTCGATAGCCAGGTAACGAGAACACACATTCCACTCATCTTCGAGGGTCGATTTTGCCTTGAGATGTGCTTGAAGATGAGTTCGAAACAATTCAGATAACTGAGTCACAGTATCTGCGGCTTTGTCTTTATCTTCATAAATAAGCGCGCGAATGCTGTTAAAGGCGTTAAATAAAAAATGAGGATTTAACTGATTAGTTAGCTGCTGAATTTGCGCCTGATGCATTTCTTTTTGCACCTTACGACGATTGATTTGTTGATGCCAAAACGTATAGACAATAGCCCACGCTAAAAACACGATGTAGGTGTTAAATATGAGTAATGCGATAAAAGGAAGTTTCTGTAAAT
>JBMYWG010000017.1:0-64785 GCA_049607155.1 Psychrobium sp.
CCGATGAACTATGCAGCTTTTGATGAGCTAGTAATGGAGGCGTCGTAGTATGAAGTCGCGGATTAACCTCTATTTACCTGAATTAAGACCAGTTAAAGAAGTTCTGCCGCTTAGCCAAAGTGTTACTTATATGGCTTTGAGTTTATTTGTTGCGGTGCTTGTTATTGGCGGTTTTACTTACCTTAATCAACAGTTAAAAGCAGGTCATCAGCGTTTTCAGAGTGAACTCAGGTTACAAGAAGCTATTTTAGGTGATAAATCAAATGAGCTCGCTGCGGTAACCACTAATTCACCACTGCTTAATGAAATAAAAATCGCGAAGGCCAAGACGGCTGAAAAGAAAGTTATTTTAGCGACCTTAAAAAGATCCTTTGATCGCAATGACGGTTTTTCAGCTTTATTTGCAGGTTTGAGTAATATTGATATGAATGGTGTTTGGTTAACCGCAATTGAAAGCCGAAACGGACAATTGAGCTTTGCGGGTAGCGCACTTAAATCACAAGCTATCCCACGTTGGGTTGAAGCGATGGAGCAATCTCCAGTCTTTAATGGCCACAGTTTTTCAGGATTAGAAATTCAGCGAGAAGACGACTTAGTTAATTTTACGCTGCAAAATTCCGGCAGTACGATAGCAGAGGGGTCGCAATAATGAATTGGGATATGTTATCGGAAAAGCATTCCGCGCTTGCAATGCGCGAGAAAATATTGGTGTTGGTAACCGCTGTTATTCTTATCCTATTTCTTAGCTTTAACTTTGTGATTGAACCGCTTTATAAAGAATATAGCCAGTTAAAGAAACAAGGTGAAACGACAAAGCAGTCAATTAGTGCTATTGAAATTGAAGTGGCCAATATCGAAGCAAAGCTCAAAGCTGACCCACTTAAGAAACTGCAAGAAGCATTGCGACTACTCAATGTAGCGCATGAAAAACAAGTTAAGCGATTAGAGAGCTTTCGTTTATCGTTAGTTGGCAGCGATGAAATGTCAGGTTTGGTTAAAGCGTTAGTTAATGAGAATGAGCATTTATCAGTGCTTTCGTTACGCTCTTTAGCACCAGAACCTATTTTATATAAAGATAATGACAGTACGAAGCAGCCTTTATTGTATCGTCATGCCATGAACATTAAGTTAAAAGGGCGCTATTTTGCGCTGCTTAAATTTATGCAAAATATCGAGGCTAAGAAGAAATCGGTATTGTGGAGCGATATTAATTATCGGGTCGAAAAGTATCCAGAAGCGGTGATTTCTTTTGAGATTTACACTATCAGTACTGATAAGGAGTTTATCGGTGTTAAAGCTTAGTTTATTAATAATCACTACGTTATTGACGCTTAGTACTGCGCAGGTTTTTGCCGCAACCGATCCAACTAAGCCGCCGGTCCTGGTACAAAAACAGCAGCGCGCGGTTGGCGAGAAGATTGAATCTGGTCAAGTGCTACTTACGCTTAATGGAATTCAAATAAAAACAAAGAGTAAAATTGCCATTATCAATGGACAATCATTGCGTGTTGGTCAAGGGATTGCTGGGCAAATAATTACGTCAATTTCAAAAAATAAAGTGGTATTAGCATCAGGTAAAGAATTAACTTTATTTGATAAATCACAAGTCACTGTTGCGAAAAAGGGTTCATAACTGATGTCTCGAATTAGCCTAACTAAATTAGCTATTGCCTGTGCGACATTATCGTTGGCTGGTTGTCAGATGACACCGGTAAATGAGGAAAAAGCGCATATTCAGAATGCGATTAATTCAGAAGCAAAACCACAACCGCAAAAAGCGGCTGAGTTTGTTGTTCCTGCCAATATTCAGCAGAAAATGATGCCGGCAGCAATAAATAAAGTTCCAACCGTGCTAGAGAAGCGTTTTGATATTGCTGCCAATGGTATTGACGTTAAGAGCTTCTTCTCAAGCTTGGTTGAGCAAACACCATACAGCGTGGTTTTCCACAATGATTTAACTGGCACTTTATCTTTAGACTTAAAACAAGTGACCTTGTCAGAAGCCATCGACGCCGTAACTGCGTTGTACGACTATCGCGTTGAACGAGAAGGTAATATTCTACAAATTTTTCCAGCCAGCCTAACCACAGAAACCTTTAGCTTTAATTACCTAATGATTAAACGTTATGGAACATCGAAGTCGAGTGTGTCTTCTGGTGGTATTACCCAAAATCAAAATGGCAATAACAGCGGCGGTAATGGTTCTGGCAATACCAATAGCAACGGTAATAATCTTAGTAATTCTGGCTCTAATAATGGTCAGGGGAGTAACGGCCTTAATGGCACTAATATAGATTCACAATCAGAAACTGATTATTGGAAAGAGCTCGAAGGAGTGCTGTCTAACTTAATTAGCGGCGAAGGCCGCCAAGTGATTCTTAGTCCGCAAGCTGGTTTGGTAACAGTAAAGGGTTATCCGAAAGATATCGCGACGGTAAAAGATTTCTTAAAACGCTCGGAAGAAAACCTGCAACGTCAGGTCATTCTTGAGGCGCGCATCATTGAAGTAACGCTACATGATGGCTATCAGCAGGGCATTGAGTGGCAAAACTTATTATCAAATATCGGTACCAATAACGTCACTGATTTCAATTTTAAAACCAGTGCTGCTAATGTCTCTGACGCGGTCACTTCCGCGCTAGGCAGTGTGGCGTCAATTAGTTTTAAAAATGCCGACTTCGCTGGTGTGGTAAATCTGTTGAGTACCCAAGGCGATGTTAATGTACTTTCTAGCCCGCGTATTACGGCAATTAATAATCAAAAAGCCGTCTTCAAAGCGGGTAATGATGAGTATTTTGTAACTGATGTTTCTTCCGCCACCAACAGTGTCGGTAGCAATGTAGTTTCTAATCCTGAAGTTGAATTAACGCCATTCTTCTCTGGAATCGCATTAGATGTAACACCACAAATCGATGATGAACAAAACGTATTATTGCACGTTCACCCATCGGTTATTGAAGTGGAAGAGCAGCAAAAAACCATTGAACTGCAAGATGGCACTTTCCAATTGCCATTAGCCAATAGCTCTATTCGTGAATCAGATACCATTATCAAATCGGCAAGCGGTGATGTCGTTGTTATCGGTGGCTTGATGAGTTCACGCACTTTAGATAATACATCTAAGGTTCCGTTATTAGGCTCTATCCCTGTGCTTGGCGAGCTATTTACCAATCGCAAAGAAGAAGTAAAGAAAACAGAACTTATCATTCTAATTAAACCTGTGGTTGTTGGTAAAGGCACGTGGAAAAACCAGCTTAAGAAGTCGAAATCACTGTTAGATAAGTGGTACCAAGAGTAGGTTGTCGCCATGTACTTGTATCACTTTGGGATGCGCGAGCTGCCTTTTACGCTAACGCCAAATACGGACTTTTTCTTAAACCTCAAGCCGCACATTGAGGCAATGCAGGTATTGCTTAACGCCTTAAAACAAGGCGAAGGCTTTATTAAAGTTACCGGCGAAGTTGGTACAGGTAAAACACTTATTTGTCGTAAGTTGCTCAATGAAATTCCTAAGGGATTCGCAATTGCTTATATTCCAAATCCGTATCTCACACCAAGTGAGTTGCGTTGGGCGGTAGCAACCGAATTAGGGCTAAATGTTGACAGTAATATCGATCAACAAACTCTTACTCAGCGCTTACAGCAACATTTACTCGACCTTTCAAAACAAGGAAAGGGGGTTGTGGTTATTCTCGATGAGGCGCAAGCACTTCCTGATGAGAGTCTTGAGGCGTTGCGCTTATTCACCAATCTAGAAACCGAACGCCGTAAGCTATTACAGGTTATTTTATTTGCGCAGCCTGAATTGGATGAGCGATTGGCGACCAAACAGTTTCGACAATTAAGACAGCGTATTTCGTTTTCTTATCAGTTGCGCAGTATGACAGTGGCAGAAGTCGCTCATTACATCACTCATCGCACGCAGGTCGCTGGCTATCAAGGTGACGACTTATTTAGTTTTAACTGCGCGAAGAAAATAGCCAAGGCCAGTCGAGGTATTCCAAGGTTAGTCAATATTCTATGCCATAAGTCATTACTACTTTGTTTCGGCAACAAGGAAAAAGCAGTAACCAACCAACATGTTAACTTAGCCATAAAAGATACCGTGGATGCGTCAACGAGCTTTAGCCCATTGGTGATTGGCGGCGTTGCCGCTGCTGTACTTGGTGCGTTAGTTACTTCGGCAGTATTTTTTGCAATGGGAGGACGCTAATGAGTGTGATTAATCGCGTTCTTAATGATATCGAACAGCGCAAGCAACAAGCAGAAGCGGCGCAAGGCTATGAGGTGGTGGATATTAAAGAGCCGCCTAGTAATACTAAATGGATTGTGGCTTTGGTTCTTTGTTGTGTGGTGTTAGCTGGTTTAGGATATGCGTTAACCTTAGATTCAAAAAGCGATGAAGCGCAGCAAGCTCCTATTGCCCAAGAAGTTGTTGTCGTTGAACCTCCTGTAGTTACCCCTGCTGAGCGAACTAATGTTGTAGTTGTGGATGCAGAGCCTAGTGGTAGCTCGCAAGAATTGGCGCGTGAGCAGGTTACTCAACAAAATGTTGAGATTGTTGCCGCTAAAAAAACTGTAAATCAAGATGTCATTGCAGGAAACACAACTGTAGAGCCGACACAGGTTGCCGATGCTGTTAAACAACAGCAGGTCACACAAAGTGATGTTGCTGTTGAGACGAAAATCGTTAAGCCAGTTAAAAGTGCCGTAGAGCAAAAGGCGCCAGTTATAACTAGTAAAAAGCCTAAGAAAAAACTCAGTATCACTCCGGTAGAGGTTTCACCACAAGAAGTGGCAAATTTAAAGTTTCAGCAAGGTTTAAAAGCCCAGAAGGTCGGTAAAATTGAACTGGCACAAAAGCGCTGGCTTGAAGCGTTAAAACTTGAGCCAACACTTCACGATGCTCGCATTCAATTGGCAGCGAGTTATTACGGCGAGAATAATAGTCCTGACGCGCTGAAAATACTTGATGAAGGTAACTCGAAATACCCTAATTTTGACGGTTATCGATTGTTGGCGGCACAGATTTATTATCAAGCAAACGAGTTTAGCCGGGCATTAGCCGTATTGGATAATCCGTATTTGGATGGTGCGGCTAGCGAAGAAAATCTCACGCTTGCTGCATCAATTGCTCAGCAGTTAAAACGCTGGCCAATGGCTATGAATAACTATCAGCAACTAGTAAACAGGCAAGGCAATAATCCACAGTGGTTGCTTGGGCTTGCCATCTCACAAGATGCACAAAAGTTATCGCAACAGGCACTTAAACACTATCGTCAGTTATTGACCTTAACGAGCGACCAAGCTGTATATGACTATGCAACAGGGCGTATTGCGGTGTTGCAACAAGAATTAGTAGAACGAGGACAAAATGGCTAAAGCAAAATTACGCATGCGATTAGGCGATCTTTTGGTACATGAAAATATCATTGCCGAAGATCAATTAATGGATGCGCTTAAGTCGCAGAAAACCACGGGTAAAAAACTCGGAGCGGCGTTAATTGATCTTGGTTATTTAACAGAAGTCCAGTTACTAACCTTCTTGGCTCAGCAGCTAAATGTAGAGTTTATTGATACCGCACAGCGCAAATTAGATCCTCAAGTTGCTCAGCAATTACCTGAAGCGCACGCCCGCCGTCATCGCGCCCTAGTGATCGATGATGACGGTATGGTGGTAACTTTGGCGATGAATGATCCTGCGGATCTTCGCGCTGTTGACGCCATTGAATTACTGTTATCGCCTAAGCAAATTCGTTTAGCTGCGATTACAGAAACGCAATTAATTGAAGCCTTCGATCAGCTCTACCGTCGTACTCAAGATATTGCCGCATTTGCTGAGCAGTTAAGTGAGGAGCACGGTGACGAGCAAGAGTTCGAGTTGGTTGGTTTGGCTGAAACCGATGAAGACGCTACTGTTGTTAAGTTATTGCAGTCGATTTTCGAAGATGCTGTACAGATCAAGGCGTCGGATATTCACATCGAACCTGAAGAGCGCCTAGTACGTATTCGTCAGCGTGTTGATGGTGTCCTGCAAGAAAACGTAATTAATGAAGCCAATATTGCGTCAGCGTTGGTATTACGTTTGAAATTAATGGCGAGCTTGGATATCTCTGAAAAGCGTTTACCACAAGATGGTCGTTTTAATATCAAGATCAAAGGCCACAGTATCGACGTGCGTCTATCAACTATGCCTGTGCAATATGGTGAGTCGGTGGTAATGCGTCTTCTCGACCAATCATCTGGCGTGTTAACCATGGCGCAAACGGGTATGCCCGTCGATATTCAAACTCGATTGCGTTATCAAATTAGTCGTCCTCATGGCATGATTTTGGTTACCGGTCCGACAGGTAGTGGTAAAACAACTACCCTCTACGGTGTGCTCAATGAGCTTAATGAACCGGGTAAGAAGATTATCACGGTAGAAGATCCGGTGGAGTATCGCCTGCCTCGTATCAATCAGGTACAGGTTAGCTCAAAAATCGGTTTAGATTTCTCTAATGTATTGCGTACCACTTTGCGTCAGGATCCCGATATCTTGATGATTGGTGAGATGCGTGATCATGAAACTGTAGAAATCGGCTTGCGAGGTGCATTAACTGGTCACTTGGTGTTATCTACACTTCACACTAATGATGCTATTTCTAGTGCGCTGCGTTTAACTGATATGGGAGCACCTGGTTATTTGGTGGCGAGCTCATTGCGTGCGGTGATTGCTCAGCGACTGGTACGTAAGAATTGTCAGCATTGTAAATCAGAGCATATTCTCGATCAGAGTGAACAGAGCTGGCTTGCGCACATCGCTGGTAAAGATATTAGCCATCACACCTTTTACAAAGGCATCGGCTGTCAACGTTGTCAGCAGACAGGAATGACGGGACGTGTCGGTGTATTTGAGTTATTAGAAATCAACGAAGAAATGGCGCAGGCGATGCGTAAAGATCAGCCTGATGATTTTATAAAAGCAGCGAAAACCAGTGAAGGTTTCCGGCCTTTAGCGCAAGCAGCATTGCAGTTTGCACTTGATGGCACTATTCCGGTGAGTGAAGTATTGCGCTTAGCTGAGCAATCAAATCAGCAGTATCAGCAGCAATCGACGATTGTAGGAGCTTAATTTATGCCAATGTTTCGTTATAAATCACGTGATCACCAAGGTAAGTTGGTTGAAGGTAAAATGGAAGGCAATCAGTCTAACCATGTTGCCGACATCCTGATGAGCCGTGGCTTGATCCCTGTGGATATTAGCGAAATAAAAGATGATGGCGAAGGCTTTTCATTTGCTAAATTGCTTGAAAAACCGGTTACGCTTGATGAGCTGGTTATTTTCTCTCGCCAAATGTTTAGTTTGATGCAGGCGGGCATTCCAGTCATGCGAGCGATAGCTGGCTTACGGGATAGCGCTAACAATCCTGTAATGAAAAATGCATTGAGCAAGGTGCTGAGCGATTTAGAATCGGGTCGTACCTTATCAACCGCACTTGCTAAACAACCGAAAGTGTTCTCTCAAATCGTCATTAGCTTGGTGCACGTGGGTGAAAATACTGGTCAACTGGATGAGGCATTTTTACAGCTGGCGACTTATTTAGAAAAAGAGCAAGAAACACGTAAGCAAATTAAAGCGGCAATGCGCTATCCCACATTCGTTATCATGGCGTTAATTGCGGCAATGGTTATTTTAAACATCTGGGTTATCCCAGTATTCGCCGATATGTTTACTAAGTTTGGTGTTGAGTTGCCTTGGACAACTCGCGCAGCAGTAATTTTAAGAAGGCTAAAGGTTTTACCTTAATTGAATTGATTATTGTAATCATCATTCTTGGTATCTTAGCAGTAACTGCCGCTCCTAAATTCATCAATATTCAAGGTGATGCTAAAAAAGCTGTTCGCACGGCGCTGGTAGGTTCTATTAGTAGTGTAATGACGATTGGCAATGCTAAGGCTGCTATTGCTGGTGTAACAGGAGATGGTGAGGTTTCAATTAGTGGTTCTGTTATTAATGTTAAAAATGGTTATCCAGACGTTGTAGCTGATGCAAGCGCAGATGGTACAGCAACAAAAGCATATAATTTATTAGAGTTGCTTGACCTAAGTGGAGTAACAACAACGTCCGATAGAACTTCGACTGGTACTACTATTACTTTATCGATTGCTAGTGATTGTACGGTAATTCTTACTCAAGCAGGAGCTAGTGGTTCAGCTGTCGTTACAGGTGATGCAACTTGTTCTTAAACTGATATAAATCAGAATTGGAAGCACCTTCGGGTGCTTTTTTTATAACTGAATGACTAAAATGAACCAGCTAGTCTATGCTTTAATATAAATACTTTTTTAGATGAGATGTGACCTTTGCAGTTGGGCAAAAAACAAGGTGGATTTACTCTAATAGAATTAATCTTGGTGATTATTATTCTTGGCGTGTTAGCTATTGTAGCAACGCCAAAACTAATTAACCTGCAACGAGATGCGCGGCTTACAGTGTTAAAAAGTGTTGGTGAACAAATGCGCAGTGCAGCGCAAATAGCACGAACAAAGGCGTTAGTTGAAGGAAAAGCCGACGGCCTATTAAGGAATGTAAAAATTGATGGTAGGTTTTTACGATTTGATTATGGATGGATACAGTCTGCATCCATTATGTTTGTGATAAATATTCCCGAGGGGGAATTACATTCGGGTTTAGATACCGGTGGCTACTATGCATGGTTTGGTAGTGAGTTCTTCTTTCACGAAACACATAAATGCTATGTTAAATATACAACAACGAGTACACCTGAGCCCCCCATCATTTCCTACGTTACTGATGAGTGTTAAATTTGCTTAAGTTGTTCTATTAGCAGCTAAATGCGCTAGACCGATCAGAGCACTTTTATAATCAGAATCAGCAATGATATCAAGCGCCGCAATGGCTTTCTCTGATTCCAATTGCGCTTGTCGTAACGTGTAATCCAACGCACCAGTTTCATCTAAAATCGCCAAAATTTCTTCGAGATTTTCCATGCCGTTACCTTCGACAATGGCTTCGCGAATTAAAGCTGCTTGTTCTGTGGTGCCTTTGGCCATTGCATGAATAAGAGGTAGCGTCGGTTTACCTTCTGCTAAATCATCACCAATGTTTTTACCAAGCTTTTCACTATCAGCAGTGTAATCGAGATGATCGTCTACTAACTGGAATGCGGTGCCTAGATGAGTGCCGTAAGCTTTCATGGCATCGATCGTTGCTTGATCATCACCATTGATCACTGCCGCTAAGTGAGTTGCAGCTTCAAACAGTTTTGCTGTTTTACAGTAGATAACCCGTAAATAGCTTTCTTCAGTTGTATCAGGATCGTTTACATTAATAAGCTGTAATACTTCACCTTCGGCGATAATGTTAGTTGCATCTGCCAGCACTTCCATTACCGTTAAGCTTTTAAGGTCTGTCATCATTTGGAATGAACGCGAGTAAAGAAAGTCACCTACTAAGACGCTAGCTTGATTACCAAATAAGGCGTTAGCGGTTTCTTTACCGCGGCGCATTGTCGACTCGTCAACAACATCGTCGTGGAGTAATGTAGAAGTATGGATAAATTCGATGATCGCGGCGATCGAGATATGATCCTTGCCTTGATAGCCTAAAGCGCGAGCCGCTAATACCGTTAATAATGGACGCATGCGTTTGCCGCCACTATTGATAATATAAAAACCAAGTTGATTAATTAGGGCTACGTCAGAGCTCAACTGCTCAGTAATTAGCGAATTTACCGCATCCATGTCGGTGTGTGACAACTGGCTAATTGCTTTAAAATCCATAGTTCTCTCTATAACTTGGCTATTTAATACCACTTTGTAATGAAAGCTTGGTATTAGGGTCATTTTTAATGGCACGGATTGTACAATAAAAATTGCGCATTAACATTATATTGCGTCGTTGTTTTGGCCTTACCAGCCCTGAATTTAACCACTTCACATTAATTGTGATTTTTTTATAATTTTTTTCAATTAAGGCTTGCTTAAAAACTGTCAGTTGCGTAGAATCTGCGCCCTATTGAGAAACTAGATTGAGGCATAACCTGCAACCCAAATTACGCACGTTATGTCATAGCGGAGATAAACATGTACGCTGTTTTCCAAAGTGGCGGTAAACAACACCGTGTGGCTGTAGGCCAAACGTTGCGCCTGGAAAAATTAGACGTTGAAGCTGGCGCAAGCACAGATTTCGATAAAGTTCTAATGATCGCCGATGGCGAAAATATTAATGTCGGTGCACCTTATGTTGCAGGCGGCAAAGTAACTGCAGAAGTAATTACTCACGGTCGTGGCGATAAAGTAAAAATCGTTAAGTTCCGTCGTCGTAAGCACTCTCGTAAATCACAAGGTCATCGTCAGTGGTTCACTGAAGTGAAGATCACTGCAATTAACGCTTAATAGAGGTAGACTGAAATGGCACATAAGAAAGCTGCTGGTAGTACCCGTAACGGTCGCGATTCAGAAAGTAAACGTCTTGGCGTTAAACGTTTTGGTGGCGAGTCAGTTCTTGCTGGTAACATCCTAGTTCGTCAACGTGGTACTAAATTCCACGCTGGTACTAACGTAGGCATGGGTAAAGACCACACTTTATTTGCAAAAGTTGAAGGTAAAGTTCAATTTGAGCAAAAAGGTTCTTTAAACCGCAAATACATCAGCATCATCGCTGAGTAATAGGTTTAAAACGTATTCGAAAACCCCGCTTAATGCGGGGTTTTTTTTTGGTAAATTTTACCGAAATCTATATCGATCTCAGCAATTGCGATAGCTAGCATATAATCCGCTGTTAATAGCGCGTATAATGTCATCAATTGCGAGATGGTGGAGCAAAATAATGAAATTTGTTGATGAAGCAAACATCAAAGTTGACGCTGGTGACGGCGGTTCGGGTGTTGTAAGTTTCAGACGTGAAAAGTTTGTCCCTGACGGTGGCCCTGATGGTGGCGACGGCGGTGACGGCGGCGATATTTATATGTTGGCAGACGAGAGTCTCAATACATTGATCGATTTTAGATATCAGCGTTTCTATGCGGCTGAGCGCGGCACTAATGGTCAAGGGCGTAACTGTACTGGTAAGCGTGGCGAGGATCTAACGATCCGTGTGCCTGTTGGGACTCGAGTTACCGATAAAGAAACCGGTGAGCTAGTTGGTGATCTGACGAAAGCAGGTCAGAAAATCATGGTTGCTAAAGGTGGCTACCACGGGTTAGGTAACACGCGTTTTAAAACCAGTACTAATCGCGCGCCACGTCAGAAGACACTAGGTACACCTGGGGAAGTTCGCGAGCTTAAACTCGAGCTTCTATTGTTAGCTGATGTTGGCTTATTAGGTTTCCCGAATGCGGGTAAATCAACTTTTATTCGCAGTGTGTCGGCTGCTAAGCCAAAGGTCGCTGATTATCCATTTACAACCTTAGTACCTAATTTGGGCGTAGTAAGTCTAGGTGCTGATCGCAGTTTCGTTGTTGCTGATATTCCGGGAATTATCGAAGGTGCAGCTGACGGCGCTGGGCTTGGAACGCGTTTTCTTAAGCATTTAGAGCGTTGTCGTGCATTGATTCACTTAATTGATCTAATGCCTATCGATGGCTCTGACGTTGCCTCTGGTGCTGCGCAAATAGTGGCTGAGTTAGAACAACATAAGCCAGAATTGGCAGACAAGCCACGTTGGTTAGTGTTTAACAAGCTCGATCTTGTGCCAGAAGAAGAACGCCAAGAGCGTATCGACGATGTATTGGATGCGTTAGCTTGGGACGATGAGTACTTTACTATTGAAGCAATTAATAAAGAAGGTACTAAAGAGCTTTCGTATAAGTTAATGGATTACATCGAGCAAAATCCAATTGAAGAAGTTGAGTTTGATGCCGACGAAGAAGTTGACTTTAAATGGGATGATTATCATTCTGAGCAGATCAATGGTGCCGCCGTTATCACTGAAGAAGATGATGACTGGGACGATTGGGATGAAGATGATTACGATGTTGAAGTAGAATATCGACCATAACCGTAATTATGAACGGCCGCTATTAGCGGCCGTTTTTGTGTGAGAAAGATTTAGGAAATTGATGTGAAGATAGCGATGATTGCCGCCATGGCAAAAGATAGAGTAATCGGCAAAGACAATAAAATGCCTTGGCACCTGCCTGAAGAATTGGCGTACTTTAGAAAAGTAACCATGGGCAAACCTATTGTAATGGGCCGCAATACCTTTGAATCGATCGGTCGTCCATTACCGGGGCGTCAGAATATAGTAGTGAGTCGTAATCCTGATTTAGTTATCGATGGCGTTGATGTCGTTAATAGCGTCGAGCAGGCTATTGAGGTTGCTCAGCAGTGTGATGAGTTGATGATCATCGGTGGCGCAATGTTGTATGAACATATGCTACCAAAAGCAGATATTTTGTATTTAACCCAGATTGATTTGCAGGTTGAGGGAGACGCGCACTTTCCCGATTACACCCAATACCAATGGGAGCAAAGTGAAGTCCAACAACATGATAGTAAATCAGGATTAAAATTTAGTACTTTTTCATTAGTTAAGCCCTGAAACTCATAAAAAGGTTGACTTATCGGGTGGCTATTTTGCATCATAATAGCCAATGTTGATGAGTTGTTATCAAAGTAAATAAATGATAACTATTCGACTTTAGTCCAAAGAGCAGGGAGTGTTCTTGGTTGTCCCCGGTTCAAAAAATGACAAAGCGATTAGTTGAGTAAATAACTCGCTGATTTGCGTGGTAAATGTCAGGAAATTGTTATGAAAAAAATCGCTATGGCAGTTGCTGCCACCATCCTTTCAACTGGCTTATACAGTGCGCCAGCTAAAGCTTATGATAATGTCGCTGCGGCAATGTGTAACTACGTAGTTGCCGATCACAAATCGCGTTTTCGCGATTCATTGCGATCAAACAAGATCAAACTTAAAAAAGTGTATAAGCAAATCACCTGTAATGGTCACAGCTTATTACGTTTTGCAATGACTAAAGATGCAGAAAACGTTGGTAAGTTTATCGTTAAGCGTTTGCCAGCTTCGCTGCTGCAAAAACCAGAAGCTGATGGTGTTACAGTCTATGATTGGGCGAAAGCAAACGGTAAAGAAGCTTCGTCAATTGCACAAGCAGTTAAGACTCGCGCTAAGCTTTAATGGCAGTCGTTAAAAACAAAAAAAGGTCGATGAATTCATCGACCTTTTTTTGTCTATAGGCTCTAACTTTATACCTTGAAGTTACCTGCTGCTGTTTGTAGTTCAACTGCAAGGTTTGCCACTTCTGCAGTCGCTTGCTCAGTTTGAGCTGCACCACTTGAGGTGTTATTAGCAATTTCAACAATGCTCTCTAACAGTTGAGAGATTTCGTTAGAAACAACGTTTTGTTCTTGTGCAGCTTGCGATATTTGGCCGCTCTTCTCTTCGACACGTACTAGTGCATCACTCATTTCATGTAGTGCATGAGAGGTCTTCTCTGAGTCTGATACACAAGCTTGTGCGTGTTCTTGGCTAACTTCCATAACTTTAACGGCGTCTTGAGCACCTGTCTGAATCAGTTCAACCATATCGTTAATTTCTGTGGTTGATTGCTGAGTTCTATTGGCTAGGTTACGGACTTCATCGGCTACTACAGCGAAGCCGCGTCCTTGCTCACCGGCTCGAGCTGCCTCAATTGCCGCGTTAAGGGCTAACAAGTTGGTTTGTTCGGCAATACCACGTATTACATCGATAATAGAGCCGATATTCGAACTGTCATCGTGCAGTTTGTTGATAACACCCGCTGCATTACTAATGTCTGATGATAGTGAGGTAATGGTTGTTTTATTACTCTCAGAAATCTTGGCAATCTCGATTGCTTGTTCGTTGGTCTGTTTAACTTCGCTTAGAGTCGAATCTGCGTGTTCGGCAACTTGACCGGCGCTTAAGCTCATTTCGTTGATCGCTGCAGCAGCTTGATCAACTTGAATTTGTTGCTCACCAATGGCTTGCGTTGTTTCTTGCGTAATCGATGATGTTTGCTCTGAAGCTGTGGCGAGCTGACGAGAACCTAATGCAATGCTAGTAATGATTTCTTTTAATGACACAGATAGGTGGTTAATGTTACTGGTCAATGCGCCAAATTCATCGTTAGCTGAGTGGTTAACGGTTTGAGTGAGGTCACCTGCGGCTAAGGCTTTTAACGCTCTATTAATTTTGTTTAAAGGCTGGGAAATACTATTTAAAGTCCGTAGTGAGACGAAAATAGAAATTACAACGGCAACAATAAGTACGATAACAACTTGGGTAATTCCTGAATTAACGCTCTCTAGAATCAGCTCTTCTGATACTTCGGCACTATGTGACGCAGCTTGTAAGAGCAGTTCAACTTGCTCTACACCTTTGTCCGTTTGTTTGTCGGTATCCTGACTTAATAATGATGTTTGTTCGATATTACGAAGTAAATTGATACGAATTGCTTCTATCGATGTTGGGCCTGAAATTTGCGGTGTTAGTAACTGATAATCGTTGTTTAATGCTTCGAGATACTCTGCATCAACAATGTCTTGCGCTCGAGATACTAAAAATTTTAACTTTGAATCGATATCAGCACTTATGAAAGAAACTTCTTTGGCGATTGCTTGCGTTTTAGCTATATCAGGCTGTTTGGACAGGTCTTCACTGGTTTTAAGCAAAGTTAATATTAAGTTGTCTAAATCGTTAGCTAACCCTACGATACTATCAAGTTGATTTGAATCGCTTTCAGTATCGCTAATATCAAGCAAGGTACTGGATAAGTTGTCGCCTATCTCACTCAGTTGCTCTAACGTACTTGCAAGTCTTGCTTTGTTCGTCAGAACCGACTGTTTACTGCTATATAAAGACGATGTTGTCTCTTCTATCTTATCTACTGTTGCTATTAAGCCGGGCAATTTACTCGATAGATTATCGTCGCTGGCTGCAAGCTCTTGGAGCCTTACGAGTAACGCACTAACGTTTTTGTGCGCTGTTGTTATAGCAGTGCGGTAATCGTCCAACTGAGCAATGTCTGTGGCGTAATACTCCTGCAAAGCGAGGCGCTGCATTTTCATTAATTGCGCTTCGAGCGTTGTACTTATTTCAAGTGCTGGTAAAGAAACGTTTTTAGAATGAAGTGTTTCTTTTTCGACATTGGAGAAGTTGTAATAGGAATTGGCTGCGATAATAAAAAGCATTAAGAGAATGCTGCCAAAGCCTAATCTAATTCGATTAGCTACGGTAAGAGTCATTAATTGTTCTCCAGTAAAATTTGTCGCGAAAAGCGGGCTACTTCAATTTCCCTATCAGAGTAAGCGGAGTTTTGCTAATAAACTAAATTTTGATTAAAAAACACACGTTTATTAAACCGTTAGTCTAATTTAATC
Source organism: Psychrobium sp. (assembly GCA_049607155.1). GTDB lineage: Bacteria > Pseudomonadota > Gammaproteobacteria > Enterobacterales > Psychrobiaceae > Psychrobium. Next base: position 15,367 of record JBMYWG010000017.1, read on the forward strand.
ATATCAGCTATACATTTTGTTGTTAATAGCTTATCGGCGCCTATTAACAAATCTGTAACGAGTTTTGTGTGAAAAATTGATTATCTTCGAGGCGCCAACACGTTAACCAGTTACCCCACAAACAGCCGGTATCTAATGCTAAGTAATTTGCATTATTAGTTTCACCCATCAACGCTGCCCAGTGGCCAAAAATACTGCGATACTCTGGTGTGCTCGGTGCAAGTTCGAACCACGGTGAAAGAGTGTTGTTAGTATTTTTGGCGGGCGAGTTCTTAGTCGAAAATTCGAGATGGCCTTGAGCGTTGCAAAAGCGCATCCGTGTTAGTGCGTTAATCGTGAATATTAATCGCTCATGATTGTTTTCGCACTGGTGCCAATCGTTGATGTTGCGATACATAGTCCTGAGTAAATCAGTATAAGACTCTGCTGTAAGTTGCTGATGAACAAGGCCCGCTTGTTCAATAGCAGAGTCTAGATCCCACTGTGGCGTTAGGCCAGCGTGGGTAATGAGAATCTTTTGTGGCTCAAGGTAACGGAGTAGCGGTTGCTGACGTAGATAATCAATATAGGTTGCTAACTGAGGGCTGTCTAACAATGGTGAAAAGTTATCATTGGCTTTGTTTACTTTAATACCATTGGCGACGCTGAGGAAGTGTAAATCGTGATTACCTAAAACTGGCCACATAGAGTCAGGGTGCGCAATCAGAAAATCCAGCGTTTCTTTTGGCTTTGGGCCGCGACCAATAAGATCGCCCACCAAGTAGAGTGTGTCTTGTTGGTGATCAAAATTTACTTGAGCTAATAGCAATTCAAACTCGTCGAAACAGGCTTGAAGATCACCAACAAAATAGGTTGCCATATCTAGTGAATAACTGTGTCGTTAGCTAATAAGAAAGGCGAAATATCTACGTGAAATAATTGATTGCCTAATTGCTGACATTGCATTTCGTATTGGCCGTGCATAGTACCAACTGGTGTTCTGAAGTTTGAGCCGCTTGAGTATTGAAACTCACTCATTGGCTCAATAACAGGTTGCAATCCAACAACGCCTTCGCCCTTTACTTCACTCTGTTTGCCATCGCCATCGGTAATGTGCCAATGGCGGTTAAGTAATTGCACCGGCATATCAGAATTATTGCGGATCGTAACCTCATAGCCAAAGACGAACAGTGGCGCATCATCAACTTCTCGCTCTTCGATGTAATAAGGTTTTACATCGACGGTAATTAATTCACTGATGGCGTCGATTTGACTCATTCTCTATTCCTTGATTATTTTTGCGAGCGTTTTGTAATGTAGTTGGCGATGTCTACAAATTGCTTTAACGATACTTGTTCAGCGCGGTAGGTAACATCCACACCAATTTGCTCCATCTCTTCTGCGGTCAAAATGCCTTTTAAGCTATTGCGAACAGTTTTACGGCGCATACTAAAGGCTTGAGTTACCACGTGTTGGAGCTGCTTAATATCTAGCGCTGGGTGCGGTAATTCACGGTACGGTTCAAGACGGATTACTGCAGAGTCTACTTTTGGTGGTGGCACAAAACACTGAGGACCTACTTCAATAACTGGAATCATTTTACAGTAGTACTGCGCCATTACACTTAAGCGACCATAGGCTTTAGTGTTCGGGCTAGCACAGAGGCGTAAAACCACTTCTTTTTGCAGCATAAAGTGCATATTTTCGATGATATTTGCTTGCTCAAACAAGTGGAACATCAGCGGTGTTGAAATGTTGTAAGGCAGATTACCAAATACTTTTAGGCGTTCGCCTTCTTTTGCTAATGCGGAGAAATCAAATTGCAGTGCATCGCCTTGATGAATGGTTAGTTTGTCTTTTAATGTCGGGTGTGATTCAAGGCGCTCTACAAGGTCGCGATCGAGTTCTACTACAGACATCGCGTCGACTTTTGCTGCAACAGGCTCGGTGAGGGCACCAAGCCCCGGACCTATTTCAACGAGATGATCTTCATTTTTGGGATTGATCGCGGCAACGATCGCGTCAATAACGCGCTGATCGTTTAAAAAGTTTTGTCCGAATCGTTTTCTGGCCGTGTGGCCTAAATGTACTTTATTGCTCATTGTTACTCTTTTGTGCCATGGTAATGGCTTCATTAATTGCGACAATCATGCTGCCTGAGTCTGCATTACCGGTTCCAGCTAAATCTAGCGCTGTACCATGATCTACCGAGGTTCGGATAAATGGTAGGCCTAATGTAATATTTACTGAGTTACCAAAGCCTTTGTATTTTAATACGGGTAGGCCTTGATCGTGATACATGGCCAACACAGCATCAGCATTGTCTAAATATTTTTCTTGGAATAAGGTATCGGCGGCTAAGGGGCCAACAATATCCATACCTTCTTCACGCAGCGCTTCGATGGCTGGTTCAATGATTTCTATTTCTTCACGGCCTAAATGGCCACCTTCACCGGCGTGAGGATTAAGCCCACACATATAAATTCGCGGTGATTTAATGCCAAATTTTTTCACTAAATCAGTATGGAGAATGCGGCTGATATTGATAATGCGTTCATAAGTGATCGCTTTTGCTACGTAAGCTAATGGAATATGGGTTGTTACTAAGGCTACGCGTAAACCTTCTGTGGCCAATAACATCACAACATCTGCTGTGTTGGATTGTTGCGCGAAAAATTCAGTATGGCCACTAAATGCGATACCAGATTTGTTAATGATACCTTTGTGCACAGGTCCTGTAACCACAGCAGAGAATTCGCTATCGATATTGTGATCGCAAGCAAACTGCAAAGTGTCTAAAACGTATCCACCATTCTTCTCATTAAGCACACCGCACTGAGCTTCCTCAGACAGTGTGATGTTTTTAATAGTGAGGGTGCCAGCTTGTTGAGGTTGTGCAGGCAACGAAGGATTATACTGACGCAGCGTTAGCGGAAGTCCCAACATTTCTGCCCGCTGCATAAGCAGTTTTTGATCACCAATGACGACGATTTCAACTGGCCAATCACGTTGGGCAATGCTAACTGCTAAGTCTGGGCCAATCCCAGCGGGTTCGCCTGGCGTTAAAGCGATACGTAAAGTCACTCTGTTATTCCTAATCTAGAATTTCAATATATGCAGATGAGCGCATTTCACGAGCCCAAGCATCGCTTTCTTCCGAGAATTTACGGTTGAATAGTAATTGGTGCGCGCGGTTCTTAATAAATTGTTCGGTTGCATCTACTTTGCGCTTACCCAATAATTTAACAATGTGCCATCCGTGCGATGATTTAAAAGGTGCGCTGATTTCGTCTTGCTCTAACTGTGCTAGCGTATTTTTAAACGCAGGTACATAAACACTTGGGTCTGCCCAACCAAGTTCACCGCCTTTAATTGCTGAACCTGCGTCTTGAGAATGCTCTTTAGCTAAATCTTCGATGGTGGCCTTACCGGATTCTATGTCTTTTTTAAAACCTTCGAGCATTTCTATAGCACGTTGATCGCTAAGAATAATCGAAGGTTTAATCAGGATGTGCTTAGCGTTTACTTCATTGACATCCATTTGCTGCTGACCTTGAAGGTCTAAAATTTTCAGGATGTGGTAACCGTTGCCACTCTTGAATGGACCTACAACATCGCCTTTGCCTTTACCCTTTACGGCATCGGTAAATAGCGTTGGCATTTCATTGATATTCATAAAGCCCCAATCACCGCCTTCAAGCGCTTTAGGACCAGAAGATGACGTAATGGCAATGCGCTTAAAATCACCGTTATCATTGAGCAATTCAATAACGCGATCTGCTCTTTCCCGGGCTGCTTTCAAGCCATCGGTTGACTCATCACCATTGTGAGAAATTAAGATATGACCGAGGCGATACTTAGTATTTGATTGACCGTGTTGCTTGATTTGCTCTGCAAGATTAACTACTTCTTGATCTGAAATGTTAATACGACGACGCACTGCAATGCGCTCTACTTGTCCCAGTAAAATGTCATCGCGCACTGATTCGCGGTAGGTAGCAAAGTCGAGGCCTTCTTTGGCCAGTTGCGCTTTAAACTCGTCGAGTGATAATTTTTGCTCGGCAGCGATATTGCCGATTGTTTGATCGAGTTGCGTGTCGCCGATACGCATACTCATACGCTCTGCCATTTGTTTTTTAAGCAAATTATCGATTAGACGCTCGGTAGCTTGAGTTTTTAACACGCGATCATTAGGTAATTCTTGATTACTCGTGATAGAGCGTTGTTTAACGCGATTAACTAGCGCATCAATTTCGCTTTTTAAAATGACACCATCGTTAACCACAATAGAAACGCGGTCTAACGCTTTGACTTCAGCTTGGCTAACTTGAGTGCTACCCAGTAAAGAAATAGCCAATACAATCTTTAATAACTTCATCTTTTTCCTATCTTGGCGACAACTGTCGCTAATCTATCATAGTTCGCATAAGAACTGGTTAATATTCGCAACCCTGTGTTTATTGCTTTAAGTAATAGGGTTTGCGATAAGTAAATAAACCGTCACTGAGCATGTCATAAGCATTGGAAGAGCTATTTGAACCTAAGCCTTTAATCTCAAAGTTAAATGAGATGCCATTGTCAAATTCTTCTGTAGCGACGTTTAGTGTGTTTACGTTGTCTTCGTATTGTGCTTGCAGTTGACGATACGCTTGAACACGGATTGCCCAACAGCAAGATTCATATTGCAGACCTGCGAATGCCTCAATAGTTCGATTGAGGTTGATATCGCGGTGATAATTTCCCACGAAGGTCCATTCACTGTTAATTGGCCAAACAGTTTGTAATCCGAGTTGGCTGATCTTGGTATCGTTGATTTGCTTAACGTATCTGTGGCTTAGTTGCAGTAATTTAGAATCGCTAAAGTGGTAGTTAATACTCGATTTACTTTGCGTCACAGCATTTTGCTTTTCGTTGAGTTGTAGTGCCACATCAAATTGCCACTGCTTGTTAAGCGAGTAGCTAAATTCACCGGCAAGCGCTGACCGATCAGGAAAATCATTGATGTTTCCCTCTAATGTCGCCATCTCTGACTTTCTTAAGTAAAAGGTTTGTCCGATACTACCGGTAAAGTAGGGATTATGGTTTTCATCGCGCAGTTCAGTCGTCATACCAACGGTGAGCTGCTCAGTATCGATGATGCGGTCGAGACCACTAAAGCGTCGTGTTCTAAACAAGCCTAAGTAGTCATCCCGCAATAATGCGGTGTCGTATAAACCAATGTCTTGCTGCTCTTCATAAGGCACAAACAGATATTGTATTTTAGGTGTCAGTGTTTGCGAATGGTTTGGTTGCAGTTTTAACTGACGCTCAAAGTTTACATCGCCGTAGAATCTAAACTGCGGCAAAGAGCGGCTAATGGATTCAGAAGTAACGCCATTATCTTGGTGATACCACGTCTGCATTAATTTTGCTTCGGTGATGAAATTAATTGCCGATAGATTAATTGGTAAGCGCAGTGTCGGTTCAACGTGCAGGCGTGAAGCATTGTTACGATCGTCGCCGCGTTTTCTAAAGTGACTAAATTCAGAATAAATATCGTATTCGAATTTATTGCCAAACGGATTGTTGTAGCTGTTAAAAGACAGTTGAGGTACTAGTTGATAAGGCTTAGTTTGCTGTCCTAAAACTTGAATATCCTGTACTCGCATATCCAGCCACCACGTATCAGTAAAGTAGGCTAACTCAAGGTTTTTTAATAACTGGCTGTCCGTCTTATTGCCATAATCACTGCCGATATCGCTAAGGTAGTTATCATCACTAACATGCGTGAAGGTACTTGCAATACGCCAGTTTTCACCAATAGCACCGCCGTGTTGCCAATGAGCTAAGTAGCGTTTGTCATCGGTTGAACGATCGTGATGTAGATATTCAATATTAAATAAGCCCGATTGTCCCGCGTTGAGGTAACGGAATTCAGTATTTATTTGCACACCGCGATCGGTCATGATGCGCGGTGTTATTGTCATGTCGTAGTTAGGCGCAATGTTCCAATAATATGGCGTACTAATCTCAATGCCATTGCGAGAATTACTGCCAATAGATGGGTATAAAAAGCCCGAGCTACGCTTATCTGAAATCGGTAACGTTAGGTAAGGAAAATAGAATACAGGTACTTCGAAAACTTCTAAGGTGGCGCGTTTTATCGTTGCCCAAGCTTCAGAAGAGTCGATTTTAATTTCTTTTGCTCGTAGCGCCCAGTCAGGTGTTTCGTCAGGGCAGGTAGTAAATAGTGCGTCGTCTAAAATCAGAAAGCGGCCATCTTCAACGCGGAAACTACTCGATTGTCCGTGAATCATTGAATCATTAAACCAGTATTTGGTATTGAGTAACTCTGTCGATTCACCATCAAGGGTTGTGGTGAGTGATTCACTGTTTAAGGTTAATTGGTCGTCTTGAAAATGAAGATTGCCTGTTGCGGCAAAAATATTGGCGCTTTCGTCATAGCGAGCTTGGTCGGCGCGGATAAACTTCTTATTTTGAGTGAAGGTGACATTGCCGATATAGTCGAGAATATCAGGATACTGAATGTTACTTTTATCGGCACTAACGGAGATTTGATCTGGGCCAAGTTCCAGTTTCGGAAGATCTTTCGCTGCAATGTAAGGGGTGTTAATACGACATTGCTTGGTTAAATTAGATGAGTCCGCCCATGATGTCGCTGCAAAAGATGAAAATAATAATAAAGTGATTAAGCGCATTTTAAGTTCAGGTATACTCAAATCATCAAGAAATCGGCCTATTACTTTGATTATCAAGAGTTTGAAAATCAAAGCTTTCCGATAGAAAAATTAAACGGCTATAATATCGCAATTCTCGGCCTAGGGCTATTTATGTAACGCCTTTTGCTTCATATTAGCGACAATCGCACAGTTTTAAGGAGCGACGTTATCGATACTCGACAGCAATTACTGCAGCAATGGTTTGATTCTCAAATAGACCAAGCTATCGAAGACTGGCAAGTTGTAAGTGCCGACGCCAGCTTTAGACGCTATTTTCGAGCGTTGGTTCAAGGTGTTAGTTACATTTTAGTCGACGCGCCGCCAGCGACAGAGAAAAATGCGCAATTTCTGGAGTTTTCGGCGCAATACGCCGCAGTTGGCATCGATGTTCCGTGTGTTATCGCCTCAGACTTAACTCAAGGATTTCTGTGTTTAACGGATCTCGGTGACCAAGCACTGCTGCCACTAGTTCAAGACAATCCACTATATTGGTATCGCAAAGCAATAGGGCTATTACCTTTAATGGCCAAAGTTGCAGTGACAGATGCTAACGCCCGTTATGACGCTGATTTTTTTAATCTAGAGTTAGGGCTATTCAAAGATTGGTTTTGTCAGCAATTGTTGGGTCTTTCAGCGCAGGACGTGGCGAGCTATCAGCTTGATGAGTGTTTTAGTTGGCTTGTTCAAAGCGCCATTGAGCAACCACAAGTGGCCACTCATCGCGACTTTCACGGCAGAAATATTATGGTGCGCGATGGTCAGTCACTCGCCGTCATTGATTATCAAGATACCGTTGTTGGCCCGCTTACTTATGATGTGATTTCGCTGCTTAAAGATTGTTATTTCAAAATCGATGATGAGCTCAGGCGGCAGTTACTGGGTGACGTTTATGATAAATATCACAGTGCGCTTAACTTGACCTTATCTCGGGATGAGTTTCACCAAGCCGCTGATTTGATGGGGCTGCAGCGTCATTTAAAGGTATGTGGAATTTTTAGTCGCTTGCATTTACGCGACGGAAAATCGGCTTACTTAAATGATTTACCGCTAGTAGTAGATTACATATTAGACGTTTGCAGACAATATCCACAACTTGGCCAACTGCAACAATTATTCGAGCAAAGAGTATTACCAACACTTGGCAAGAGGATTGAACAATGTACGCAATGATCCTTGCTGCTGGTCGCGGTGAGCGTATGCGACCACTCACCGACGCTCTACCTAAACCACTCCTTTGTGTTAACGATAGGCCGTTAATTAGCTACCACCTCGATAAGTTAAGTCATTGTGGTTTTAAAGATGTCGTTATTAATCACGCGTGGTTAGGGCATTTGTTGCCGCAAACCTTAGGCAGTGGTGCTAACTGGGGCCTCAACATCCATTACAGTGATGAAGGCAACAACGCACTGGAAACTGCTGGTGGTATTAAAAAAGCGTTGTCTCAAATAGATAGTGATTACTTTATGGTAGTCAATGGCGATGTATGGACTGACTTTGACTTCTCACAATTGCCAAAACAGCTCCCAGCGGACGTTCTAGCACATTTAGTGTTAGTGGAAAATCCAAAACACAATCCTGACGGGGACTTCGCTGTTGCCAATGGTTTGTTATCAACGGGGGAAGAGCAATTCACCTTTTCAGGGATCGCTGTTTATCATCGTGATTTTTTTGATGGTGTGGACGATGGTGTTTGTGCCTTAGGGCCGCTTATTAGGCAGCATATTAAACACAATCGCGTTGCAGGTGAAGTTTATCGCGGTCAATGGTTTGATATTGGCACGCCACAGCGTCTTGAACTGCTTGATCTGCAGCTGCGTAAACAAAACTCAGACAAGTAAAGCTGACACAAATAAAGCTTAGGAGTGAAGAATTAGTGAAAATTTGGGGGAAGGTGCTGGGCTTTATGTTCGGCTTTATGTTTGGAAAATGGGCTGGTGCGCTCTTAGGGCTATATATAGGGCATCGATTTGATCGCAGCATGAGCCAAGACTTTTCAAACCAAGGCGGTTTTACTAAGTTCTTTGTTAATAAGGATTCCTTTGCCAATCAAGCCGTATTTTTTCACGCGGTATTTTCAGTTTATGGCCATATTGCAAAGGCCAGTGGTCAGGTGACTCAACAAGAAATAAGCGCGGCTTCAGCGTTAATGGATCGTATGGGATTAACGGGTGATAAACGCCGTGAGGCACAAGCGGCGTTTAGTGAAGGTAAGTCGAGTGATTTTCCCCTTGAACAAACCCTGAAAGACTTTAAAAAAAGCTCTTTTGGTCAGCGAGATATTCTACAGCTATTTCTTGAAGTTCAGTTACAAGCGGCGTTTGCCGATGGTGAATTACATCCAAAAGAGCGCACCATTCTGCATGTAGTTGCTAAATCGTTGGGCTTTTCTAGCCGCGATCTCGATAGATTATTGCAACAGCTCGACGCGCAAATGAAGTTTCATCGTCAGCAGGCTTCATCGTCGCAATCAGGACCGTCATTGCAAGATGCTTACGATATTTTAGGTGTTAGCAGTGATGCTGATGATAACACCATTAAAAAGGCGTGGCGTAAGCAAATGGCGCAGCATCATCCTGATAAGCTAGCCGCCAAAGGCTTACCACCAGAGATGTTAGAAATTGCCAATCAGAAGGCACAAGACATTCAGGCAGCCTATGAAAAGATTAAGACGCAACGAAAGTAGATCTACGTCTAGATGTTTAGACGTCTAATTTGACATGTCGATGGAGATTGGGTATTTTTCCCACACTAATAAACTAAAAGGGTTTTTCCATGAACTCAAAAGCTCCATCGACTATTGTTCCTAGCGGCATCGCATTATTGCCACTGATGCTATTTTTAGCACTTTTTTTAGGAACCGGTGTTTACCTGACGTTGCAAGGTGTTGAATACGCGTTTTATCAGGTACCTGCCCCTGTTGCTGTTTTACCTGCCATTGTTCTCGCTATTATTTTATCTCGCGATACCATCAACGACACCATTGAGCAGTTTACTAATGGCGTTGGCGATAGCAACGTTATCGCCATGTGCCTTATTTATTTACTCGCAGGTGCTTTCGCTGCTGTTGCTAGCGCCACTGGCGGCGTTGAGTCGACGGTAAATCTCGGATTGAGCTTAATTCCTTCGTGGTTCCTTTTACCAGGGTTCTTCTTAATTAGTGCATTTATCGCCACGGCTATGGGGACCTCAATGGGGACACTAGGCGCGGTTGCACCTATTGCTTTAGGTGTTGCGCAAACTGCTGGAATCGATGTTGCCATTATGGGCGGTGCGGTAATTAGTGGGGCAATGTTTGGTGATAACTTGTCGATTATTTCGGATACCACTATTGCGGCAACTCGTACGCAAGGTTGTGAAATGAAAGACAAATTCAAAGAAAACTTACGCATAGCGATGCCTGCAGCATTCGGGGTATTAATTCTCCTATTTTTCCTAGGCAATGATGCGCCGCTACCGCCAGTTGGCGAAATTGATTGGGTTAAGGTATTACCTTATATCGCTATTCTCGTATTGGCCGTTGCTGGAGTAAATGTCTTTGTCGTGCTTGGCAGTGGTGTGGTAATGGCAGGCCTAGTTGGCTTGTTCCAAACGCCAGATTACGCGCTAATGAGCTGGGCTAAAGATATCTATAAAGGCTTTAGTGATATGCAAGAAATTCTTATTCTTGCCATGTTAATTGGCGGTCTTGGCGCTGTGATGAGTCATCAAGGTGGTTTGGCGTTTATCGTTAAATTTATCGACCGAATTCTTGCGCGCATGAGTGAGAAAAAAGGCAAGGTCAGCACGGTTTCTGCTGAGCTGGGTATTGCTAGCGTGGTTAGTCTGACCAATCTGGCTATCGCGAACAACACCGTATCTATTATTGTCGCCAGTGGCGTTGCAAAAGATTTGGCGGATACTCATGATGTTGAGCCAAAACGCAGTGCGAGTTTACTTGATATTTTTGCGTGTTGTATTCAAGGCCTGCTACCTTATGGTGCTCAAGCCTTAATGATTGGCGCTATGTTTAGCTTGTCACCACTGGATGTTTCGATGCATGTTTTCTATCCGATGATTTTAGCCGCCAGTGCTATCCTCACTATTATCTTTAGAAAGCGCCATACCGCCTAAACTTTTCATTAACGGTGTAGCACACTGGCTGCGCCGTTCAAGAATTAGACGAACCCGTCACAATCCATGCGTTACCTTTGCATTAATATGCAATTTGGGCTAGTTTGGTAGACCAATTGAGCATGTTCATAAACAAAAAGTAATAAAAAGGCTCCACCATTCATGAAATTTCACGCAGCTCGCCAGCCAATCTTAGATGCTGAGCAAAATCTATATGCCTACGAATTGCTGTTTCGTGATGGAGTCACTAATGCTTTTCCGAATATTGATGGCAACGAAGCAACCTCAAAAATCATCGCTGGCAGCCAGTTCGATTTTTCATTATCAGATCTTACTAACAACAAACCTGCATTTATAAACTTCACTTATCAAACCCTTAGTAAAAAATATCCAACACTAATTCCACCAGAAGATGTGGTAATTGAGATCTTGGAGACCGAACGCCCTGGTAAGCGACTATTGGCAGAAGTTAAAGAATTACATGAGGCAGGTTATTTTATTGCGCTGGATGATTACGAGCACGAATCCGTGTGGCGTCATTTCTTTCCATATATCAAGATGCTTAAGGTGTACTTTTTAGCGTCTACACCTGCACAAATCGATGAGATTATTGCCGCCGTTGCCGATTACCCACATATTAGTTTGTTAGCCGAAAAGATTGAAACTCACGAAGAGTTTGAGCGCGCCAAAGATTTAGGGTTCACTTATTTCCAAGGGTACTTTTTTGCTAAACCACAAATGGTCGAAGCTAAGTCATTGACGCCTGCACAATTTAGTTTGGCGGAGCTGTTGTACGAGACAAGTAAGGTCGATCTTGATTTACCAAAAATTATTTCGGTATTCGAACTTGATGTAAACCTCGCTTATAAATTATTGCGTTATAGTAATTCGGCCGTCTTTCGACGCCGCGCAGAAATCTCAACCATTAAACAAGCCTTAGTTACTTTGGGTAAGAAAGAGCTACAGAAATTCTTATCAGTGCTATTTTCGGCGCAATTGGCATCCAATAAACCACCTGAGTTAATGGCAATGTCGCTTACTCGCGCTCGTTTTGCTGAGGGCTTGGCCATGATCAGCCCTAAGGTTGATGAAAGCAGTGTCGCCTTTTTAACGGGGATGTTGTCATTAATTGACGCGATATTGGGCGATAGCATGGAAAATGCGATGGAAAAGCTGCCATTATCTGCAGATATTAAGAGTGCTTTAGTGTCAGGTGAAGGCATTTTAGCCCATGTGCTTGACGTCGCTCGCGCCTATGAAGTGTCGAATTGGCAAACGGTTAATGAAGAGCTCGCGCTGTTAGGAATTGCTGAAGATAAAGTGCCAGAGATCTATGAAGAAGCGCTGGAATGGTCAAACGAGCAAATGGAGTTCATTTTAGCGACGCAAAGTTAGGCTCTTGTATAAGTTAAAGAAGAAAAAGGGCGGTAAATCCTAAGATTTACCGCCCTTTTTTGTGCAGACCCGATTATTTCGCGAGCTTCGCGAAACATACATCCGCTGCTGCTAGTGTTGCTTCAATTTCTTTATCGCCGTGAGCGATAGATAAGAAGCCTGCTTCATAGGCAGAAGGTGCTAGGTAAACGCCTTCATCTAGCATCAGATGGAAGAAGGTGTTGAAGCGCTCAATATCACATTTGGTTACTTGCTCAAAACAAGTAACTTCGGTTTGGTCGGTGAAGAAGATACCAAACATCGCACCCACGTAATTTACCGTTAATGGTACATTGTGCTGGTCGGCTAGCGCTTTAAAACCAAGCGCTAGTTTTTCTGTTTTTTCAGTCAGGCTAGCGTGTAGACCATCTTCTTCTAATAGCTCTAGTGTTTTTAGGCCTGCCGCCATTGCGATTGGGTTTCCAGATAAAGTACCCGCTTGATAAACAGGACCTGTTGGCGCAATGTGTTGCATCACTTCCTTCTTGCCGCCGAAAGCACCTACTGGCATACCGCCACCGATGACTTTACCAAGCGTTGTTAAATCAGGTGTTACTTCGTAGTAAGCTTGAGCGCCGCCTAGTGCAACGCGGAAACCTGTCATTACTTCGTCGATAATCAATAAGGCACCTGACTTGTCACATACATCGCGTAGTTTTTGCAGGAAGTTATCACGAGGTGGAATACAGTTCATGTTGCCTGCCACTGGCTCAACGATAATACACGCGATATCAGCGCCATGTTCGTTGAAAAGCACGTTAACTGAATCGATATCGTTAAATTGTGCGGTTAGTGTGTGCTGGGCAAAATCTGCTGGAATACCCGGTGAGCTCGGCTGTCCCAAGGTCAGGGCACCAGAACCAGCTTTTACTAATAGCGAGTCAGCGTGACCGTGGTAACAACCTTCAAACTTTAGAATTTTGTCGCGATTAGTGTAGCCACGCGCAAGACGAATCGCACTCATCGTTGCTTCTGTACCAGAGCTAACCATGCGCACTTGTTCCATTGAAGGCACTAGCTTACGCACCTTTTCAGCCATGGTAATCTCAAGTTCAGTCGGCGCACCAAAGCTTAAACCGAATGCGGCTTGGTCGATAACAGCTTGGCGAACTTGTGGGTTGTTGTGACCTAAAATCATCGGGCCCCATGAGCCGACGTAATCGATGTAGTCTTTACCGTCGGCATCTGTGACTAATGCGCCATCAGCTTTCTCAATAAATAGCGGGCTGCCACCAACACCTTTAAATGCACGCACTGGTGAATTTACGCCACCTGGAATAGTTTCTTGCGCTTGATTAAATAATTGCTCTGAACGACTCATTGCGATTCCTTATAAAAATTAAATAGGGTTACTTGCGGCTAAACCAGTGAACATCTGATTCGTGTTTGCTCAACTGATCGCTAACACCTAGGGTTAGGGCAAATAACGCCATGCGAATTAATACGCCGTTTTCCACCTGACGGAAAATAGCTAAATTGGGATTTAAGTTGAGATCGGTATCTAACTCATTAGCATCACTACGGCTGTCACGCGGTAATGGGTGCATAATTACCGTATTAGATTTACAGTGCTTGGTATAAATCTGTTGATTTAGTCTGAACTGACCGCGGTATAAATCGGCTTCTTCTTGGCTAGTAAAACGCTCTTCTTGAATACGTGTAAGGTACAAAATATCGGCATCGACATTACCTTCAATGCTATCGGTGATAATGACTTTATGACCTGCATTTTCAAGCACTGACACAATTTCATCTGGCATCGCCAGCGCTTTCGGTGAAATCAGGCTAAAGGTAATGTTTTTATATTGCGCCAATAGTTTAGATAGCGAGTGAACAGTACGGCCGTGTTTTAAATCACCCACCATAGCAATGTGCATATTGTCGATAGTTTGCAGACTAGCGGTTAGTTCTTTTTCGATGGTGTACAAATCAAGTAGGGCTTGAGTCGGGTGCTCATTAGCGCCGTCACCACCATTAATCACCGGCACCATAGAACCTTCTGAAAATTCTTTTACAGAGCCTGATTGTGGATGGCGCATTGCAATTACATCGGCGTAGCTACTTAATACACGCGCTGTATCGTAAAGAGACTCGCCTTTAGCTAACGCTGAGCTGCTCATTCCCGTTGTTTCACGTACGAAACCACCGAGTAAGTTAAAAGCACTGCCAAAGCTAACGCGAGTACGGGTACTGGCTTCAAAAAACATATTGCCGAGAATTGCACCATCGAGTACATGAGTGCGCTTTTTACGCTGGGCGTAAGGCAACATCATATTAGCGGTTTCAAAAATCTTAGCGATGGCATCGCGATCTAGTTGATTAACGGACAGGATGTGATTTCCGGTAAAATCGGTCATGGTTGAAACCTCATGGCAGTGTGAATTGGGCAAGCTCAGATAGTGCTTATGTTGGGCGCAAAATATACCAGAATAAGCGGGCTAAACCAATGAAGATATGACCATTGCAACAATAAAAGTTTAGGGCCTGTTGATCTTTCGAGGATGAATTTTGTGCAACTGACAAGGCTTTTTCACAAGGCATGAGGAGCGACGCCTAGTTTACCTAGGCGAGCGACGAATAACGCGGTGAAAATGTCTTGTCATTGCATCCGAAGGACAGCGTTTGTTCGTGATTTCTACGGCGTTATCGCCTGCTAGCTTAGCCCGCTAAGCGTCGCAGGCTCTGCCTTGTATTAAAACCGAACAACTCGCTGCAAAAACCTTCACTAAAGATCAACAGGCCCTACTCGTATTCTCGATGTAAGTGCTTGCTTAACGAACGCCAAGTAACAAAGCCAATAAGCTCATTTGTTGCCTGAGTTACGATAAGTACATAACCGTCGCGATTTGGCGCTAGCTCTTGATAAACATCGGCTAAGGTGGCGTTGTCATAGAGAATGGGTAATGACTGAATAGCGTGAGGTGCATAATAGCGCTCAATTTGCGGATCGGGCTTGATGAATACTGGTTTTGAAATTGAAGTCGACTCATCTGCTTTAAAACGCTGCACACAATGAAATTTACGACGCAACAAGCTTAGTACGCCAGTATCTTGCAAGGTGTTATAGACAGGGGCTGTTTTATAAGGCAATTTTTGGAATTCTAATTGCTCAATAAACAGCGAGCGCGTGCCAAACATTTGTTGAGCAACAATAATAGCAGGTACAACAACCAGCAGACTCGGGAAGATAATAGTTGCCTGTTGAGAGATTTCTAAAATTGCTACCAAGGCCGCCAATGGTGCGTTGAGGCTCGATGCCATAAGCGCCACCATACAAATCATAATCGCCATCGATGCATAGGGAGAAACCTCAGGTAAATAGGGCATTACACTCCACACTAATACGCTTCCGAGCAGAGCGCCAAGCGCATATAACACACCAATTACACCGCCTGGAATGCCTAGGCCTAACGCGCAGACCGTGGCTAAAAATTTACCGATAAGCACTAGTGCAATAAAGCTCAATTCCGGTTGCTCACTAAAAGCAATGTTAAGCGCACCAGCTTCGGTACCCACCACATGAGGAATAAACCACGCAATAATGCCAACGATGCAACCCGCCAGCGGCAATCGAACGCCCATGGTCATCTTTGAAGACGCTTTCATTACCGCAAGTAAGGATCGATTAAATATGGTTGCCGCAATACCGACAATGAGGCCTAGGACAATAAAAGGACCGATAGAATCGAGTTTTAAGGTAGTAATGGCGATATGGGCGTAATCGTGGTTATCACCAAAAAACTGTTGGCTGACGGTGCTACCGATCAGCGATGCCACCATGAGCGGTAAAAAAGAGTGAATGCGAAATTGTTGTAATACGACTTCAAGAACGAAAACGACAGCAGCTAGCGGTGCATTAAAGGTCGCTGCTATCCCCGCTGCTATGCCGCAAGAGGTGAGGATGCGCATTGAATTATGGGGAATATTAAGCTTTTGCGATAAGAAACTGGCGCTACCTGCGCCCACGTGAACGGCGGGACCTTCTTTACCAACAGAGAAACCACTGGCTAATGCGGCTATCGCACTAAAGAACTGATTAATAGTATTGCCAATGGGGATGAATCCATTGAATTTGCGCTGACGATGCAACACAAAGGGAATCCCCATGCGGTGGTATTTTTGATGAGTAATAAAGGCGATAAATAAGATAACAAGTGCGCCAACCAAGGGCGCTAACATACGTGTAATCTGACCCTCTGCGCCAAATGAGTCGTGATGACCAAGCCCAAAGTAAAGTTGAATTGCCTCGATGGATTGACGCATTGCCACAATCGCAAAGGCGGCTATTAAACCGACGATTGCCCCCAAGACAACCAACTGCCATGAAGGGGCAGCATTTGAGAGGGGAAGTTTAATGGCGTGTCTTAGTCTCATCAAAATCGATAGTTGGCCTAGCTGATTGAACAATGATATTTTATAGCACCGACATCGCGTCGGAGAAAATCTGACCTATTGAAACAGATAAAGGCTGTAATGTTAAGTTTTAAAACAATAAACAAAGCGCGCTTTGGCGTTGTATCACTGTTGGTGGCTGTGCTTGCCGGTGCCGGTGGAGTAGCAATGATTTGGCAGCAACAGCCACCGCCTCCTCCAGATCCTAAACTGGCGCAATTGACGCAAAAAGTGGCGCAAATTGAGCTGTCATTAGCACAAGCTAATATGGCGTTGGAGATTGAACGCAAAACAATTAACGAAATGAATACGACTTTGTTGTCACTGCAAGCTGAATCGCTTGAACAGCAATTGGCACTAAGGTTTTATCAAAAAGTTATGGCGCCAGAATACACAGCAAACGGCGTTCATATTGAAAAGGTTATTTTGACGCAAGGCATTAGCCAACGCCACATCCGATTTGAGGTGTTGATTGCGCAACTCGAAAAGCGTAAGCGCTATATCAAAGGCAATTTAGCATTGGAAATTTTTGGCAGCATCGATGGAAAACCTCAGGTGTTAGACGTGGCGAAAATGATTAAATCTACTAAAGATCTCAAGCTGAGCTTTCGCTTTTTTCAACATGTTAAAAGTGATTTTGAGTTACCAGAAGGGTTCATACCAGAACGATTAACAGTCACTATCAAAATGCCGCGCCAGCGCGGACAAAAAGCGGCAAACGTAGTACAAGAGTATCCGTGGAATGAGCTTATTAAGTTGCCAATGCAGCCAATATTGCCAACGGCAAGCTAAAGCTGTGCTCGCGGTCTCATTGATGAGCAATTAATCGTTGCACCAAAGCGGTCACTATTAGATAATTGACCAAATTAGTCGGGTATAGCTAAAACTCGATAGCAAATGTGAAGAGGTTAATATGTCGGTAGAAGTTGTTGAAGCAGGAATTCCATTAGAGTTCACGCCTGCTGCGGCTAAGCGAGTAAAGTACTTGCTTGAAGATGAAGAGAATCAAGATCTTAAACTACGTGTTTACATCACGGGTGGTGGTTGTTCAGGTTTCCAATACGGTTTTACCTTTGATGACAAAGTTAACGATGGCGACATGACATTAGAAAAAGACGGCGCGCGTATGGTCGTTGATCCTATGAGTTTACAATACCTTGTTGGCGGTAAAGTTGATTTCACAGAAGGCTTAGAAGGTTCTCGCTTTTTAGTAGATAACCCAAATGCTACAGCAACTTGTGGTTGTGGCTCTAGCTTCAATATCTAATATTACAGATATCTTAAAAAGCCGTTTCAGTGAATGCTGAAACGGCTTTTTTTATGGTCGCGTTGAGCTAGGTAAAACTATCACGCTTGATTTGCTGATGCCTAACACCCTTTAAGATAAGGCGCTGACGTATATCGTTCATCATCGCCTCCGGACCACAAAGATAAAAGTCCACTTGCGATAAATCCTGATGCTTATTTAAATAACCGTCAAATAAGTGCTCTTGAATATAGCCAGTTAAACCATTCCACGACGTATCAGGTTGCGACAGGCTAAGTCGCCATTGAAAGTTTTTGTGTGAATGACTCAATTGATCAAAGTATGGCGCGGTCACTATATCTGTTTGAGCGCGAGCACCTACCCATAGTGAAATACGGTGACGATTTTGACTAATGGCTTGTTGTAACATCGCACGCAGCGGCGCTAACCCGGAACCTGCACCGATTAATACGACTTCACGTGTTTGATCGCGCTCTAGCGAAAAGTCCCCCATCGCCGGCGATAGCTCAACGTGTACGCCATTATCTAAACTAAATAGATAGCCTGAGCCAATACCTAATTGGCCGTTTTGCTCTATCAGTCTAACCAAGAGAGTAATAGTGCCAGAACCATCATATTCATTGGCGATGGAATAACTCCTTTGTTCTGTTGCTGACACAACCACTTGAGGGTTAATCGCTTGCAACTGCTGCCATTGATTTTTGTATTGGACGGGAATATGACTATTCAGTTGATAGTTGCCAGCGGGAATAGTGATATTGACATACTGACCTGCGCCATAGCGGAAGTTGCTGTCAGCTTTCAAGGTGATTTCTTTGATAAATGGTGCGACAAAGCGAGAGTTTACGATTGTTGCTGTTGTTGATGTGAAGTTATCGCCAGCGCCTAATTGTACGGTTAAATTACCGTTGAGCTTAGTCTGGCAAGCAAGGCGCAACCCCGCATTTATTTCACTATTGCGCAAGGTCATTTGCTCTTGATGATTAAGCGGCGCATCGTAGTTATCAATCGCCACTATGCATTGACCACAAGTGCCTTTTCCGCCACAACCTGATGGTATCCGCTGTTGTTCGTTATTGAGGGCACTGAGCAGCGTTTGTTGCGGCAGAGCCGAGACTCTTTGTTGATCATCACCTGACTTAAACGTGATGCTAATACTATTATCTCCATTCTTGCGACCGACTCTAATACACAAGAAAACTAACACGCCGCCTGCTAAGCTACCGATAAAGGCAATTGTCGCGGCGCAAATAATCAGTGGATTGTTAAAATTACTGCGCGCTTGATAATCCATGATATGCAGCATCCAAAAGAGATCTCGCAGGCGCCACGTATCTTCAATCGCTTTGAGGACTTTTCCGCTGTAGGCATCAATATAAACGGCGGTGTGATTGTCATTGTCATAATGAACCCGCCACACTCTGCGTTTAAATTGACGTGCTTCTGTATCATCACTTTTTACCAATTCGATCTTGTTAATCGGCAAGGATTGGTTGATGGCTCTACTCGCTATTTCACGGATCTGCTCACGGCCTAACAACTCGTTTTTTAACGCGAGAGTGAATGGTGGAAGCTGTTGGTTATTGAAACGTTCAGTGACATAAATAAGCGGCTTAGTTTCAGTTGCGGCAATATTGATTCTGCTGGCTGCTGGGAATTTAGCTTTGATGTCGTTGAAATTAATAGCTTGCGGCACAAAGCGCACGCTCGCCATGCGGTTAACCTTGATTTCGCTACTAGTTTTATCGCTACTGAGCAAATTGAACGCAAGGCCGCTTGCCACCCATAATAACATCTGAATGCCGACGATAAGCACTAAATAACGATGAGTGTTAACTAACCAACCGAGCTTGCCAACTGGCGCTGGCAGCCAAATGGCATAACAAATGAGCCAAATTCCGCTGGTGGTGAGTAGCAGGGCAACAATCGACGCGATTAGCAATAAGGAATTATGGCTATCTTCACCATCTTGATAGTCCATGATATGAAGCGACCATAAAAAGTCGAACATGCGCCATAAATCGCTGCGCTTACGCACTAATTCGGCTGTTTGCACTGAAAAGTAAAAGCTTGGATTAAAACTATCCTCAAAATCGACTCGCCATATTGGGCGCTTACGCCCTCCGAGCTCATCGGGGTAGCGCATCAGCTTAGTGACTGACTTGATGGCGGCACTGCCTTTATAGGACTCTTTGGCGCGTTGGGTAATGTAGGTTTTATCGACGGTGATTGCTTCACCGTTAGTTGCATCGATGAGCCAACGGTTGTCGATAAGGTAAATTTGGCGTCCAAGCTGGCTGGTTAATAGCACTCGTTTAGCCTGAGAAAATTGCTTGGGTACTGGGGCTATATCGGTAACCGGCAACGAAGAGGTTTGTTTTACAAAGTGATCGCCATGGATTTTCTCGATATCGATACTCACCATGTACAGACCGCTTGCCATCCAAATGATCATCTGCAAGCCAACAACAACTCCTAGCCATTTATGCCAGTTGCGAATTCGTTGATGCCAAGATGAATGCGTCTTTGCCTGAACCGTCACTAAGTAAACTTCCTAAATTGTTGTCTGTTGGTGACTGTGCTAGACCCGAAAGATTGAAATTTTCTTTCGTGGTAAATGAAATAATTAACGTATTACTGTATCGGAAGTCGGGAAGGGAGACTAGTGGAAATTACTAATCATTCCACTAGTTTGGCTGGTTATTTAGCTAGCCTAAGTCGTTTAAAGAGCCTTGGAAAAACATATGGCCCATTTTTTCGGCTTTAGTGTTGAGGTATTCGTCGTTGTGTTGATTGCGACCAACTTGCAGTGGTACTTGCTCAACAACATTAACGCCAACGTCTTGCAGTGATTTTACTTTGCGTGGGTTATTGGTCATCAAACGCACTTCGCTAACACCAAAGTGCTCCAACATAGGTTTACACATATCAAATTGGCGTAAATCAGCGGCAAAACCTAAGCGCTCATTGGCTTCAACCGTATCGGCACCGTCGTCTTGCAGGTGGTAGGCTTTAATTTTGTTGATTAAGCCAATACCGCGACCTTCTTGGCGTAAGTATAACAATGCACCTTTGCCAGCTTTGACAATTTCGCCCATCGCTGTCTCTAACTGATAGCCACAGTCACAACGCATACTAAATAACGAATCGCCCGTTAAACATTCTGAATGTAAGCGAATCAGCAGTGGCTCATCTGGTGTGATATCGCCGTAAGTTAAAATGATGTGCTCTTTATCGCCCTCGATTTCATTAAAGCCGTGCATAGTAAACTCACCTAAACGAGTAGGTAAACGACATGAATCTACATAATAAACTGACATACTGGAGGCCTTATTAAATCGGGCAAATACAACAAATTAAGCAATGGGTGTTGTATATGGGCGATAGAGTAAAAAAACAAGGGTAATGCGATTAAATATTATATCTACCCACAGCGCTTTACGATAGTATAAGAAACCATTGAAATCAGTGATGAATCTTTAAGTTTATATAAACCGTGAGGTGGTTGGTCGAATGTACAATGTGATGGTGACAGTTCTTTGTTTGTTGTGGTTGTGTCTGTGTTGGTTTGGTTATGCGCGCTTTGCAAGACGCCAAGCGAAAAAAACCGACTGTATTGCGTCTGTGATGCACCGACACCGAATTTCTTGGATGACCCGCTTACTTCACCGCGAACACTTGATTGCCGATACGGCATTACTTGCCAGTCTAGAGCGTCAAGTTACCTTTTTTGCTTCGACAACCATGCTGATTCTAGCGGCTTTGCTTACTCTATTGTCAGCATCCGAGCGCCTATTCTCCATCATGCAATCTGTTCCCGGGGTATATCCGGCGACTTTACTCGATATTCAAGTGCGATTAATTTTGATGCTTGCAATCTTTATCTATGCGTTTTTTACCTTCACGTGGTCGTTACGCCAATACGGATTCTGTTCGGTACTGATGGGGGCATTTCCTCATGTGCCGAAAGGCGAACAGGTGAGTGAAGAAGACGAAAAATTTGTAAAACACCTTGCTAAGATCATTGACCACGCTGGTCACAGCTATAACTACGGTCTGCGGTCGTATTATTTTGCACTATCAACCTTGGCGTGGTTTATTCACCCAATTGCATTTGTTTTTGCAACAACCATGGTTGTGGTGGTGTTATTCCAGCGCGAGTTCCATTCGCAGACCATGGTGGTCATGAGCAAGATTGACAAAGTTTAAAGAACATTAGGAAATTAAGATGAAGCTATTAAAGCGTTTTTCATTGGGTGCAGTTGCCTTTTCTCTATGCGGTTTAAGCCATGTGGCTTTGGCGGAGCAACAACAAGATTTTCAGACATGGCTTGAAGACCTTAAAGTAGAAGCTAAACAAAAAGGGTTTAGCGATCAATTAATCGAAGAGGCACTTACTGGGTTAAAGCCTTATCCAAAAGCGATTAAGAGTGACCGCGCACAACCAGAATTTAAACGAACCTTTAAGCGTTACAGCACTAAGCGTTTGTCAGATTGGCGTATTAACACTGGTTTGAAAATGAAAAAAGAGCACGGTGAACTGCTTGAAAAAGTAGGTAAAGCCTACGGTGTTCAGCCGCGTTTTATTTTGGCGTTTTGGGGCCTTGAAACTAACTATGGTAACTACACTGGCAACAATGACATCATTCGCTCGTTAGCGACCTTAGCCTATGACAAGCGCCGTGGACCTTACTTTAGAAAAGAGTTATTTAATGCACTAACTATCTTGAAAGAAGGTCACATCAAACTCGAAGATATGAAAGGTTCTTGGAGTGGTGCTATGGGGCAAGGGCAGTTTATGCCATCGAGCTTCCTCCAGCTGGCGCAAGATTTTGATGGCGATGGCCGCAAAGATATTTGGCACACTCATGCCGACGTGTTTGCCTCGATTGCAAACTATTTAAAGCATTATGGTTGGAACGACCAGCAAACTTGGGGGCGCCAAATAACGCTACCTGAAAATGCTAAGCAGCTGATGGTTGACACCAAGCAAGTGACGCCAGAAAAAGGTTGTCGTGCGTTGCGAGCTCATAGCGAAAAATTGTCGCTGTCACAATGGAACGAATTGGGTGTGCGTCGTTTAAATAATGCTGAGCTGCCAGCGGTTAACTTAAAGGCGACGTTAACTGTACCTGATGGGGTTAACGGCGATGCATTTTTAACCTACGGTAATTTCCGCACTATTTTACGTTATAACTGCGCTAACAGTTACGCCATTACCGTTGGTTTGCTGTCTGATAAATTTAAATAATCTATATCAAGCATTCATTAAATACACTTGAGTTTGCGGCGTGATAAAGCACACTATCTGTGTTGTTGAGTAAAGTAAATAGGATACAACATGTGGATTTATTTTACGCTGATGGCGGCGTTTTCGCAGTCATGGCGTAATGCCTTTCAAAGTAAACTCAGTCAAGATGTCGATGTTGTTGGCGTGACCCTTGCCCGTTTTTTATGGGCAGGGCCTCTAGCTGCTCTCTATTTGGGGGGCTTGTATTATTTTCAGCCTGCATCGCTTCCCACTATTTCTCCATTACTGATCTTTTTTGTCGTCGGTGCGGCTTGCATGCAAATTCTCGCCACGGCGCTGATGGTGAAACTGTTTAAACTAAATAATTTTGCCGTTGGTGCAGGTCTTGCCAAGAGTGAGGCGTTAGTGGCTGCAATCTTGGGAACCATTTTCTTTGGCACCAGCTTAAGCTTGTTTGGTTGGGGCGGGGTGCTGATTGGCACTGTTGCTATTTTATTGATGAGCTCTCGCCAAGGTATTAAAGGGCTATCACTGCAAACGTTAATGTTGGGATTAGCCTGTGGCACTAGCTTCGCGCTGACCTCGTTATGGGTGCGTGAAGCGAGTTTAACGCTGGATTTACCGACAACCCATCGCGCAGCTTGGGTACTATTGATAGTGATTGTGCTGCAAACCTTAATGTTGGTGAGCTACTTAGCCGTCAAACGTCCAGCTACACTGCGCAAATTACAAGAGCACGGCAAACTTACTTTTATGATCAGTTTAACCAGCTGTATCGGCTCTATCGGCTGGTTTAGTGCAATGGCGTATCAAAGCGTGCCTTATGTTAAAACATTGGGGCAGGTGGAGATATTTTTTACCATGTTAGTGTCGGTATTGTGGTTAAAACAGCCGGTGAAAATTAAAGATGGTTTAGGTTTAGTATTAATTGCGATTGCTGCCATCATGGTAATGTGGACTTAACCGTTGCCGCTGACTTAAATTAAAGATAAAGTAGTAGAAATAGTAGTCAGTTCGTAAACAGTTAGTACTTTAATGGATAGTGCTTAAACGGAGCTTAGGTAGTGAAATTAGCGTTTAAATTGGGTAAGTCTCTTAAAGCGAAGTTTTTGTTTTTTTCGCTATCAATATTCTTGTTGCTGTTTTTCTGCACCGGCGTATTGAACTACTACAAAGAGAAAGACGAACTCAACGAGCAAATGACTACCCAGATTGCCCTCGCTAAGGTACGTGCCGAAACCGTGCTTCCTGCCTTGATTTGGAACTTCTCAGAAGAGAGTATTAAAGACTTCACCAATGCCGAACTCAAAAATGCCTTTATCAGTGGCATGGTTGTTTCAGACGGCAGTACAGTGCTTTATTCCGCGAAAACCAACATTAAAAATATTATCTCAGAGCAAGACTTTGAGCCCTTTGAAAAACAACAATGGGTTATTGATATTCCACTAACTTTTGTGGAAGGCGGCATCGACAACAATATCGGCTTTGCGCAAATTCTGATTAATCATCAACTGCTAGAATCAACGCTACAGGAAATCTTAGTGCGTCAGGTGCTGCAATCACTTGGCTATTGTGTAGTGCTATTTATGCTGATTTGGCGCCTTACAAGCTCACTCGTTCTAACGCCTTTATTGCAATTGAATAATCGCTTGAAGGTGATTACTGATAGCGTTTCGAATCGTTAATTAGCTTATAAAAAATGGCGCTGTTTAGCGCCATTTCTTCTCTGCAAGCTATTTATTAAACTCTCTATGCAACATATACAGATGAGCTGCGCTCCAGCTAAAGTTTGTTGCGCCTTGTACTACACCAGATTCAGGGTTGTAGTTTTCTCGAATTGCGCCCTGAGCATTGAGTCCTTCAGCATTTTTCACTACGCGTTTAAGTAATTTCTTTGCTTCGTTTTTAAAGCCATAATTATCTAAAGCGACTAAGCCGAAATATAACTGATCGAGCCATACGCGGCCGCGCCAGTAGATATCTGGGTGGTAGGCCGGATTAGTTTTAGAGGCGGTGCCAAATGGAATTAGGGTATTAAACTCGTTTTCATCGAGCATCACTTGAATGACGCGCAATGCTTGTTCTGGCGTTGCAATTTTCGACCACAGTGGGCTCCAGCCTTCGGGGCCGCGGCCGCGTTTGGTAAGTAATGTTCCAGGGCAACTGTTGTTATTTACTTGCTTAGCAGTGATTTTTCTGTCGTAGTAAAAGCCCGTTTTATCATCGAAGAAACATTGATTAATGCGTTTAGCCAATTGCTTCGATGCTACACTGTATTTCTTTTCTTTGGCACTGTCGCCGACAACACCAGCCATTTGCGCTAGCAATTGTTTTTCTGCCGCAAGATAACTATTGAGTTCAACCGATTCCTGATCGATGGTAAAGCTAACTAGTTGGTTTTCACTATCGCGGTTTTCGAAAAAACGCACCTGCCAGTCGGCATTGGCTTGCTTTAAATCACCTTGATAGTGTTTATCGGCATAACGCTTAAGCTGCTGTTGATTGATAAAACCAAAACGAGCGGCGTTATCCATGCCTGACTCCCAGCCTGCGCCGTGCTGCGCGCCGATGTCCAGCTGCTGGTAGCTACCGTCATTTAACACCTGATTGTAGGTAGCCATCGAGTGGCAACTTAGCCATTGCTTATCGCCTTTTTTACAGTTCGATACAAAGTCTGGTGTTTTGCCTGCGCCGTAATTCACTTTAAAGGTCAACTCGCCTTGAGGCGTATTGTGATAACGGTGATTGGTGGCACCATACTCGATTAAGCCGTTTTTATTGTGGTCGCGATTGCGATACCACCACTGATGATAGGCTTCCAGTTTAGGGAGCATCTCACTAATGAAGTTTTTGTCTTTGGTTTGGGCGTATACCTCCCATACCGCCCAACTCGCCAAGGGGGGTTTGGTGTTACGTTCGTTCCAATTGCCGCCTTCGCCGCCGCGCACCTTGTCTTTGTTATAGAAAATGGCGTCTACCACCATGCCGTGATCATATGGACGGCGCGCATCATTGCGCGTAATTTGATAATCAAACATCGCGCGAATGTTATCTTTGGCAACGCTTGGGTTAAACGATGCCATCGCGTAGGCGTGCTTCCAAGTATCCCACGCCCATGCACCATTAAACCAACGAGCGGTGACTGATGGTGTCACAACATCGTGCTTAAGCGCACCTGCGGCACTGCGCCAGTTGCCGTTTAGTGTTTCAATCGCTTTTACCGCAATATCTGTTGGCAATAGGCTGTTGTCGTTAAGCCCTTTATTGAGATAACGTTGCCAGCGTTGCTTGCTTTGTTGTACCTGTGAATTAGCGTACATCGGATTAGTCATTAGCTGGTTCACTAACGCTAGATCTTGCTTCGCTAGCTCAGCAGTTTGCCAATAACTTTGTGTAGTATTGATGCGGCGTGTCTGTTTAGGCATTAGTTCAATGCTGGCGCTGCTGCGATAACTCAGCGTTTTGTTATTAATACTATTGGTTGTTTCGATATCACGCCTAATTTGATATTGAGCGCTATCATCGAGCATCATATGCCAACGTTGTTTCTCGGCGGGTAAGTTAACCGTAATTCCTTGTAAATCATCGCTGATCTGAGGTTGCCAATTTTTTAATGTGTCAGTTAAAGCCTTTTTAGGTTGCCAAAGCTGATTCAATTTACCTTGCCAATTGAGATCCAGACGCAGTGGTTTATTAAGTTTGTTGGTGAATGACGATTGAATAAGAGCGATGCGCTGACTGACAAATTGCAGCGTTAAATGCAGTGTAAAATCGCCAAAATCATAGTCCTGAACCAATTGTCCCGGCAGTGTCTGGATATCTGCCTTAGCGTTTTCAAAGGCGTAAATTTTCTCTGAATTAGCATCGCTAATCGTTAGTTTATCTAATTGAGTCGCCAGATTTATTGGGTATTCTTGCGCGATAATCATCGGCCCCGTAAAACCGCCATATTGCGCAGCATCGTTTGGCTGCGTAAATCCATGCCAACTGCCGTTATCAAATAATGGATTGAGCTTTTGATTGCCGTACTTATCGAAATCCTTAAAAGCTGTTGCTGAGCCGCTGCGATCAATCGTGGATCTTATTGGCTCATTCGCGCTAGATGCCATGGCAGATGGGATAAATGTGCTAGCAACTAAGCTGCTAATTACTGCTGATAAAACGGTGCGTGATGACATGATGATAATTCTATTTTTTATAATGTATACAATTTATCTTTTTTACTCTTTTGTCTCAAGGAAAAAGTGTCTTAGGAAAAAAGTGCCACCGCGGCCAGAGTAATATGATTTAGATTTCGAGCGTTAAACGTTAAAACGCTCTTGGCGTTAATGTGTCTCATGGAAAGTGTGCTGCAAATTGATGCTGTTGATGGCGTTGTTTTGGCGTTAAAATAGTGGGCTGTAAACGTAAAGATGTAGGCCTTCCCATGGAATTTCAATTTAAAACCGACACCCTCAATGATTCATACCGCGTTGAATTTTCAATGGAACACGAAGCCTTTGGCCGTTGGCTAATGAGCGAGATAGGCGCAGAACCAGCAAAGATTGAAGCTTTACTTGCTAAAATCGCACACTTAAAAACGCAACAAGATGTGGAAGAGCTAATAGAAGGGCGCGATTTCTCACTTACCCTAACCGATGACGATGCAATCGTGATGGCTAACAGCCTGTATGTCGACGGCGAATTACCGGAAGGTGAAGACTTATCTCATTATGACAGCGAAAGCGTTGGCGAATGTGGTATCGAAGACTTCGAAGCCATGCTGGAAAGCTGGTTGGAGTTTGTGAGCTAGTATTTTTTATCATGGATAAAATTATCGAGCTGGTGGCGCAAGATCCACTGCGCGTTAAGGCACTGGATGCTGTTTATCAATTAGCCCTGCCGCAATGCTATATCGCCGCTGGCTTTGTCCGTAATCTGGTATGGGATCATCTGCATCAGTTTACGCAATCCACACCCCTTAATGATGTTGATGTTATCTACTTCGATACCGACGAAGCAGACGTTAATCAATGTCTGGCTTACGAAGCGAAACTTAAACAACTGATGCCACAGCTCAATTGGCAGGTGCGTAATCAAGCCAAGATGCATCTGCGTAATAACGATGTTCCCTACCTAAGCTCATTCGATGCCATGCGTCATTGGCCAGAAAAAGAAACCGCCGTCGCCATTCGTCAAACTGCTAAAGACGAATTCGAGTGTATCGCCGTCTTCGGCTTTGAGTCACTATTTGCATTACAGGTGACATATAATCCGCTACGTCCGCGCGAAGTGTTTGATGAGCGTGTTGAAAGCAAGGGCTGGTTAGTGAAGTGGCCTTGGCTGAATTTCGATGCTGAATAACTGCGACTGGTAGAAAATGGAATGAAGTCATTAATTACTAACTAAGGAATAAAAAAAACGCCAGTCACCTAACAGTGACTGGCGTTTTTTTTTGCCTTGAATTTAAAGCTGTGCGCTCAGCAAGTTTACTCCGGCGACACCACGATAAAGCGTAGGCTGTCGAGTTTGATTTGGGCGTTACCAATGTACTTCGTTAGCTGGGCTTTTTCCGTTTCAAGGTGCGTGATCTCTTCCGAACGGATATTTGGGTTAACCGCTTTCAGATCGGTTAAGCGCTCGATTTCGCTATCTAATACCTTATGCATCTTCGCCAGTGCATCTTCTTGAATGCTGGCAAGTGCATCTTGCGCTTTACCTGTACCGTTAGTTACCTGCTGGTGGATGAAAGCTTGTGACGCTGTTACTAGCTTGCTGGCGATGTGACGGCCGATAGGGCTTAGTTGATCGCTGAGCTTTTGATAACTGATGTTGGCGTTTAGCTCGTTACCGTTTTTATCCATTAGCATGCGCATTGGAGTTGGTGGTAAAAAACGGCCGATGTGGTATTTCTTCGGTGCAGAGGTATCGGCAACGAATAATAGCTCTAATAGCATGGTGCCAGCTGGTAACGCCTTGCTCTTAAGAATAGATACTGCGTTGTTACCTGTGGTGTCACTTAGCACCATGTCTATGCTGCCTTGCACCATCGGGTGTTCCCAATTAATAAATTGGAAATCTTCGCGAGCAAGCGCGGTGTCACGGCTAAAGGTGACTGTTGTGCCTTCGTCGTTTAAGCCCGGGAAGTGGCTGTGTAGCATGTGGCCGCCCGGTTTTAAGATCAGCGCGTTGTCGCTGTGATCTTCTTGTTCGACGCCACAAATATCCATCATGTTAAACATGAAGGTTGGTAGCTCGGTGCCGTTGTCGTTTTTGGCGATACGATCGGCAATAGCTTGGCCAGCTTGTTGGCCGCCAGAGTTTAACTCTAGCAGACGGTCACGGCCGCTTTCGATTTTCGCTTTTAATTCGCTGTGAATTTCATCGGTTTGAGTGATGATTTCATCTAGCGATTTAGGCGCTGTTTCAACGTCGTGTAATAGCGCGAATAAATCGTCTTTTACTTCGTTAAATACGATGCCGCCTGACGGACAAGTAGTTTCAAACGCGTTAAGGCCGTTGTGATACCAATCCAGTAATACTTTTTGGCTTGAGCCTTCAAGGTATGGAATGTGTAGCTGGATGTCGTTGGCTTGGCCGATACGATCGAGACGACCAATACGTTGTTCTAGCAAGTCAGGGTTTAGTGGTAAATCAAATAACACTAAGTGACGTGAGAACTGGAAGTTACGACCTTCAGAGCCAATTTCAGAACACACTAATACTTGGGCGCCGTCTTCTTCTTGTGCGAAGTAAGCCGCAGCTTTGTCGCGCTCGATAATCGATAAACCTTCGTGGAATACCGCGCTGCGAATGCCTTCTTTAACGCGCATTGCTTGCTCGATGATGAGTGCAGTTTGCGCATGAGCACAGATGACTAGCATCTTCTCTTTGCTGTCTTTAATCAGATTGATCAACCAGTCGATACGAGGATCGAATGACCACCACGATGCGTCTTTACCTTCGAATTCTTGGAAGATTTCTTCTGGGTATAACGACTTTTGTGCGCCTTCGGCCACTGATTTAGCGCCGCCCATCATTTTCGCCACTTTCATTGACGTGGTGTATTGATTTGGCATCGCTAGTTCGTACGTATTAACGATACGTTTCGGGAAACCTTTTACTGCTTGGCGCGTGTTACGCATTAATACGCGGCTAGTGCCATGACGCTCTAATAATAGTTGCAGTAGTTCGTCGCGCGCTGGTGATTTAGCGTCGGCTTTAATTGCCGCTAACAGTTCGCTAATGTCGCGCTCTTTTAGTAATTCCGTTAATACGCTAACAGTCGCGTCAGACAATACGTCTTGTTCGATTAACTCGTTGGCTGCTTCGGCGACGTGTTGATATTCTTTTTCTTCGTTTAAGAACGCTTGGTAATCGTAGAAACGATCAGGATCTAATAAACGTAGGCGAGCGAAATGCGATTCATGGCCTAGTTGATCTGGCGTCGCCGTTAATAGCAAGATACCCGGTGTTTCTTGGGCGAGTCCTTCAACAACCTTGTATTCACGTGATGGTTTTTCGCTATCCCACTCAAGGTGATGAGCTTCGTCGACAACCAGTAAATCCCAGTCGCCATCAAGGGCTTGTTTGTAACGGTTAGCTTTGCGCAGTAGTGATAAGCTGGCGATAACCAGTTGTTCGGTATCGAATGGGTTTTCAGCGTCGAGGTTAGCTTCAACACAGCGCTCTTCATCGAAGATGGTGAAATTAAGGTTAAAGCGGCGACGCATTTCGACTAACCACTGGTGTTGCAGTGTTTCTGGCAACAAAATAAGTACGCGTTCGGCGCGGCCACTGAGCACCTGCTGGACGATGATCATGCCCGCTTCAATGGTTTTACCTAAACCTACTTCATCGGCTAACAATACGCGCGGCGCGTAACGTGAGCCAACTTCTTTAGCGATATGTAGTTGATGAGGAATCAGGCTAGCGCGAGTACCAGAGAGACCTAATAGATCGTTTTGCGCCATTTTGTAGCGCGCCATTAAACAATCGTAACGCAATGAGAAGTGATTCATACGCTCGATTTGACCGGCGAACATGCGATCTTGTGGCTTGTTGAAGCGAATGTTGTGAGACAGCATTACTTCGCGCAGCGTAACGTCTTGCTCGTTAGTATCTGTGCGGGTGCCAATGTAGGTGATTAAGCCTTTGTCTTCTTTAACGTCGGTGATGGTCATCGACCATTCTTCGTGACTTTCTACAGTGTCACCAACGTTAAATACAACGCGGGTTAGCGGCGCATCATCGCGAGAAAAGAGGCGGCTTTCGCCAGTCGCGGAAAATAAAATGGTTACACTGCGTGCATCTAAAGCAACAACAGTACCTAGGCCGAGATCCGATTCGGTATCACTAATCCAACGTTGAGCCAAAACATAAGGCATAAAGGGATATCTCTCTGGTCAGACAAAAAAACGGGGCGTATCTTACATGAAGCCCACAGCCATTGCATGGCTATTTTGCTACTAATTTTGCGAATAGTTAAAGTGTAGTCAGTCGTCACTATTTCAGCTAAAAAATAGAGGATTTATTGACTTTCTTTTAAGGGTATAATCTTGCTAATTTCGATGGCGCAGTAGCCAAAGACATCAAGGCGGCATATTTTGAAAATAAACCTATTAAGTAACTATAACAAAACGGTGCTCTATACCTATTTTGCCGTTTTGGCGATGGCGGTGATAACTTCGTTGTGGGTGCTAGGTAACAATAGAAAAGAGGCGTTATCAGAGCGTTTCACGCAAATCCAGGCTCATGAGCATCAAGTAGAATTAATATTAGACTCAGGGGTGCGAGCGGTCACCTCTCTTAATCAATATGCCACCAAACACTTGAGTTTGGCGGAAGCGCCGCGCATCGAATTGCTGCTTTCTTATTATTATTATTATTATAATTCCATCGATCGAGTTTTCGAAATCGTTCCAAATATTCAAGAAGACTTACAGGATAAATTTCAATTTGAAGTTGGGCTTATCTCGGGCTTCGGCAACTTAGAAAGTCGTTCCGATCAGTACTATCGCGAAATGGATATGATTTTTGAGATGAATCTGTCTTTTCCCGTTGCGATAGAGATGGTGCCAGATGCTACGCGCGTTTATTACTTGTCTGCCAATGAATTTATCGGTATCTATCCTTGGCCAGGAGATGATTACGCCTTTAACAAGGCGACACTGAAAAGCCCCGCCTATTTAGCTTCACAAAAATCTGCAAACCCTCAAGGCAAGATTTATTGGACCGATGTTTATGCCGATGAAGTTGGCAAAGGCTTGATGACCACCGTTGGTTCCCCTTTGTATATTGGTGATCAATATTATGGTGCGCTGGCCATTGATATTACGCTGTCTAGTTTGAGCAAAGAGTTATTGCCGCAAGGTGGTTTAAACGGCCACATGATCTTAGTGGACGGCAAAAACAATGTGATGGCACATAGTGAAGTACAGAAAAATCAAGTTACGCAATCTATTGAACATTTAAAAGCTCACTTGCCACCAGAACTACAAAAGCTTGGTAGTGAAAAATTATTTAGTCTGACCAAAGGGCAACTCCTCAACGGCTACTATGTGCAAACCGTTGAGCTGGTAAATGCGCCATTTAAGTTAGTTTATTACGAGAAAGAGACTGATTTATTCGCCGACTCTTGGCGTCAATTTGTCGTGAGTTTGGTGTCTATTACTCTGGCGTTATCAATTCTCTTATCGGTAGTACATTGGTTAGCGAAACAGTCATTTATTGGTCCTGCATCACGTCTGATGGTGCATTTGGAGAATTGTGCTAAAGAGCCGATCTCTCCGCCATCTAATACTTCGTCTGCTTGGTTACCGTTCTTTTCATTGATCAGTAAAACCTTTAGTGAAAATAAGACCTATACCCAGCAATTGGCAGAGGATAATCGTCAGCTCGATATTCAAGTAGCGCAGCGCACAGAGAGCCTGCGTCAAACGACCAAACAGCGGGAGCAAGAATATTCGCTCCTACGAGCGCTTATCGACTCAATTCCCGATGTTATTTTCTATAAGAATACCCAAGGCCAGTACCTAGGTTGTAACAAAGCGGCACAGGAGTTATTTGGGGCTGGGGAGTCCGATATTATCGGCCGCAATAGCGAAGATTTCTTAACGCCGGAATTATCTGAAAAACTTCAGCTTAATGATCAGAAAGTTATCAAAGGGCGCAGTACCGTTACTATTCAACAGGAAATGGTACTTAACGAACAACCTAAGCTGCTAGAAACCTTAAAAACACCTTATACGGATCTCGACGGTGAGTTACTGGGCTTGATTGGTATTGCGCGCGATATTACCAAAGAGCACGAAGCAGCTGAAAAGCTTCGCTATAGTGAGGAGCGTTATGCACTGGCGATGGCCGCGGTAGAAGAGGGCTTGTGGGATTGGCATATCAACACCGATCAATTGCACTGTAATTCAGCTTATTTCACCATGCTTGGCTATGAACCGAGTGAAGTATTGCCGAGCTGGGAAGGCTTTAGAAAACTGGTGCATCCCGATGATTGGAAGTGTGTCCAAGGCAAGCTAAATGAGCACGTCAAAAATCCGCTAGAGCCTTATGAGCACGAATTTAGAATGCAGGCGGCTAACGGCGATTACGAGTGGATTTTATCTCGCGGTAGCGTGGTTGAATACGATGAAGATAATCAACCAACGCGTGTTTTGGGAACCCATAAAAACATTACCAAACGCAAAGAGCACGAGCGTGAAATTATTGAAGCCAAGCAAGACGCTGAGTTAGCTAACCGCTATAAGAGTGAGTTCTTGGCTAATATGTCCCATGAAATTCGCACACCGATGAACGGCATTATGGGGATGATTCAATTGGCGCTGCGCACCGATCTCGATAATCAACAGCATGACTATTTGGATAAAGCTTTTAACTCGGCAAATTCACTGCTACTGATCATTAATGACATTCTTGATTTTTCTAAGATTGAAGCGGGTAAGTTGGAGTTAGAGTCGGTGCCGTTTAACCTCGAAGATGTGTTAGATGCAGTGATTAACGTCAATGTCATTGCAGCGCAGAAGAAAGGATTAGAGTTCGTATTAAATGCGCCGACAGTACCATTGCGCGTGGTGGGGGACGGATTACGTCTCAACCAAGTGTTAACCAATATTGTCTCCAACGCCGTTAAGTTTACTAACAATGGCTATGTGGAATTTCGTTGTGATTTATTGGAGCAAGCTAAAGATAAGGCGCGCCTCAAGTTTAGCGTCACTGATAGCGGTATCGGTATCGAACAAGACAAACTTGGCAATCTGTTTAAGGCATTTAATCAAGCGGATGGGTCTATCACTCGTGAATTTGGTGGTTCAGGTTTGGGCTTATCAATATCACAACATTTAGTGCGAATGATGGGGGGCGAATTCGAAGTGACTAGCGAAATAAATCGCGGCAGTTGCTTTAGCTTCACCATAGATATCGATTTAGATAGCGAACAAACCCAGCAACAGTGGCAGCTACCGCAATCCGTTGATGGCGCTAACATGCTGATGGTGGCATCTAACCAGCAGGCTAATCTTTCTTATCATGACATGCTGCCAGAGCTAGGGTTTGTGTTAACCCAAGTTGATACTCTCGATGAGGCCTTAGCTCAACGCGATGAACCGCAAGTGATTCTAATAGACTGGGTGCAAGAGTCTGATACTGAAAAGCTCGCCAAACTCGCTGAGCAATTTAGCGATGCGATGATTTTTATGATGGTGAATTACGGTGATGACGTCATGAAACAGCCAGTCATTAAAGATGTTGCTCGCGGTATTTTCAGTAAGCCTTTAACTCCAGCACATATGACAGGCCGTATCGGCCGCACCTTAAAATCGCGTCCTAAACAGCCACAACCTACGATAGAAAAACCAGCGAAGGGACGTTTATTGCTCGTGGATGACAATGCGATAAATCAGCAAGTGGCCAAAGGACTACTGGAGTCACAAGGCTACGAAGTGGAATTGGCGGACAATGGCCAATTAGCTGTGGATGCAGCATTGAGTAAACCTTATGAGTTGGTATTGATGGATATTCAAATGCCAGTGATGGATGGATTAGCAGCAGCTAAGAAAATCCGTGAAACCTATTCTGATAAGCAATTGCCAATTATTGCCATGACGGCGCATGCAATGACGGGCGATAAAGAAAAGAGCTTAGCAGCGGGAATGAATGCTCACATTACTAAACCGCTGGTACTCAAGGAAATGTTTGATACCATAAGCGAATGTATACAATATAAAAACTCTGAGGGATAACACCTTGCGATTAATAAAAACAACTTGCCAGTTTTTGGCACTCTCAACCTTGTTGAGTACATTGAGCCTCGGCGCATTTGCCGCCAAGTTTGATGACAAAACAAAAAATTTAACCGCCAAGAAAGGACTCTTTACCTTATATGGCGGTAAAAACTCATCATCCATGTTGCTGTCGGTAGATAAATTAGAGCAGCCATTTATCTATGTTACCAGCCTGATGCAAGGTGTCGGCTCTAATGATATCGGTCTTGATCGCGGCCAGATTGGCCAATCCCGTTTAGTCCAATTTGAGCGCTATGGCGAGCAAATTGTTTTACGCCAGTTAAACACTGACTATCGCGCATACACCAACAATCCAAGTGAAGAGTTAGCGTTGACTCAAGCCTTTGCGGAATCAATTTTGTACCGTTTTGACATTGTTGCGAAGCAAGGTAAGCGCTTTTTGATCGATGTTAGTAAATTCTCTAAGCAAGACTTTCATGGTATCGCTAGTTCGTTAGCTCGCAGCAATCAAGGTAGTTATTCGTTAGATAACTCGCGCTCGGTAATTAACTGGGGGCAGAGTAAGTCTTTCCCACGCAATACAGAGCTGAGCTCAATTGTTACTTTTAAGGGCAAGCCAAAGGGCTACTACTTATCGTCAGTAACACCAGATGCGCGTTATGTGTCGATTAAATTCCGTCACTCATTTGTCGCATTACCTGAAGCTGGCTATGAGCCACGTCAATTCCATCCTTACAGTGGTTATTTCTCATTTGGTTTTGATGACTACAGTCAGCCAATTGATAAGCCGTTGACACAGCGTTATATCACTCGTCATCGCCTGCAATTTGATAACGCTGGCAAGGTGGTTAAACCTATCACCTACTATCTAGATCCTGGTGTACCAGAGCCTGTGCGCGGTGCGTTATTAGACGGTGCTCGCTGGTGGAAAAGTGCTTTTGAAAAAGCGGGCTTACACAATGCTTATGAAGTGAAAATGTTGCCAGCGGATGCCGATCCGCTTGATGTGCGCTATAACGTTATTCAGTGGGTGCACCGTTCAACACGTGGTTGGTCATACGGCAGTTCAGTCGTTGATCCCCGCACTGGTGAAATTCTTAAAGGTCATGTGACTTTAGGTTCGCTACGCGTAAAACAAGATTATTTAATCGCTTCGGGCCTGCTAGCTGGTCAAGCTTATAGCAACCAGCGCGCTCAAGAGATGGCATTGGCTCGTATTCGACAATTATCTGCGCATGAGGTTGGTCATACCTTAGGTATTGCCCACAACTTTGCGGCAAGTACTAACGACCGCGCCTCGGTTATGGACTATCCACACCCGTTGATTACATTGGAAAATAACAAAATCGGTGTTCACGATGCCTATGGTGTTGGCATGGGGCTGTGGGACGATTACACCGTTACCTATGGCTACGGTAATTTATCTGATGCACAGCTAAAGGCATTGCGCGATAAGACAATGGCGAGTGGCCTTAAGTTTATTTCCGATAGTGAAGCTCGCGCTGCTTCTGGTTCTAACCCTTGGGCGCATCTGTGGGATAACGGTAAATACGCCGATCAAGAGTTATCTCGCTTGATGAAAATTCGCAATAAAGCATTAACGAATCTAAATAAATCGATTCTAGACGAGTCACAGGCACAATCGGATTTACGTGAAGCGTTAGTGCCGATTTATCTGCTGCATCGCTTTCAAGTGACTGCGGCTAACAAGATCATTGCGGGTGTTGATTTTAACTATGCACTGCGCGACGAAGCACTGACTCAACAGCCAGTAGATGGCAAGTGGCAACGTAAAGCCTTGGTAAGTGTTCTGAGTACCCTAAATAGCCAGTATCTGGTGTTTCCTGAGCAACTATTGAGTAAATTACCAGCCAAGTCTTACGGCACTTATAACTCGCGCGAGAGTGCTAGTTCGCAAATGGGCAGACAGTTTGATCCATTGTCGTTGGGAGAGGCAAGTGCCCGTCATAGTTTGAATACACTGCTTAATAGTGCGCGTATTAATCGACTCATGGTGCAACACGCGCAAAATACTAAGCAGTTATCAGCTGAAGAGCTTATCGATGCGTTAGTTAGTGCAACGATTGAAGCGAGCGAAGACTATGAAGACAAAGGTTTAGTTTGGTTGACGACTCAGCGCACAAACGCCGTGGTTATCGAGCAATTGTTGAAGTTACTGCACAGTAATGGCCTAAGTGTTGAAGCACAGCAAATGGTAAGTACTAAGGTTAACGAGTTGCAAAAGTCACTCGCTAAAAAAGGCAAGCGTCAAAATACGTCGCTTAAGCGCCATTTCGCGTGGTTAGCACAGGAGTTAGCGTCGGGGATCAAAGACTCGAAACACAAAGTGATTAATCAACCTGCAAAAATGCCACCAGGCTCGCCAATTTAACTAACCATCAAACCCTAATAAGAGCTTTCAATTGGAAAGCTCTTTTTTGTTGGTTATTTATCCATCTCGATTGAAAATCCCGCAACTTAGACTACATTTAAATGACTAGGGGAAATTTTATAAAAGGTCCTAGCCTTTTGTCCGCGGGTGAATTATGAAGTCTAATTTGGTTGCTGGCGCTGTAATTATTGTTACAGCGCTTTTAGTGGGTGCGCACGAATATTTTCGTGTCACGACGCTGTTTCATGTCCATCTACCAACCTTTCTTAAAAATGAAACACAAAATATTGCAGTGCAACTCGGCGATTCATTAGCTCACTCTGACGATCTTGCCAACAGTGATATCCCCATTGAAGTTTTTCCTTCCATCTCAGTACGCATCGAAATGAAACGCTCTAATCAAGTAAGAACTATTGCTGCGACCAATAGTCATGTAGCGCCACCACCTTGGTTTAATCAAATCTTCATGCAACATCCCATCGAATATCAGATGTCGTTTTATAACGAGAGTGAGAAACGTGCCACCATCTATACCACTATGATCCCTAATGCTTTATTGCGAGAGGTTTGGAATTCTTATATTTGCGGCATTATTTTATTTGCGGTGTTGTATCTGGTGGTAATGCGGCTCTTTGCTCACAAAGAGCGTGTTATTGAACGTTTAGTTGAGCGTCTGCTTGTGGCAATGGAACAAGCGAAAGATGGCGGTTATCAACACCAGTTATGCGCCGATGACCCTACGCTAGTCAAGCGCGTGCTAAACGCTTTTAACAATATGTCAGAGCATAACTTACGCCATATTAAGGTGCTTGAGCAAGAACGAGATAAGTTTGAAGCATTAACTCAACACGATGCCTTAACTGGTCTCGCCAATAAGCAGTGTTTTCATAATCTCATGAAAAAGCGGTTGCGGGACAAAGACGGTGTCGGTGGCCATATTTTGCTGCTTAAGCTAGCGAGTTTAGAGCAAATAAATATCCAGTTAGGGCATCAGGAAGGTGATATTTATATCAGCCGCATGGCTAACGTACTTAACAAATTGTGCAATTTTAAACAGGTGTCAGGCGAGGTATTTCGCAATTTAGGTAGCGAAATGCTGGTGGTGATTTCTAATGCGGACAGTACCACCATAGATTTTTTGGCTGAAGAGCTTAAGAGCTATTTGGACAAGCTAGAAAATGACAGTTATCAAAACGGTTGTGGTTATTTCTCTATCATCGAGTTTAAACCGGGACAAAAGCTCTCTGAATTAATGACCTTACTCGATTGCAATTTATCTCAGGCGATGGCTAAGTTCCACAATGCATATGTTATCGCTGATAATAGCGACGAGGCCTCTGGCGGTTTGAATCACTGGTATCGCCGAATTTCTGATTTTATTCGCGATAAGAATGTTGTACTTCAGCGTCACTTAATTCGCCCAGTAAGCGATGATTTTCACTCCTATCAATATGAAATTAATGCCTGCTTTAAGTCTCAGGGCGAATCTTATGAAGCTAAGGAAGTGTTTGCTGCGGCGAGTCGCTTTGATATGTCCCATAAGTTAGATCAATTGGTTGTTACTAAGCTTATTGAGTTTATGGATGAAGACGGTGAGCAAGATGTTTATGCCTTACATATTTCTAGTGATTCGGTGGCGAGTGAACGTTTTAGAAACTGGGTCAGTCACCTATTATCGCATCATCTAAAATTAGCAAAACGCTTGGTTTTTCAAATTCCAGAAACTGTTGTTGTCGAGCATTTAGAGTCGACGCGTTTGTTTGTTAACGCAGTGCATAAAGTAGGGGCTAGAGTTATTCTAGATTGTCAGCAATCTTCTGATGCGTTGGAGTTAACTACTCATTTGAAAGCTCTGGCCATTGATATGGTGAAAGTCTCTGGTCCTGCAAATCAGCCTATTGTCGAAGCACAACAATCGAGTGGTTTTATCAAAACACTGGTTAGTAATGCCCATGACATTAATGTTCCGGTCATTGCGGGACAAGTGGAGAACTCTCAGGTGTGGGAATTTTTAAACACTTTGGGCGTCGATGCTGGCCAAGGTCATTTATTTGGACGTCCAGTCATTTTTACCTAAAACGAATTTATACCCAATGTGACTTATATGCGCTCTGGCTCGTTTGGTATTTTCACCATAAAGTCGACAGGCATTTGTGACTGCGGAGTAAAGAACTTGCTGTCTTTGTAAGGAAACTTC
The DNA here is from genome assembly GCA_049607155.1 of Psychrobium sp. GTDB lineage: Bacteria > Pseudomonadota > Gammaproteobacteria > Enterobacterales > Psychrobiaceae > Psychrobium. The sequence goes on from JBMYWG010000017.1 coordinate 55,341, forward strand.
ATAAAGCCCGAAACGCCCGTTCCTTTTATTAGTGGAATTTGCGCGGTAAGTTGCGTGAGTAGTTCGCTAAACTCTTCTTCTTTTTCAGGATCTAACAATGCAAAGTAGTTATGGATCTTGAGATTCTTCTCCAAGCTTTCAAAAATAATACAACCGGTATGATGAATTAGATTGAGCTGTGCCAGCGTACTCAAGATTTCATCGGGTAGGTTGAGTTGTTCGTCAGGATCTTTTTCATCTTCAAAATACGAGTGAAGACGGCTTTCGTTATCGGTTTTAGGACGGTCGTATGTAACGAAATCTAGCACCGTATCTTGATCTGGTAAAAACGGCTCGTCGTTGTGCCCGCGGTCGATATGTTGGGTTTTTTTAGCGTCAAAGAAACAGGCTTTAAAGATCCCTTCGCGATCGATGGCTCGCGCAAGGTTGACTACATTATTAACCGCACTAACAAATGACTGATGCAGCTCATTGTCGAATAAATTTAATGATGAATCGATATATAAGCCATCGTCCTGCCAATGAATGGCAAGACCACCAACGATAGGGAATTTACTTAAGCGGCTAACCGCGGCTAAAAATGCTTTAGCATTTTCTCCCATACCTTGCAGGAAATTTTTGTAGTAATTATCGAGCTGGGCATCTTCAATTTCGTCAAAATCATGTAGGTGAGCCTCTTCTCGAAGGAAAGATTTACGCGAGGTATAAACTACAGACTCAAGATCTTCGTCCCCTTGAATAACCCACACCGGTAGTTGCGGTTCGCGCACATCATCGAGATTGTTAGCCAATACGATGTTTTTCATATACTTCATGTTAGCCATGAAATAATCACCGGCCTTATGGCGCAGACGGATGTCATCACTAAGCATGTTTTGTAAGGTTATCGCGAATTCTTTGGGTAACCCTAGCGCTGTTACCGGAATGACTCGAGAGCCGAAACGACATGATTGTCCTGAGGCTAGTGCGTAAAGCGTACCCGCTAGCCCTTGCTCGTCAAAACGCACGGAAGAGAGGGCACCGTTGAGTTGCTCATCACCAATAAAATAAACATCCCCCATTCGCGCATTGGAATGTTGTAGATCGCCAGACATAAGCTCCATCACGTTTTGGCTATAAAACTGTCCTTTGGTATCAACTTGTGCGTATACGGAAGAGCCCCAGTCTATGAGGCCAAGTGTGCCTTTCTCTTGATCATATACGATATTCGATGGCTTGATGTCGCCGTGAATAATGGCTTTGGGTTGCTCGCGTATGTAATTGAGAATTTCCACCATCTGATGGGCAATACTAATAACCTCTCTCGCGCTAAGTGGCCCTTTTTTAAGAGAATATTGTTCTAGATCTATTCCCAACGCTCGTTCCATCGATAGAATGCGTTGACTGCCAATTTTAAAATAGCCGAGGTTAGCTGGCACTAACGGATGTTTGACTTGTTCAAGCATAAAGCTTTCTTCTTCAAGTCTGTCTTGAACGTGTTCAGGTAGGGTGATACGAGAGAATTTAAAGACGTGTTGTTGGCCGCCGACAGTGGTGGCTGAGAAAGCAAATCCGTAAGCGCCTTTACCGACATATTCAATATCGTGATAACCCAGCTGCGCTAGTTGATGCTTACACAGATCAATCCAATCACGAAGTTTTTTAGCATCGTGATGGTTTAGCAGGTAAATAGATTGCTCTTGTGCAATATAAAACTGTTGCAGGTTAGGGTTGGTCATATTAAGTTAAGGTAAATGGCATCTGGCTTAGCATAATCAATAATAATAATAAATTCAGCTATTTTAAGAACAGCAGTCATTGCAATAAAAATTTGTGAAGCAAAATTAAAAAATCAGGAGATTATTATGTTAAACAAAAAATCAATCGCGTTAGCGTTGATGCTTGCTGCCCCGTTAGCGGCAAATGCTGCAGGTGATGCTGCGGCTGGTAAAGCGAAAGCGGCTATGTGTGCTGGTTGTCATGGCATGGATGGCAAAGCAGTATTAGATGGTTATCCACATCTAAAAGGTCAAAACGAAAAGTACATTATCACTTCGTTAAAAGCCTTCCGCGACAAAACTCGTACTGGTGGCCAATCAGCATTAATGTACCCAATGGCTGGTTTGTTATCCGACGCTGATATCGAAAACATCGCGGCTTACTTTAGTTCACTAAAATAAGTACAAAGCACAAGATCATAAAAGGCCGACGTTATTGCTAACGTCGGCCTTTTTTATTTGAAGCGCTATTAAAGCGCTTCAATTGTTGCTTGTTGCTCTTTTAGTTTGGCAACAGTTGCTTCCATTTCTGCTAACTTCTCGCGCTCTTTGGCGATAACGTCTGCTGGCGCTTTACTCACGAAACGCTCGTTGTTTAGCTTGCCAGAAGTACGGTCTAGATCTTTTTGGATCTTTTCTAGTGCCTTGTTAATACGCGTTAATTCAGCATCTTTATCGATAAGACCTGCCATTGGAATTAAGATTTCCATTGTGCCTACTAGTGCTGTTGCACTTGCAGGAGCCTCTGCATCATCCGCTAACACGTCAAAGCTTTCTATTTTCGCTAGTGCTTGTAAGAAGGCGCTGTTGTCATCGAGACGACGCTTGTCTTCGTCGTTTAGGTTTTTCAGTAATACGTTAAGCGGTTTGTTTGGACTGATGTCCATTTCGCCGCGAATGTTACGAATACCAACGATAAAGTCTTTAACCCACTCGAGATCGTTAAGCGCTGTCGTATCCATTAGGTCGCTGTCCGCTTTCGGGAACGGCTGACTCATAATAGTATCGCCTTGGATGCCAGCTAATGGTGCAACACGCTGCCAAATCTCTTCAGTGATATATGGCATTAATGGGTGTAGTAAACGCAATGTCGTTTCTAACACTTGTGCTAGTGTCTTACGCGTACCTTTTTGTTGTGCTTCTGTGCCTTTGAATAATACTGGTTTAGTTAGCTCTAGGTACCAACCACAGAATTGATTCCACGTGAATTCGTAAATGGCTTGTGCAGCAAGGTCGAAACGGTAAGTATCAAGGTGCTTGCGGTATTGCTCAGTTACTTCTTGTAGCTTAGCATTGATCCAACGATCCGCTAGGCTGTATTCGTGATCGTCACCTGCTAAGAACTCTTGCTCTTCGGTGTGCATTAATACGTAACGGCTTGCATTCCACAGCTTGTTACAGAAGTTACGGTAACCTTCAACACGGCCTAAATCGAAGCTGATTTCGCGGTTGGCTGACGCTAGAGCTGCGAAAGTAAAGCGCAGTGCGTCTGTGCCGTATGAATCAATACCTTCTGGGAATTGATTGCGGGTGGCTTTTTCGATTTTCGCCGCTTTTTGTGGCTGCATCATGCCGCTAGTACGCTTAGCAACTAAGTCTTCGATGGTGATACCGTCGAGTAGATCGATAGGATCTAACACGTTACCTTTCGACTTCGACATCTTGTTGCCTTGCTCATCACAGATAAGACCCGTGATGTAGATTTCTTTAAATGGCACCTGACCTGTGAACTTCTTCGTCATCATGATCATGCGGGCAACCCAGAAGAAGATGATATCAAAACCAGTCACTAACACTGAGCTTGGTACGAAAGTTTCTAGCTCTGGTGTTTTCTCTGGCCAGCCCATGGTTGCAAATGGCCATAATGCTGATGAGAACCACGTGTCTAATACGTCTTCGTCTTGACGTAGTTTTACGTCATCGCCAAGGTTGTGCTTAGCGCGCACATCGGCTTCGTCGCGGCCAACGTAGAAGTTATCACCTTCGTCGTACCACGCTGGAATGCGGTGACCCCACCACAACTGACGTGAGATACACCAGTCTTGGATGTTGTCCATCCAGTTGTAGTAAGTTTTGTCCCAGTTTTCTGGTACAAATTTAATTTCACCACTGCGTACAGCTTCAATCGCTGGCTCCGCTAACGGACCTGCCTTAACATACCATTGGTCTGTTAATAATGGCTCGATTACTGCGCCAGTACGGTCGCCGCGCGGCACCATTAGCTTGTGTGGTTTGATTTCTACTAGGAAGCCTTGCTCTTCTAAATCACTGACGATTTGCTTACGCGCGTCAAAGCGATCTAAACCACGGTATTGCTCTGGGCACTCGTGATTCATGGTGGCTTCTTTAGTCAGAATATTGATTAGCGGTAAGTCGTGACGCTGACCCATTTCGTAATCGTTAAAATCGTGTGCCGGAGTGATTTTCACACAACCAGTACCAAATTCTGGATCAACGTAATCGTCGGCGATAATTGGAATTAAACGATCCGTTAATGGCAGTTTGATTTCTTTACCAACAAGGTGTGCGTAACGCTCGTCTTCTGGATGAACAGCGACTGCGCTATCACCTAGCATAGTTTCTGGACGGGTTGTTGCAACAACAAGCTCACCGCTGCCATCGGCTAGTGGGTAACGCATGTGCCACATGTGACCGTTTTCTTCGGTGTTCTCTACTTCGAGATCAGATACGGCGGTGTTAAGTACTGGATCCCAGTTTACTAAACGCTTACCACGGTAGATTAGGTCTTCTTCAAATAGAGAAATAAACACTTCTTGAACGGCGTTCGATAAGTCGTCGTCCATGGTGAAGGCTTCACGAGACCAATCAGGTGATGTACCTAAACGGCGCATTTGGCTAGTGATGGTACCGCCAGATTGTTCTTTCCATTCCCAAATTTTCTCAACGAATTTCTCACGACCTAAATCGTGACGAGAAAGACCTTGAGCTTCCAACTGACGCTCTACAACCATTTGCGTTGCGATACCGGCGTGGTCGGTACCTGGTTGCCATAAGGTGTTGGCGCCGTCCATGCGGTGGTAACGGGTTAGGGCATCCATGATGGTGTGCTGGAACGCATGACCCATGTGCAAGCTACCTGTGACATTTGGCGGTGGCAATAAAATACAGTAACTCGGCGCATTAGTATCGCCACTTGGTCTAAATTGCTCGCTGGCTTCCCACTTCTTGTAAATGGTTTGCTCGATAGCGCTAGGGTTATAGGTTTTTTCCATGGTCAAAATCTTTCTGTGTTGATGTTGTCAAACTACTCAGTGGCCATTTGCGGGGCGAGGTTTAATTGGCGATAGTGGTGAAATCGCTCTCTCGCTTGCTGCTTGTGGGCTGGGTCGTTAGGAATAAAGTCGATAATTTGCGTGAATTTTACCGCAAATTGCGGCAAAGGGTGACACAAATTTATTAAAACTTGACGTCGCGTCTGTGGCGGCTGGTGGCCTATTTCGATTGGCGCACCATAATGCGGGCCTTCACCCTGCAAATTGTGAGGAATGAACTGCTCGCTTGGCAGTTTCCACATCAATTCATCTAATTGTTCGGCGGTTTTGACATCATTGGTGGCAACGAAAACGCGTAATCCTTGGCCGTAGAGATCGCCACACAATTGGCATACTTTAACGAGTAATGCTTCTTGTTCGTTGTCTTGTTCTGCTAGGGGATAAAATGTCGTTGCCATATTCTATGATCTCAAAGGCAACCAACGAGTGGTTGCCTTTTAGGGTGCTAAATAGTGATTACTCTGCGCTAGATGAATTATCCGCACGGTTAAGTAAGAACTGAGTTAACAGCGGTACTGGACGGCCCGTTGAGCCTTTGTTCGCACCACTATTCCAAGCTGTACCCGCAACATCAATGTGCGCCCAGTTGTACTTTTTAGTAAAGCGCGATAGGAAACAAGCCGCAGTAATAGTACCTGCTGCGCGACCACCTAAGTTGGTGAAATCAGCAAACGGACTGTTAAGTTGCTCTTGATACTCGTCCCAAATTGGTAAGCGCCAACCGCGGTCACTCGATTGTTCACCAGCATTTAAAATTTCGTGCGCTAGTGGGTTGTGGTTACTCATCACGCCACAAGCGTGTTTACCTAAAGCAACAATCACCGCACCTGTTAGAGTTGCTGTATCGATAACTAGCTCAGGATCGAAGCGTTCAACGTAAGTTAATACGTCACACAGTACTAAGCGGCCTTCGGCGTCGGTGTTCAACACTTCAACGGTTTGGCCAGACATGGTGGTTAGGATATCACCTGGGCGATAAGCGTTAGATGATGGCATGTTTTCACAGCCAGCTAACACACCAATCACGTTAATTGGTAAATCGAGTTCAACCAATGATTTCATGGTACCTAACACGCCAGCTGCGCCGCCCATGTCGTATTTCATTTCGTCCATGCCTTCGCCTGGTTTTAATGAAATACCGCCTGAATCAAAAGTTAGGCCTTTACCCACTAATACAATTGGTTTGGTATCCGGATCTGGTGCGCCTTGGTATTTGATGATGGTCATTTGTGACTCGTTGTCACTACCACGGCCAACGGCTAGGTATGATTCCATACCTAATTCTGCCATTTGCTCTTCACCAATCACTTCAACGTTTACTTTTTCACATTGCTCGGCAATCTGACGTGCCTGACGAGCCAAGTAAGCTGGGTTACAGATATTTGGTGGCATATTAGCCACATCTTTACACAGGCTCATGCCTGAAGAAATAGCGTTTCCATGATTGATTGCTTGCTCGCCAACCGATAATTCGCGGCGTGTTGGCACGTTGAATACTAATTTACGCAGTGGGCGACGAGTTTCGTCTTTTTTGCTTTTAAGCGCGTCAAATACGTATAGGCCATTGTTGGTTGCTTCAACGGCTTGGCGAACTTTCCAGTAAGTATCGCGACCTTTTACATGTAATTCAGTCAGGAAACACACTGCTTCCATTGAGCCTGTTTCGTTAAGCGTACTAATTGTTTTATTGATAATTTGTTTGTACTGACGCTCGTCTAACTCACGCTCTTTACCACAGCCAACTAATAAAACGCGTTCGCTTAAGATATTGTCTACGTGGTGTAATAACAGGGTTTGTCCTGCTTTTCCTTCTAAATCGCCACGGCGTAATAAATTGCTGATGTAGCCGTCGCTGATTTTGTCTAATTGCTCTGCAATGGGTGATAAACGTCGTGGCTCAAATACGCCAACAACGATACAAGCGCTGCGTTGTTTCTCTGGGCTACCACTTTTTACATTGAACTCCATGAGCTCTCCTAGTTCTTAAAGACAAAGGCCGCTATTTATTAGATAATAGTGAGATGCGTCCTCACAAAGGTCTACCATTGGCCTGTTGTGTTAGCGTAAAATAAAAATACTCTAGGTTAATTTACCAAAAATCCATAAATTAACTAGCGAAAACGAATAGTCTACCGAAATAATAGGCTGTTGACAGTAAAATTGTAAGTTTAGTGACGGAAAACACATTTGATTATTTTTAGTTATTTGATTCGAGAAGCATTAAAGTCACAAATGGCCGTTTTATTTGTACTTATGGCGATCTTTATTAGCAATAAGTTCGTACGTACATTAGCTGATGCTGTTGACGGTGATCTCCCGGGGGAACTTGTAGCGACATTAATTGCGCTCAATCTGCCCAAATTAGCCGGTCTTATTCTGCCATTGAGTTTGTTTTTAGGCATTCTCATGGCGCATTCTCGCATGTATGCCGACAGTGAAATGACGGTGATGCACGCCACAGGTATCAGTGAATGGTATGTTACACGTGTTACTTTGGTACTGGCGTTTATTATGATGTGTGTTGCGGGCCTCAATAGTATTTGGCTCGGCCCTTGGGCTCAGGAAAAAGAATATCAAGTGGTTGAAGAGTCGCAAGCTCAGGCGGGGATTTCCTCATTGGCGCCGGGGCGCTTTCAGTATTCCTCCAATAAAAAAGCGGTGATTTACGTCGAGTCCATCGATGACGGACAGCTCAATCATGTTTTTGTAGCACAAATGCCAAGCGAAGAAGACGTTGTACAAGAGTCTAGTGTGGTTATCGCCACCCAAGGTAACGTGCTCGAAGAAGCCTCTGGCTCTGAGCAACTACAACTTAATGATGGCCGGCGTTATCAAGGCGTTGCTGGTGAAGCTGCCGGAACACAGATTGAATTTTCTGAATATCAAATGCAAATCAAAGAGCAGGAAGTGGAGCAGCGCCGCCGTAAATTAAGTGCTATTCCGCTGATGCAATTGATTGAAGATGGCGATGTTGATTCGATGGCTGAAGTTCATTGGCGGATCGCTATTCCGCTGACTATTCCGATGTTAACGCTGATCGCGGTACCGCTGGCACGAGTGAATCCGCGTCAGGGTAAATTTGCTAAATTATTCCCAGCGATAATGCTGTTCCTTGGCTATTACGTCATGCTCATGGCGGGGCGCAGTGCATTAGAAGATGAAGTGATACCAATGGAATTTGGTTTATGGTGGATTCATATTTCAGCGTTTGTGTTGGGCTTGGCCTTATTAATGAAAGAACGTGAGTTAGGGGTTTATGTTCGCATGATGCTTTCTCGTAATAAGAACAAGGGAGCGCATGCCTAATGAATATTTTAGATAGATATATTGCGAAAAACATCGCAACGACCATGGCTTTCTGTTTGCTGATCCTAGTCGGACTTAGCTCGATGCTTAAGTTTGTTGAGCAGTTAAAGTCTGTGGGGCAAGGTAGTTATTCGATGTTTGATGCGGCAATTTACGTGCTGTATATGGTGCCACGAGATATCGAAATTTTCTTTCCGATGGCGGCATTGCTTGGGGCTCTGATTGGCCTTGGCATGATGGCAAGCAACAGTGAGCTTGTGGTCATTCAAGCGGCGGGCATCTCTAAATTACAAGTTATTATTTCGGTGATGAAAACCGCTATTCCACTGATGATTCTAGTAATGATGCTGGGAGAATGGGGCGCACCGTGGGCTGAGCGGGAAGCGGTTAATAAACGTACCCAAGAGATTTCCGGCGGTAGTCTAATAAAGAGTGAGCGCGGATTATGGGCTAAAGATGGTCCAAACTTTGTTCATGTAAGCAAGGTTATTGAAACTGGACTATTGAATAAGGTTTCAATTTATCAGTTTGACGACAACAAAACGCTGCAAAAAATCACCAAAGCCGCTGTTGCTACTTTTGAGAAAGATCACTGGGTGCTACAAGATGTGCATCAAACCGAGTACAACGCCGTGTCGACCTCGGTGACTAATACCCAAATGTTGCCGTGGACGTCGAGTTTAACGCCAGACAAGTTAGGTGTTGTTACAGTAAAACCAGAATCCTTATCTATCCAAGGTTTAACTGATTACCTCGATTACCTTGAAGCCAACAAGCAAGAAACTTCTGTTTATGACTTGGCGTTATGGCGCAAGATTATGCAACCATTAACCGTTGCGGTAATGATGCTGTTGGCATTGTCATTTGTTTTTGGCCCGCTGCGTAGCGTAAGTATGGGGGCGCGCTTAGTGATGGGTGTTATCACTGGTTTTGCTTTCCACTTGAGTAATGCAGCCTTTGGCCCTATTAGTTTGGTATACCAAGTGCCTGCAGTTTTTGGTGCTGTGTTGCCAAGTATTCTGTTTTTAACCATCGCGGTTTATTTCTTAAATAAACGCACTTAATTGACGTTGTTGAATATCGATGAAA
>JBMYWG010000018.1:0-61756 GCA_049607155.1 Psychrobium sp.
ATAATTTCTCAACCCTAAACTTTCGTCAAGGTTACAGTGTCGGTGATGAATACCTCGTTGTCCGATTTTCTAATGCCAAATTCGGTATTTTAATTGAAGACTATCAACAATTGCCTTTTGCAGAATTCGAAGCTCTCGTTAGTGAAAAGTGCCGCGCTATTTGCGCAATTTCTGACACACCGATGCTATTGTCAGACAACGTCAAAGTTCATAAAAGCTTTAGTATTGGCGTCAGTGAGCTTAGCGCGAAATACTCAAGCTAATTTGCCATGGAAATTGCGACTGAAACCGCAATGCACCAAGCGGCGAAATACAGCTACTCCAAATTCATTTTTGCTACCAGCGAACTCACCGACAAACTGCTAATGCGCAAATTGATTATCGATGACTTTCCGCAAGCAATTAGTGATTGCGCCATCGTTCAGCACTATCAGCCGCAATATTGCTTAACATCGAAAAAACTTATGGGCTTAGAAGCACTATCACGCTGGCATCATCGCGAGCTAGGACATGTATCTCCAGCCTTCTTCGCCGCCATTGCCGAAGATATCGGCCTGCACTTCGAGTTTGATCTTCATGTGCTTCATCAAGTGTGTCGACAGGTAAAAAACTGGCTCGACGATGGCTTTAACGTGCCGCGGGTATCCGTCAATATTTCCTTTAAAACATTAGAAATGGCCACCTTTGTCAAACGCGTCACTAATGTACTCAAAGAGACAAAGTGCCCAGCAAACTTGATTGAAATTGAGATCACTGAAACGACCAGTATCAACAATATCAATAACCTCATCGACAACGTGCGCCAAGTGAAACAATTAGGCATTCACATCGCCATTGACGATTTTGGCGTTGGCTATTCGTCTCTGAGTCTAATTCGCCGTCTCCATAGCGTTATCGACAAGCTAAAACTTGATAAAAGTTTGATAGATACGTTGTGCCACACCACCACCGACCAAGAATTTATTCGTCATATTATCGAATTAGGCGGTGTGCTGGGGCTAGATGTTCTTGCTGAAGGTATTGAGCATCATCAACAGCAGGCGCTATTAGAGCAGTTAGGGTGTAAATTCGGTCAAGGTTATTTCTTTGAAAAGCCACAACCAGCCTCGCAGATAGTGAGTTATCTAATTCCTCAATATTCTCAAGAAGTTGTAAAACCGTAATTTAGGTGAGCGCCAATAGGCGCTCTTTAGTTCTTTAAGCCTTATCACACTAATCCTCATCATCTAGAACAAGGTACTTGTCAAACTATAAAAACAGGTGTTTAATAGACCGACTAATCAGTCAATTTGAGTTATTTTATGAACACTGTAACTTCATCAAGTATGCCCACCGCCACACCGAAATCGCTTCAAGCACTGTTAACATCGCAAAAGCAGGCTTTCATAAAAGCGCCAGTATCAGATGTAAAAGAGCGAATTGGTTGGCTTAAAGATCTCAAACAGGCGCTGTTAACCCATCAAGATGATTTAATTACGGCAATGGCGAACGACTACGGTCAGCGCCCGCACAATGACTCGCTAATTGGCGATATTTTACCTTGTGTCATGAACATCAATTACACTATTAGACGCCTCAAGAAATGGATGAAGCCAAGCCGTCGTCATGCTGGTCTGTTGCTATCCCCTGCGACTGTTAGAGTTGAATATCAGCCGTTAGGTGTTGTTGGTATTGTTGTACCATGGAATTTTCCAGTAATGCTGTCGATTGGCCCATTGATTACCGCATTAGCAGCGGGGAATCGTGCGATGCTTAAACTCTCTGAGTTTACGCCGCATACCAACAAGGCCATTCGCGCGATGCTAGTGAGTGTATTTGACGACGAGCAAGTAGCAGTTGTTGAAGGAGAAGCAGATGTGGCAGCCGCTTTTTCAGCGCTGCCGTTTGACCATTTAATTTTCACCGGCTCTACAACAGTAGGCCGCCACGTTATGCGCGCCGCCGCTGATAATTTAACACCCGTGACCCTAGAATTAGGCGGTAAATCACCAGCGATTATCGCGCCAGATATGCCAATAGCCACCGCGGTAGAACGCCTAATCTTTGGTAAATGTTTAAACGCTGGACAAATTTGTATCGCACCCGATTATGTGTTCTGCCCCAAAGATAAAGTTGACGAATTTGTCGCCGAATATCAGCGCCAATTTGTGGCAATGTATGGTGATCAAAAAGAGCGTAGCGATTACACCAATATTATTAATGACGCCCAGCACCAGCGTTTACTTTCTTGGTTAGATGATGCAAAAGCTAAAGGCGCAACAATTACTGCAGCCAATGACCTTGAAATTGATCGCAGCAGCCGTAACTTAGCAACACAACTAATCACTAATGTCAGTGAAGATATGCTGTTAATGCAACAAGAGATCTTTGGCCCTATTTTACCAATTCTGCCCTATGAAAAATTATCTGACACTGTCGATTACATCGCAGCGCGCCCCCATCCGTTGGCACTTTACATCATGAGTTTTGAAAAGAGCACCCAGCGCTATTTACTTGATCACACGCAAAGTGGCGGCGTATGTATTAACGATACTATTATGCATGTTGCTGCGGATGATGCGCCTTTTGGTGGCGTTGGCCAATCAGGTATGGGACACTACCACGGCCACGAGGGCTTCTTAACGTTCTCTAAGGCAAAAACCGTGCTTTCACGTGGCAAGCTCAATACAGGCAAGCTGGTGTTTCCGCCGTATGGCACTTGGATCCAACACTTAATGGTTAAACTATTTGTACGTTAATGAAATTAACTAAACGGGATTTACTGCTAAACAGCGCGCTGTCGTTATTTAGCGAGCAAGGTATTCACAGCACGTCCACGGCCTCGATAGCCAAGCACGCTGGTGTGGCTAACGGTACCTTGTTTCATCATTTCGAAAACAAGCAAGCGTTAGTTGCCGCCTTGTACGTGTCGTGCAAACAACAATTAGCTGCAACGCTAGTGGTTGACGACACGCTAAGCGCAGCACCATTAAAACAGCAAGTACAAACACTTTGGCAAATTAGTCTCGATTGGGCGATAAATAATCCAAAGCAATTTATGTATTTTCAACAAGTGGCCATCGAAAATGCCCTACCGCAAGCAATGCGAATTGATGCCATGAAAAATGAGTTATCAATTTTAGAAACCATGCTCACAGCAGGCCAATCGCAGGGGCTAGTGGTGGATTTTCCGTTAGATTTATTATTAGATCACTGCCAATCACAAATCCTCGCTAGTGGTTTGTTCTTTATTAACAATCCTGCGCTAATTGATAATCAAAATTATACAAACAGCGCCTTTGAGTTGTTTTGGCGAGCAATAGCCATTGACGCCTAACAATGCCTCAACATCCCCACTAAGGCATCTAACAACGTTACTGAGCATTATCTACATTACTGTGCTGGCCTACATGATTAATCTATTGCCTGATGTATGGCAGCAGATCGTTACGATCTACAGCGTTTTTATCAATGCGGTAGCAATGCTCTTTACGTGGCAAGATAAATCTTTTGCAATCAACAGTAGACCACGTATAAGTGAATTAAGATTTTACGTATTAGCCTGTTGCGGCGGTTGGCTAGGCAGCTATCTAATTCAACGACTGCGGCGGCATAAAACACAAAAACAGCCTTTTAAAACGATATTTTGGCTGTGCGCTTTGGTACATCTCTTATTAGTAGGCGGGATTTACTGGAAAGTAGTTTCAACGTTCCAATAAAGCTCCCCCAGTAAAAAAAACTCAATAAAAAAGCCTGCATCAAGCAGGCTTTTTCTATCGGTGTAAATAACTTATTTAACTTTACTAAACAACAACGAGCCGTTGGTGCCGCCAAAGCCAAACGAGTTACACAATACGTGATTTAACTCTTTCTTACGTGCGCCTTCTGTCACGTAATCTAAATCACAACCTTCATCTGGGTTATCTAAATTGATGGTTGGTGGCATAACTTGATCGCTAACTGCTAGCGCAGTAAAGATAGCTTCTACAGAACCCGCAGCGCCTAACAGGTGACCAGTCATAGATTTAGTTGAGCTAACCGCTAGTTTGTAAGCGTGGTCGCCAAACACGGCTTTAACTGCGGCAGTTTCTGCCTTGTCACCAGCCGGAGTCGAAGTGCCATGGGCGTTAATGTAGCCAACTTCTTCTGGCGCTACGTCGCCATCTTTAAGGGCATTAACCATAGCTGCAGCTGCACCAGAGCCATCACTTGGTGGTGACGTCATGTGATAAGCATCGCCGCTCATACCGAAACCAGATAATTCAGCGTAGATTTTTGCGCCACGTGCTTTCGCATGTTCGTACTCTTCAAGTACCATGATGCCAGCACCCTCGCCCATCACGAAACCGTCGCGATCTTTGTCCCATGGACGTGATGCAGCTTGTGGGTTTTCGTTATTAGTCGATAACGCTTTAGCCGCACCGAAACCGCCTAAACCAAGTTCCGTAGTTGCTGCTTCCGCGCCACCTGCAATCATTACATCGGCATCACCGTAAGCGATCATACGCGCTGCGTGACCAACGTTATGAACACCTGTCGTACAAGCCGTTGTAATGGCGATGTTTGGCCCTTGGAAACCGTAACGGATAGATAGGTTACCTGCAATCATGTTGATAATGGTGCCTGGTACAAAGAATGGTGAAATCTTCTTGGTGCCCGTTTTAGCCATTTGTGCGTGAGTAGACTCAATTAAGCCTAAACCACCCATACCTGAACCAATAGCGACCCCGATACGTGGTGCATTTTCGCTTGTTACTTCTAAACCACTGTCTTCAATGGCTTGAACGCCAGCAACCATACCGTACTGGATAAACTTATCCATACGACGCGCTTCTTTTTTCGGCAAGTAAGGTTCCATGTCTAGATCTTTAACTTCACCAGCGAAATGCGTTGTATAAATGCTTGTATCGAACGCAGTGATAGTATCGATACCGCTTTTGCCTGCTAAAACACTTTCCCAGCTTTCTGCAACAGTATTACCAACAGGAGAAACCATCCCCATACCTGTTACTACAATACGACGTTTTGTCATTTCATACCTTCCAAATTTATTGAATTCTTGCTGCTATTTGCTTCAAACTATCGCGATAATCATTAATTTGTAGCGAATAGCAGTAAACATGCTTATTTTTAATTTTGCACCAGATACAACAAAGGCGGCAAAAGCCGCCTTTTCAATGCAAAGTTATAATTAACCTTGAGCGCTGTTTACGTAATCAATAGCAGCTTGAACTGTAGTGATTTTTTCAGCTTCTTCGTCTGGAATCTCAGTGTCGAATTCTTCTTCTAGAGCCATTACTAGCTCAACAGTGTCTAGAGAGTCAGCACCTAGGTCATCTACGAAAGATGCACCGCTAACTACTTCTTCTTCTTTAACACCTAGTTGTTCAACAACAATTTTCTTTACGCGTTCTTCAATGCTCATGGCAATTTTTCCTGTTTTTACAGAGTCATAAAATATGGGGCTAGTTTAGAGGAATAACCAAACAAATCAATAACTGAAATGCTGGTCAAACCAGAAATTTAACAGCATTATCGCCGAAATTTACCCCAATTTGTCAACAATTTATTTTTTTTATCAAATGAGCTAAATCAATTTAGCCCATGTACATACCACCGTTTACATGCAATGTTTCACCATTGATGTAAGCAGCCATGTCAGATGCTAAGAAAGCAACTGCGCCGGCAATTTCTTGTGGTTTCCCTAGACGATTCGCAGGTACTTTAGACAAGATAGTGTCCTTTTGCTCGTCGTTTAGTTCCTCGGTCATATCCGTTTGGATGAAACCAGGAGCAACAGTATTTACTGTAATACCGCGAGATGCAACTTCTTGTGCTAAAGATTTTGTAAAACCAAGTAAACCAGCTTTAGCAGCACAGTAGTTCGCTTGACCTGGGTTGCCCGAAGAACCTACTACAGAGCCGATGTTGATGATGCGACCATCGCGCTTTTTCATCATGTGACGCAATACCGCTTTCGAGATTTTGAACACTGAATTTAGGTTAGTAGAAATGATGTCATCCCACTCTTCGTCTTTCATACGCATCATTAGATTGTCGCGTGTGATACCAGCGTTGTTTACTAAAATATCAACACCGCCAAAATCAGCTTTGATCGCGTCAAATAGCGCAGTGATAGAATCATTATCGGTAACGTTTAGTACTAAACCTTTACCGTTTTCGCCTAAATATTCGCTAATGTTGTTAGCGCCGTTTTCGCTAGTTGCCGTGCCAACAACCGTTGCACCGCCCGCCGCAAAAATAGTCGCAATTTCTTTACCAATACCACGGCTGGCACCAGTGACTAATACAACTTTACCTGAAAAATCAAAACTCATGGTTTTCTCCAATTATTTTCCTAAAGCGGCAGTTAGGCTAGCAACATCTGTTGTTGCTACGCCACTAACGCTTTTTTCAATGCGTTTCGCAAGACCTGACAATACTTTGCCCGGACCCACTTCAATTTGAGTAGTTACGTCGTTAGCCGCGAAGAACTGAACAGTTTCAGACCAACGTACTGGACTAAATAACTGACGTTTTAACGCGTCTTTAATAGCAGCAGGCGAACTTTCTATCGCAACATCAACGTTGTTAACAACTTTTAACGTTGGCTCATTAATTTCAATGCTATCTAATTGCGCGGCTAATTTATCTGCTGCTGGTGACATTAATGAACAGTGTGAAGGAACAGAAACAGCAAGAGGTAATGCGCGTTTAGCGCCTGCTTCTTTACATAGTGATGATGCACGCTCAACCGCTTCTTTGTGACCTGCGATAACCACCTGACCAGGTGAGTTAAAGTTAACAGGTGAAACAACTTGACCTTCGCTTGCGTCTTCACAGGCTTTTGCAATTGCATCGTCATCTAAACCAATGATTGCAGCCATTGAACCCGTACCTTCTGGCACTGCTTCAAGCATGTATTGACCGCGCAGTTCAACTAATTTAATCGCATCTTCAAAGGCGATTGCGCCAGCACATACTAATGCTGAGTATTCACCTAAGCTATGGCCCGCTAGAAAATCTGGTTGCGCGCCGCCTTCTTCATTCCATACACGCCAAATTGCAACACTTGCTGCTAATAATGCAGGTTGTGTGCGATCGGTACGGTTTAAATCTTCAACTGGACCATCTTGAACGAGTGCCCATAAGTCATAACCAAGTACTTCTGACGCTTGTGCAAAAGTCTCTGTAACAATAGCGTGTTCGCTCGCGATATCGCTAAGCATGCCTAAGGCTTGTGAACCTTGGCCTGGGAATACTATCGCCGTTTTTGACATGATAATTATCCTTTGTAAATTTGACTGTTAAATCAATAAGCGCGCCGCAGCGCACTTATTATTATTTGTTTTCTAAGATGACAATTAGTAACGAACTAATGCAGAGCCCCACGAGAAACCAGCACCAAATGCTTCAAGTAGCAATAGCTGACCACGCTCGATACGACCATCGCGCACTGCTTCATCCAGTGCAATAGGCACAGACGCCGCAGAAGTGTTGCCGTGCTTAGCAAGCGTGAGTACAACTTGCTCCATTGGCATCGACAGTTTTTTGGCTGTTGCGTTGATGATGCGGTAGTTTGCTTGATGCGGAACTAACCAATCGATATCTGATTTTTCTAAGTTGTTGGCGTCTAGTGTTTCACTTACCACATTACTTAGTTGGGTTACTGCGAATTTAAAGACTTCGTTGCCTTTCATTTCGATGTAACCTTCAATTGGATCTTCTGGATTTGGATTGCGAGGTACAGCGCGTGATTTCAATAAATCGCCATGTTTACCCGCACTGCGAATATGAGTCGATAAAATGCCCTGCTCTTCGCTTGCACCTAATACTGCCGCACCAGCACCGTCACCAAATAAAATGATCGTCGAACGATCTTCTGGATGACATAAGCGCGATAATACATCAGCGCCAATGACGAGAATATTTTTAGCGTTGCCAGATTTGATGTATTGATCAGCAACACTCATTGAAAAGATAAAGCCAGAACAGGCAGCTGCCACATCAAAGGCAGGAATTGGCGCTTCAATACCTAATAATTCTTGCAGCTGACATGCCGCCGCTGGGAAGGCGTTTTCACCACTTGTAGTACCAAAGACAATCATATCGATGTCATTTGCGGTTAATCCCGCCATTTCTAGCGCGTTGTTCGCTGCTTGATGCGCCATGGTAACTACAGACTCAGACACGTCTGAAATACGACGTTCACTGATACCTGTGCGGGCAGTGATCCACTCATCGCTCGTATCAACCATCTTTTCAAGATCGCTATTACTACGTACTTGTGTCGGCAGATAGCTACCGGTCCCTAAAATTTTTGAATACATGATGAAAGCTCTTGTGAAGACAGTTCGAAGCTAACAGATTTTTTCTAATAATATAGATTCTAAGCTGTCTTGAATTCTGTCAGGAACACGCTGTTCAACTTCGCTAATTGCTTGTTTAATGGCATTAAAAAATGCTTGTTGATCGGCGTTGCCATGACTCTTGATTACTATACCGCGCAATCCTAGCAGACTTGCACCGTTGTACTGGTCGGGTTTCACCTTACAGAGGACATTTTTAAGAAAAGGTGTGGAGATAAACGACAAAAATCGCATTAACAAGCTAGAATTTGCCGCTTGTTTGAGATGCTCAAACAATAAATTTGCAACTCCCTCTGTGGTCTTTAGGCTGATGTTACCTACAAAACCGTCACAGACAATAACATCGGTATTGCCTTCAAATATCTGATGCCCTTCTATATAACCGATGTAATTTAGCTGACAAGTTTCCTTGAGCAATTCCGCCGTCTGTTTAACAACATCATTACCCTTGATGGCTTCTTCGCCAACGTTTAACAACGAGATACGCGGCTTATTAATATCATTAATCTTCTGCGCAACCACTGATCCCATCACAGCAAACTGTAATAAGGTGTCGGAATCACAACTGACATTGGCACCGAGATCAAGCATATAAACAGGCTTATTTTGCAACGTTGGCAAGGTTGAAATTAACGCTGGTCTGTCAATACCCGGCAGGGTTTTTAACACCAACTTGGCCATAGCCATTAGAACCCCAGTGTTACCAGCACTGACACAAGCACTAGCTCGACCTTCTTGCACCATATCGATTGCTTTACGCATAGACGACTCACGACGATTGCGGATAGCCGTTAACGGTCGGTCGTTCATAGTGACAATTTGACTGCAATGTTCGATGTGCAAGCGATTGCTATGGGGAAAGTCAGCAGGAATATATTGCTTAATGGCGTTTTGGTCGCCGAAGATAGATAGTGTTAAGAAGGGAAAGCGTTCCAGCGCCTGCAGAGATGCAGGCACTGTCACTTGGGGGCCAAAATCGCCCCCCATGGCATCTAACGCAAGGGTTAGATCACTCAAAGTAATCGCCTATTATAGCTCGATTACTTTTTTGCCACGGTAGTAACCGTCAGCAGTGATGTGATGACGACGGTGAGTTTCACCAGTTGTCTCATCAACACTTAGTTGAACGCCAGTTAGCGCATCGTGTGAACGACGCATGCCACGTCTTGAACGTGATTTTTTACTTTTTTGAACAGCCATGATGGTCTCCTAAAAAAACCCTATTTCTTTAATTTTTGTAACACCGCGAACGGGTTTGGACGTTCCTCAACACTTTCGTCGATTTCACCCAATGTGTAATCTTGTTCAACTGAACAATCTTCCACATCGTGCATCGGGAAAAATGGAATTGAAACGATAAACTCATCTTCGATAAGTTCAGCGATTGCAATATGTCCATTCTCGTCCACATCGACTGGGTCGTAAATGTCCGGTATGTCATCCTCCTTGAACTTCTCAGTCAAAGGTGAATAACAGAATTCCACAGAAATACTCTGCTTATATTCATGCATACAACGCTGACAAGTCAGGGAGACTTCGCCTTGCGCGTGACCGTTTAGGATCACAGTGCCCTGTTCGTCAGTATCACAAGAAAACTGTACCTGTATGTCGCTACAGAATCCGGCGGACGCATCCAACAATCTCGACAAGTGAGCGTTATCGATTCTACCTTCGTAGGTCGAACGCATTTTAGCCGCTTTGATTGGATCAAGCGTCAAAGGTATCTTTACTAGTTGCATGGTCGCGCATCTTATAGATCACAACGCCACTAGTCAAAGGAAAATCCTCAAATCTAGTGGTTTTTTTTCATCTCATGATAAACTTAACGAAAATTAAGCCATCAGACCGAAAAACGGTTACAAAATCAACGACTACAAGCCTATGTATAAGCCCCAAAACCGACCGCTGATTCTAGCATCAACCTCACCTTTTCGTCAGCAAATTCTCCAAAAAATCCATGTAGATTTTGAATGCGCCAAGCCTAATGTTGACGAAACGCCACTAGCAAATGAGACAGCAACCGCGCTAGTACAGCGTTTGGCACTTGCCAAGGCCAAAGCGTGCGAGGATCAATTTAACGATCATTTGATCATCGGCGGCGATCAAGTTGCGGTGATAAATGGTGAAATAGTAGGCAAACCGCATAATTTTGACAACGCTTTTGACCAGCTTAAACGCGCGAGTGGTCAAACAATCACCTTTTATACGGGCTTATGCTTATATAATAGTGGCACTCAACAGCACCAAGTCATGGTTGAGCCGTTTCATGTTCATTTTCGCCAGCTAAGCGATGAGATGATCACCGGCTATTTGAAAACAGAGCAACCTTATAACTGCGCAGGGAGCTTTAAAAGCGAGGGCTTAGGCATCGCCCTATTTGACCGTTTGGAAGGAAAAGATCCCAATACCTTGATCGGCCTCCCGCTAATTACGCTAATCGATATGCTTAATAAAGAAGGTATTAATGTGTTGGCGCAGTTAGCACAGTTAGATGATGAACAATAAACAATTCTTAACGCAGCTGTTCAACCATGCTGTAACAGCAAGCTTGCCCAGCGTATGCTTGCCACCATTTCTCAATACATTAAATGTTTCAGGCAAGGTGTGCGTTATAGGTGCTGGTAAAGCATCTGTTGAAATGGCCCAAGCGGTGGTTAAACATTTTGGCGCTCGATGTTTTGGCGCTGTGGTAACTCGCCATGGCTACACCTCAGTAACACACATTGGTAATATTGAAATATTACGAGGTGGTCATCCGTTACCAGATGAGCATAGCGCCATATCGGCGAGCAAGATTTTAACCTTAGCCAAGAATATTGATAGCGATATTCCCGTCGTGTTTTTGATCTCAGGCGGGGGTTCGGCGTTATTGTCACTGCCAATTACTGGCGTATCGCTTGAGGACAAAATTGCAGTAAACCAGTTTTTACTCGGTTGTGGTGCCTCTATTGACGAAATTAATACCGTGCGTACTCATTTATCAGCGATTAAAGGCGGCAAACTCGCGCAGGCGATTAAAGGCACAAGCCATACCTTTATCATTTCAGATGTGGTGGGTGACGATCCACATATTATCGCATCTGGGCCAACGGTATCTTGCAACTCCAATTCCCGCGATGCATTAGCGATTTTGGAAAAATACCAATGGACGCCTAATACAGCAATTATTAATGCGCTACGACATAACACCGAGCATAAGATAAAACTCAGGGGCGATGAGAATAAGTTATCGATTGTCAGTAATGCCAAACAGGCGCTGGACTACGCCACAAATACAATAGATGCGACACAATACAATATTGTCTTGATTGATTATGAGTTAACAGGAGATGCTCATCTGGTAGCGCAAGAACATGCCAAACTGGCCATCGCCGCCAAGTCGCAGCAAAAACCGACATTACTCGTCTCTGGTGGCGAGTTAACTGTCACGCTAAATAGAAAAGACATCGGAGATGGCGGCCCCAATCAGCACTACCTTTTGTCGCTTGCTGATGCGTTAAATGGCGAAACAGGTATTTGCGCACTTGCGTGCGATACTGATGGTATAGACGGTAGCGTCGATGTCGCTGGCGCATTTATCGATGAAACGACGCTGCTACGAGCGAAAAATGCAGGCCTAGATGTGAAAAACGCGCTAGCTCGATGTAATAGCTACCGCGTTTTTAAAACACTCGATGATTTGATTGTTACTGGCCCCACACACACCAACGTCAACGACTTTCGTGTGATAATGGTAACGCCCTAACCTTTTAGCTAGTTCTTATCTTTTTGTCCTTTGGTTAGCTTAAATAATCTAATAACGACTTGGCGTCATCGACTACCGCAACAGGATTTACCGCTAACAAACGCGATTTATCGTGCGCACCATAGCTAACACCTAGCGCCTTAACATTGGCGTTTTTGGCCATGATTAAATCAAGCGTTGAGTCACCGACCATGAACACTTGCGACTTATCTACACCTTGACGAGTAAGGATGTCGTCAATCATTTGTGGATGCGGTTTAGACTCAGCTTCATCAGCCGTCATGCTATCGCAAAAGTAATGACCTAATCCGGTTTGCTCGATAAGACGGTTTAAACCAACCCGTGACTTACCAGTAGCAACAGTAATTTTTATATCGCGTTTGGCAAGTGACTCAAACACCTCGGTAATGCCATCAAATAATGGACTCGGCTTTTTATCGAGCGCTAAATATGCCTCTTTATAAAACTGCGCCATGTCATCGATTTGCTGTTGATTTAGCTCACCAAATAACTGGCTTAGCGCTGGTAGCAAGCTTAGACCTATAATGTCTTTGACTTGTGCATCACTCGGCACTGGCAGCCCTTCTCGCTTCGCGGCCATTTGCATGGCATCGACAATCTTGGCTACTGAATCCATCACAGTGCCATCCCAGTCAAAAATGACCAACTTTAAATCACTACTATTCATTGTCACTTCAACTAGTTATGTTTTACGCAAACCGGCGATGGTGTTTTTTAATGCATCGTCAAACGGCGCTTCAAAAAACATGGTGGTTTCTTCATTGGGATGGAAAAAACGCACGCTAGCAGAATGTAAGAATAAGCGATTTAAGCCGTGTGCTTTCATTGCTTTATCAAAGGCTTTATCACCGTATTTATCATCACCAGCAATTGGATGCCCCGCATGAAGCGTATGCACACGGATCTGATGGGTACGACCGGTCACTGGACTTGCCTGCACTAAGGTACAATCTTCAAAGCGCTGCACGATTTTAAACTTGGTATAGCTGTCTTTACCTTCTGGATTAACACGTACAATGCGCTCGCCTGATGCAAGCGTATTTTTCAGTAGCGGCGCGTTAACAGCCTTGTCTTCCTTACTCCACTGCCCTTTAACCAATGCGAGGTAGTTCTTCTCCACCGTTTTTTCACGTAATTGTTCATGCAGTGAACGCAAGGTGCTGCGACGTTTAGCAATTAAAATACAGCCAGAGGTGTCGCGATCAAGACGATGTACTAGTTCTAGCGACTTAGCATCAGGACGCAGCGCGCGCAGCCCTTCGATTAAACCAAACTTCAAGCCACTACCACCATGCACAGCAATGCCCGACGGTTTATTCATCACGATCAGGTATTTATCTTCATAGATAATGTGCTGCTCTAACGAGGCGACTTTCTCTAATTTAGCGTTAGGAAGCTCTTTTTCTTCTTCCATACGAATTGGCGGAATTCGCACAATATCGCCATCGTTTAAACGATAAACAGGCTTAATGCGTTTTTTGTTTACGCGCACTTCACCTTTACGCAAAATGCGATAAACGCGGCTTTTAGGCACACCTTTCAAAAAGGTGACTAAGAAATTGTCGATGCGCTGGCCGGCGTGATTGTCATCAATGGTGACAAATTGCACTTTCGCCGCGACTTGAGATTGTTTTTCATTCATGGCGCGCATTGTACATCAATGCCTTAAAACTCGCCCCATCAAATTTGCCTTTTAGTGCCATTAATCACCTAAATATCTTTGGTCAATAAAATTACTCGTGTTTTATTCCAAAGTATTGGTAGCGATTGGCACAAATTAGTGTGATAATTGGGTGTTCTTGTAGGTTTATTTTGAAAATTTCTCAATTAAAACAGACGAACACTGCACACCAACACTAAGAATAGTGTTGAGAAACAAAGAGCTAAAAACCTTGTTTGCACAAATAACGAAGTTAAAAGCAGTGCAGTGTAAACACCAACAAGAATACAAAAAGTATATTTTGCGATGACATCACCACTGTTGATGACTCGCCTTTAATAGTAAAACCGTTGCTAAAATAGTCAGCCCGTAGGTTTTTACCGGCAAATATAATCAATCGTCGAGATGACGTGAGTATTATTTAAATAGACAAAGCTTGAGCCGAGCAAACAACCGATGCTCAAGATCGTTAATGGCCCAAATCGCGATTAACGATATGTAAAAGAAAAACGACGCTTCGCCGCTTGCCTGCACTAATGGCCAGCCGGAATTATTTAGCTCATCTAGTGACAACACTAGATTTTGAAGATAAAAGATGTGAAACACCGCTTTCTAAAAACGGAAAGCCACAGTCTTTTTATTAGCTAAATCAAGCACGTAATATCAATTGGTAGCGTTTAAAAAACCATTGATACAACAGATTAGTCTAACAATTTAATGTGCCTTATCCAGTCGAGAGACTGCATCACATAGGCTCCGGACACCCACAATTTGATTATTTGGCAACTCACAATGGATGAGCTTCCAAATGAGAAGAATGTTAATTAACGCAACTCAATCTGAAGAGTTGCGCGTCGCCTTGGTCGACGGACAAAACCTTTATGATCTAGACATTGAAAGTCCGGGTCATGAACAAACCAAAGCCAACATCTACAAGGGTAAAATCACCCGCGTAGAACCAAGTTTAGAAGCAGCTTTCGTCGATTACGGCGTTGAGCGCCACGGCTTCTTGCCCCTCAAAGAAATCTCACGCGAATACTTCCCTGAAGGCTATTCTTTCAAAGGTCGTCCAAGCATTAAGGACGTTATCCAAGAAGGCCAAGAAGTTATCGTTCAAATCGATAAAGAAGAGCGCGGCAACAAAGGTGCAGCACTAACAACCTTTATCAGCCTAGCCGGTGGTTACTTGGTATTAATGCCAAACAACCCACGCGCAGGCGGCATCTCTCGTCGTATTGAAGGCGAAGAGCGCAGCCAGTTAAAAGCGGCATTATCGGCACTAACTATGCCAAAAGGCATGGGCGTTATTGTACGTACAGCGGGTGTTGGCAAAGCATCTGAAGAACTACAATACGATTTAGATATCCTAGAGAACCACTGGCGCGCGATTAAAAACGCAGCAGAGTCTCGCCCTGCTCCGTTCTTAATTCACCAAGAAAGTAACGTGATTGTACGTGCAATGCGCGACTACTTACGTCGTGATGTTGGTGAAATTTTAATTGACCACCCTCGCGTATTTGAAAGTGCACGTGAGCACATCAGCGTTGTTCGCCCAGATTATGTAAACCGTATTAAGCATTACACAGGCGAAGTACCATTATTTACCCATTACCAAATTGAAACGCAGATTGAATCGGCTTTCCAACGTGAAGTTCGTTTACCATCTGGCGGCTCAATTGTTATCGATCCTACAGAAGCATTAACGTCTATCGATATTAACTCGGCACGCGCTACCAAAGGCGGCGACATCGAAGAAACGGCGTTTAACACTAACTTAGAAGCGTCAGTAGAAATCGCACGTCAATTGCGTTTACGTGACCTTGGTGGTCTAGTAGTTATCGATTACATCGATATGAACTCAACTAAGCACCAACGCGATGTTGAGAACAAACTACGCGATGCGCTAAAAGTAGATCGCGCAAAAATCCAAGTGGGCCGAATCTCGCGCTTTGGCTTAATGGAAATGTCACGTCAACGTATCCGTCCAAGTCTAGGTGAATCAAGCACGCATATCTGTCCTCGTTGTACTGGTCAAGGCACGATTCGCGGTAATGAGTCATTAGCACTGTCTATCTTGCGTTTGATGGAAGAAGAAGCCATCAAGGACTCAACCTCGCAAATCGAAGCACAAGTACCTGTAAACGTTGCGGCTTACCTACTGAACGAAAAGCGTAAAGCAATCCGCGTTATCGAAACGCGCCACAATGTTGATGTGGTTATCGTTCCAAACGTAAACTTAGAAACACCGCATTACGAAGTAATTCGCCATCGCTCTGACGACACCGTTAGCGCAGCAACTTTTGACCTTGTCAAAGAAGGCGATAATGAAGAACAATACGAGTCTCGTTTACTCAAGTCTTCAATCAGCAAAAATGAGCCTGTGTTAAAAGGCATTTCAGCGCCAGCAACACCAGCGCCTGAAGCCAAAGCGCCAGCAGCTGAAGAAAAGCGTGCTCCGCAACAAAACAAACCTAAGCCACAGCAACGTAAAAAAGAAGAAGAAAAACCTTCGTTATTTGCACGTATGCTAAAAGCAATTAAAGGTCTATTTGTTGCTGAGGAAGAAGAAAAAGAGCAAACGAAGAAGCCAAACAAATCGCGTAACCGCAACCGCAATCGCAACCGTAATCGCAGCCGCAATTCGAATCAGAACAAGCGCCACAATGATGAGAATGACAACCGCGAAAATCGCGATAAGCGCAACAAGCGCGATGACAACCGTAACGAATCTGGTGATAGCAAAGAACGCAAAGATAACCGTCGCAATAAGCAACGTAAACCGCGTAACAATAATGCTAAAAACCAAGAGCATAACAAACAAAATGACGCGCCAGCTGCTGAAGAAAAAGTGGCACAACGTCGTCAACGTCGCAACAACATGCGTAAGAAAGTTCGCACTGGCGCACCAGTAGAACAGGAAGAGCAAGTAACAAACGACGAAGCTGTTTCTTCGACTGAGCAACCTACTGCAACGCAAAGTAAGCCAGTTGAAAAGATAGCTACTGAAACTAAAGCTAGCGAAGATAAAACGGTTGAAGCGAACCAAGCTAAACCAGTAGACACTAGCACTGATGAATCGCCTGCGGCTCAAGAAGCCACAGCAACTAATGAAGAATCAGGTGAACGTCGTCGTAACCGTCGTTCGCCACGTCACCTTCGCTCATCAGGCCAACGTCGCAATCGTCAAGAGCGCAACACAGACGATGCGGTTGAAGCACGTTACCCAATTAAAACTAACGAAGAGTTAGCACAAGAATTGGAGCAAGAAAAGGCGCAAGCCGTTTCTGCTGTAGAAGCGACTATCACGGGCACTAGCGAAGACAAAGCACCAGCCATCGTAGTTGACGCTGCTGTAGAAAAAGTAGAGGAAGCTCCTGCTGAAGAAACTCCTGTTGCAGAGACAGCCACAGAAGAAGCACCTGTTGTTGAAACTGCCGTTGAAGAAGCACCAGTTGTTGAAACTGCCGCTGAAGAAGCACCAGTTGTTGAAACTGCCGCTGAAGAAGCACCAGTTGTTGAAACTGCCGCTGAAGAAGCACCAGCTGTTGAAACTGCCGCTGAAGAAGCACCAGTTGTTGAAACTGCCGTTGAAGAAACACCAGTTGTTGAAGCTGTTGCCGAAGAGAAGCCAGCAGCAGCCAAAGGCGGCCATGCTAGTGCACCAATGACTAAGCCAGCAGCGGCTGAAATCATTGTTAGCGGTATCGAAATTACCGCGATGCCAAACGAAGCCCGTGCAACTTTTGCTAAAAGCGATCGCAACATCAGCACAGTTGGCGCCACCAGCCGCGCCTCAAGTGAAGCAACACTAGCCAAAGCCGAATAAGCTAAGTTAGTAAAGCAACTAAAACGAAAAAAGCAGTGGTGAGAACCACTGCTTTTTTTATGCCCTTAATACTTATTCATTTTGCGAATGTAACTTTGATTTAAGAAGCTTAACTGCAGCAATAAACTCTTCGTTACAACATGCAATTAATGATGAATAAATATTGGCATTAAAGTGTGATTCATTCCTACGGTTGAGAATGGCTTTAAGGCCATTAATAATTTTTTGTTCAGAACTAAATAGCTTGATGTAGTCTGTCTTCATCAAGCTCCCACCATTTATAGTAATAGGATTAAACATACTCTTACGAGCAGTTTGTTTAATACTCGTTACATGTACTTTCTGGTCTTTTAGATTCCAGTCTGAAAAAACAGAATTCCGTTTATTAAATAAATGGACGATGAACCCCCTCTGTAATAACTCTCCACACATAAAATGCTCAAACGCTGCAATCAAAAGTAAATCATCGGCAATTCCATTATAATAGCTGTCAAATTCGTCGTGCATATGCATGATTACATTACTTGAAGCAGAAACCTTGCAGCTTCTAGCTGTGTTATATCGCTCAACGAATAGCTCTAATTCATCGATTTGATTACCGACTTTACTTCGATTAAAAATCTGTTTAGCTTTATTTTTTGCTACACATCCAGCAGCTTTTAATAAATTGAAATCTTTACTCAGATATGCATCATAAATATCTTCATGACTTGGCATCAACTTTCCTTCTGATTAATTACCCAATTCAACAAGCCATCACAGCCCCGCTCTAATAGATCTAATACCTCTTCAAAGCCTTTATCGTGCGAATAATAAGGATCTGGTACTTCGTGGTTTTCGTTATCTTTGAATGCGAAGTTAAGGAGGTAGTAAACTTTGTGGCGTAGATTAGGTGGACAGCGCAACATGACTTCTTCCCAATTATCATCATCCATTAGCGCGATAATATCGAAAAACTCAAAATCATAATCGGCGATGGGACGTGACGTAATGCCAGAGAAATCGTAACCGCGTGCTTCGCCGGCGGCAATAGAGCGTGTATCAGGTGGGTTGCCAGCGTGTAGGCCTAGTGTACCCGCTGAATCGATGTGTAAGTCTATGCCCCGTTCGTCTGCTTTATGACGTAGTACCGCCTCAGCGGTTGGCGAACGGCAAATGTTGCCCATGCATACCATTAGTACTTTCATCAGAATTAATTCCTATAGCCAAAGGGATTCGAGTTCCCTGTAATATTAATAAGCTTCAGATTAACAAGATAAATCTTTTAACGATAGTATGTAAGTTATTCTCCGTACAGTACGATTAATAACTCAGTTTGTGCGTAGAGAAAATGAATTTAGGCAAGGCGCTTTTTCGATACTAATAGCCTGCTATTATGAGAAAAAGCAACGCAGTATAAATACCATTTTATCAAGCACTGGCACAAAAAAGCCGCGATAAAAATCGCGGCTTTAGACATCAATTTAGTAAAATACTAAATTATAGTTTGTCTGCATTTTCTGAAAGGTAGCTAGCAACGCCTGCTGGAGAAGCGTCCATACCTTTATCACCTTGGTTCCAACCAGCTGGACATACTTCGCCAACTTCTTGGTGGAATTGTAGTGCGTCAACCATACGGATCATTTCGTCAACGTTACGGCCTAATGGTAGGTCGTTAACTACTTGGTGACGTACTAGACCGTCTTCGTCGATTAGGAAAGAACCACGGAAAGCAACGCCAGCTTCTGGGTGCTCAACGTCGTAGTCTTGACAGATAGTGTGCTTAACGTCAGCAACTAGAGTGTAACGAACTGGGCCGATACCACCTTCGTTAACTGGCGTGTTACGCCATGCGTTGTGGCTGAATTGTGAATCGATAGAAACACCGATTACTTCAACGCCGCGCTTTTGGAATTCTTCAAAGCGGTGGTCAAAAGCTAGAAGCTCAGAAGGACATACGAAAGTGAAATCTAGTGGGTAGAAAAATACTACTGCTTTTTTACCTTTGATTGCTTCGCTAAGCGTGAATGAATCAACGATTTCACCATTGCCTAATACTGCTGCTGCTGTGAAGTCCGGTGCAGGACGACCTACTAATACGCTCATGTTTATCTCCGTTTTGTGATGCTCTAAATTGAGCTTTATATCAATTAATGATGACTTTTTTATTGCTGAGAGTCAGCTACAAAAAAACTATTCTTCGTCTTGGGCAAATTTAGCCGCTGTTTCTTTAAGAAGCGGTTGTAGTTCACCTTGTTGGAACATCTCTAAAATAATGTCACAACCGCCTACTAGCTCGCCTTCAACCCACAGTTGTGGGAACGTTGGCCAGTTGGCGTATTTTGGTAATTCAGAACGAATGTCTGGATTTTGTAGAATGTCTACATACGCAAATTTCTCACCACAGCTCATTACCGCTTGTGATGCTTGCGCTGAGAAACCACAGTTTGGCAGCTTTGGTGAGCCTTTCATGTATAAGATGATTGGGTTTTCAGAAATTTGCTGTTTAATTTGTTCGATCGTATCCATTGGATTTCCTTTGACGACAACGCTCTTTAAGGCGTAATTTTCACTTGCTATTACAGCCGATTATACATTGCCGTTAATTAACACTAAACCCCATATTTACTAGGTGTTTAATGGTGATGACACATTGTGAGCAAAGGGTACATTCATTTTTGACCCAAATCAATTTGTTGGGGTATTATAGCGGCGAATAATAATTAAATGTGAGCCTATAATGGGCGTAAAATTATCTCAGGAGAAAAACCATGGCGTTTGAACTACCAGCCTTACCTTATGCGATCGACGCATTAGCACCACACATGTCTCAAGAAACTCTAGAGTTTCACCACGGTAAACACCACGCTACTTACGTTACAAAACTAAATGGTTTAGTTGAAGGAACTGATCTAGCAGAAAAATCACTAGAAGAAATCATCAAGACTTCTGAAGGCGGCGTATTTAACAACGCAGCACAAATCTGGAATCACACGTTCTTCTGGAACAGCCTAAGCCCTCAAGGTGGCGGCGAGCCAACTGGCGCAATCGCTGACGCTATCAACGCAAGCTTTGGTTCTTTCGAAGCTTTCCAAGCAGCATTCAACGACAAAGCTGTTAACAACTTCGGTTCAAGCTGGACTTGGTTAGTTAAGAAAGCTGACGGTAGCCTAGACATCGTTAACACTAGCAACGCTGCTACGCCATTAACTGATGACAGCCTAACGCCAATCCTAACAGTTGATCTGTGGGAGCACGCTTACTACATCGATTACCGCAACGTTCGTCCTAACTACCTTGGTGGTTTCTGGGCACTGGTTAACTGGGAATTCGCTAACGCTAACTTCGCTGGCTAATTTCTGCTTAATGCACTATCGATGAAAGGTCACTTTTAAGTGGCCTTTTTTGTTTTTACAACTATTCTCCTGCCCAAACCTTTCTCAATAACCCTTTCTATTTGTATTTTTTTGTTCTAAGTTATGAAATTAAAGCTGGATAGACACTGTCTAATGGATAAAGGTTGTTGCTCTATATTGCTTAAGAAAATCTTTGCCTTCCATCAGATGCTGTCCTAAGCTGAAAGCATGAATCAACTATTTTAATTTCTACATAAGTATTGCTGATATGAATTGTCTTTATCTGGGCTTTATTGATCAGTGACAAAATGCCATTGGACATTACAATGACAAACTGATTAATAAAGAGACATCGCATTTTAGGAGGTGCCATATGTCGATTTTTAATCACTACAAAGCGCGTTTTGATGCAACCAAGGAAGAAGAGTTTACGTTAGACGAGTTCCTCTCACTGTGTAAGCAAGACAAATCTTGTTATGCATCGGCGGCTGAACGCTTGCTAATGGCCATTGGAGAGCCTGAAGTTATCGATACCGCGCAAGATCCCCGCTTGAGCCGTATATTCTCAAATCGCGTTATCAACCGCTACCCCGCTTTCAAAGATTTTCACGGCATGGAAGATGCCATTGATCAAATCGTTTCTTATCTCAAGCATTCTGCCCAAGGTCTTGAAGAGCGCAAGCAAATCATCTATCTACTCGGTCCCGTTGGCGGCGGTAAATCGTCGATTGCTGAAAAGCTAAAAAGCTTAATGCAGAATATTCCAATTTATCGTCTTAAAGGCTCACCTGTTAACGACCATCCATTGTGTTTATTTGACGCAACTGAAGATGGCGAAATCTTAGAGCGCGAATACGGCATCGCCAAACGCCATCTCAATACCATTATGTCGCCATGGGCTGTTAAACGTCTCCATGAATTCGGCGGTGATATTTCTCAGTTTAAAGTTATCAAATCTTATCCATCAATTCTCGACCAATTGGCGATTGCTAAAACCGAGCCAGGTGATGAAAACAATCAAGACATTTCCGCGCTAGTGGGCAAAGTCGATATCAGACAATTAGAGCATTTCTCACAAGACGACCCCGATGCCTATTCCTACAGCGGTGCATTGTGCCGTGCTAATCAAGGCTTAATGGAATTTGTGGAAATGTTTAAAGCGCCAATTAAGGTGCTACACCCGTTGTTAACCGCCACTCAAGAAGGTAATTACAACGGTACCGAAGGCATTTCAGCCATTCCATTTAACGGCATTATTCTCGCCCACTCCAACGAATCAGAATGGCAGGCATTTAAAGGCAATAAAAATAACGAGGCGTTTTTAGATCGCGTGTTTATTGTGCAAGTGCCTTATTGTCTGCGCGTTACCGAAGAAGTAAACATTTACAACAAACTGCTAGAGCACTCTAAACTATGTGACGCTCAATGCGCGCCAGATACCTTAAAAATTCTCGCACAATTTAGCATTCTCTCTCGGCTCACCAAGCCATCCAACTCGAGTGTGCAATCGAAGATGAGGGTGTATGACGGAGAAACTTTAAAAGACACCGATCCTAGTGCAAAATCGCTACAGGAATACAAAGACACCGCAGGCGTTACCGAAGGCATGAGCGGTTTATCAACACGATTTGCGTTTAAAATATTGTCTCGTGTATTTAATTTCGATGATACCGAAATTGCCGCCAACCCTGTCCATCTATTCTATGTATTAGAGCAACAGATTGAACGCGAGCAATTCAACGATGATATTCGCGAGCAATACCTCGAACACCTCAAGGGTTATCTCATTCCCAAATACATCGAGTTTATTGGCAAAGAAATCCAGACCGCTTACTTAGAGTCTTATTCAGAATATGGCCAAAACATTTTTGATCGCTATGTCACTTACGCCGATTTTTGGATCCAAGATCAAGAATATCGCGACCCAGAAACAGGTCAGCTATTTGATCGCAATGCCCTTAACGACGAGCTTGAAAAAATAGAAAAACCAGCAGGCATTAGCAACCCCAAAGATTTTAGAAATGAAATCGTCAATTTTGTGTTGCGCGCGAAAGCCAATAATTCTGGTAATAACCCGCAATGGACGAGTTATGAAAAACTGCGCGTAGTCATCGAGAAGAAAATGTTCTCTAACACTGAAGATTTATTGCCAGTGATTTCATTTAACAATAAAACCAACGCAGACGATCAGAAAAAGCACGCCGATTTTGTTGAGCGTATGACGCAAAAAGGTTACACCCAAAAACAAGTTCGATTGCTCACTGAATGGTATTTACGCGTTCGTAAAGCATCGTAAAAGGAGGCGCCTATGTCTCATTTTATCGACAGACGATTAAACGCAAAGAATAAAAGTTCGGTTAACCGTCAGCGCTTTTTAAATCGCCACAAAGAGCAGATAAAGCGCTCGCTAGACACTGTTATCACCGATCGCAGTGTTACCGACGTTAGCTCGGGGGAAAACATTACCATCCCCAAGCGCGATTTAAGCGAACCAATTTTTCATCACGCCAATGATGGCGAGCGTCAACGCGTGCATCCGGGTAACGACCAATTTCAAGAAGGGGATAAAATTGAGCGCCCGAAACAACAAGGCGGTCAAGGCAGTGGTGATGGCGATGCAAGTAACGAAGGCGTTGGTGAAGACGAATTTACGTTCGAAATTTCTCACGACGAATATCTAGATTTACTATTTGAAGATTTAGCACTACCTAACCTTGAAGCCAAACACAACAGCGATGCTCAGGAGTATAAAATCTCTCGTCACGGTTTTTCTGAAGTAGGACTTCCCAACAATATCAATATTGTTCGTTCACTAAAGAAATCGATTGCCCGTCGAATCGCCCTCACCTCATCAAGTAAACGCGAGCTCAAAGTGCTTGAGGAGCAGTTATCCGAATTAGAAGCTACGCCGGGTGAGCATTTTACAGATAAACAATTGCTAATAGCTCAAATCAGCCAACTGCGTGAGCGCATCAACCGCGTGCCTTTTATTGATGATTTTGATATTCAGTACAATCACTTTGCGCGCACACCAGTGCCTAGCTCTAAAGCGGTGATGTTTTGTATTATGGACGTTTCAGGCTCAATGGATCAGGCGACAAAGGATATAGCAAAGCGTTTTTATATTTTGCTCTACTTGTTTTTATCCCGCACCTATCAAACCACAGAGGTGGTTTACATTAGGCACCACACGCAAGCCAAAGAAGTCGACGAGCACGAATTTTTCTACTCCCAAGAAACGGGTGGCACCGTGGTATCAAGTGCGCTGCGCTTAATGCATAAAATTCAACAAGAGCGCTATCCCACATCACAATGGAATGTCTATGGCGCACAAGCATCTGATGGCGATAACTGGAATGATGACACGCCGCTGTGCAAAGAAATCCTCGAGCGCGATTTACTGCCCAACACGCGTTATTTTAGCTATATCGAAATCACCCAAGGCAATCATCAATCCATGTGGCACGCTTATCAAAAAATTAGCGAGCAATTTCCCGAGTTTGCCCTCAAACATATTAAGGAGCGCGCAGATATCTACCCAGTATTTAGAGAGCTATTTGCCGCATCATAGGTGAGATTATGACGAGTGAAACCACTGCAGCGTTAAAAGACTGCGAATGGACTTTTGAGAAACTCGAATACTTCGACAGTATCATCAGCGATGTCGCAGACTCTTTTGGTTTAACAACCTACCCTAATCAAATCGAAATTATTTCTTCCGAACAAATGATGGATGCCTATTCTAGTGTCGGCATGCCCATCGGCTATAACCATTGGAGTTATGGCAAAAAGTTTATTCAAACCCAACAAAACTATCATCGCGGTCAAATGGGCCTTGCCTATGAAATCGTCATTAATTCCAATCCCTGCATTAGCTATTTAATGGAAGAGAATTCCCTCACCATGCAAGCATTAGTGATTGCCCATGCTTGTTATGGCCACAATTCATTTTTCAAAAACAATTACCTATTCACGACATGGACAGATGCCGATTCTATTATTGATTATTTAGTATTCGCCAAAAAGTTCGTCAGTGACTGTGAGGAAAAATATGGCGTAAAAGCAGTGGAAGATACGTTGGATTCTTGTCACGCGTTAATGAATCTTGGTGTCGATCGCTACAAGCGTCCTGCCAAGATATCACTCCACGAAGAGCGCAATCGCCAAGATGAGCGCGAGGCGTTTTTACAAGCACAAGTCAATGACTTGTGGCGTACCATCCCCAAAGCTAAAGAAGTGGACGAGCAAAAATCGAAAAAGCGTTTTCCCGAGCAGCCGCAAGAAAACCTATTGTATTTTATTGAGAAAAACGCGCCCTTGTTAAAATCGTGGCAACGAGAGCTGGTACGTATTGTCAGAAAGATTGCCCAATATTTCTACCCGCAACGCCAAACACAGGTAATGAACGAAGGATGGGCGACGTTTTGGCATTACACCATTATTAATACCCTGTTCGACCAAGGCAAAGTCGACGACAGCTTTATGATGGAATTTTTCCACCACCACACCAATGTCGTGTTTCAGCCGCCGTATAACAGTCCATATTATTCAGGCATTAACCCTTATACGCTTGGCTTTTCGATGTTTTGCGATATCAAACGCATTTGCGAAAACCCCACCGACGAAGACAAGGCATGGTTTCCAGAAATGGCGGGTAGCAATTGGCTAGAAACACTCCATTTTGCTTGTAAAAACTTTAAAGACGAGAGTTTTATTAGTCAGTATTTATCGCCGCATTTAATTCGCGAGCTAAAACTCTTTAATACCCTTGACGATGATAAGAGCAATTACATTGAAATCGACGCTATTCACAACGAACAAGGCTACTTAAAGATTAGAGAAGCATTGTCTCAACAATATAATCTCAGCCACTTAGAGCCAAATATTCAAGTCTATAGTGTGGATGTTACAGGAGATCGCTCAATTACCCTGCGCCATTATGCCCATCACAACATTTCTTTGGGAAAAAGCGTTGATGAAATGCTTAAGCATTTGTATCGATTATGGGGCTTTGAAGTGATTCTCGAACGAGAAAGCGAAGACGGTGAAGTTAAAGAAATAGCTCGATGCCCTAAAGCACCGAGCGAAGATAAGACGAGTTAGCGAATAGGCACGACGATGTCAGTAGGCATGCGATCGCGCAGTGACATCCAAAGCTTGGCAGTCTTTAAACCATAACGACGCATTGCGATAACAACTTGGTCATGATCACCAGATTTGGCGATTTTCAATAGCTCTTCATAGTGATTGTCGGCAAGACGGCGTGCTTCTTCTAGTTCGAAATACAACTTACCTAAGCGGCTATACATGTCTTTAAAGCCATTTAGAATTAGTACGTAAATTGGGTTTCCTGAGGCAAACGCCAATTGGTGATGTAACGAGTAATCAAAATCAGAATAGGCTTCGGCGTTGTCTTCGATATTGCGATACTGCTCTAGGATCTCAATGCTCTTGTCTTGCGCTGCTTTCATTGCTGCACGAATGTAGATGATCGAAACATTAGTACGCGCTGATAACAGTTGGTCGACTAATTCTGGAATGCCCTCTTGATTTAAGCGAGCCATAGTAACCAAAACGCTTAAACCTGCAGTTTCCCAGTAATTATTAACCTTGGTTGGTTTACCGTGTTGAATTTGCAACCAGCCGTCGCGAGATAAACGCTGTAGCACTTCACGTAGTGTTGTTCTTGTTACACCAATTAACTCTGAAAGTTCGCGTTCTGCTGGTAAATACGAACCCGGTGGAAAACGTCCAGTCCAAATAGAATCAACTAAATACTCTTCAGCGAATCCGGCTGGGCTTTGCGCCTTATATATCATTTAACACTCAAACCAATTTCAATAAAATTCAAAGAATAATAACAGAGCCATCGTAAATTGATATAGATTTATGTCAGTGAATTGATCTTTGTAGTCGTTTTTTAAGATTAATCGTTTGCGAAATAACCTAATGACAGTTAATGCCCACCAACCAGATCTGACAACGCTGTCTTTAGTTTAATGAATTAATGGAAATTATCCTTACAATACACGGGAATTATGAAGGAACTGTCAAAAATGACTAATTAAGCACCAAATAAGCATAAAAAAGTTCAAAAATAACCGAATAAACAAGCAGATCGCTTGCAAATTAACGCAATGCCTGTAATTAATAGGCGCCATCTAAAAATTAAGCTCAAGATAGCCCTAATATTTAGTCGAATTTTCAAGCGTCTAAATATCATTCAAAATTATTGCGTTTATATTTTCCTTGTGAGGAATCCATGCCAACAATGCCACTTAATCAAGCGTTTATGCGTAACTTTTTGGGGAACTCTCCAAAATGGTACAAATTAGCAATAATCGCCTTCTTAATTATTAACCCATTCGTGTTCTTTTTAATCGACCCATTTGTTGCTGGTTGGTTGTTAGTCGCTGAATTTATATTCACTTTAGCCATGGCGCTAAAATGTTATCCACTGCAACCAGGTGGACTGCTGGCAATTGAAGCCGTTGCCATAGGGATGACATCCCCCTATAAAGTGTTACATGAGCTTTCAGTCAATATGGAAGTTATCCTGTTACTAGTATTTATGGTAGCGGGCATTTACTTCATGAAAGACTTGCTGTTGTTCGTTTTTACCAAGCTAATTACTAAGTTACGCTCAAAAGTCGTCTTATCAATATCTTTCTGTGCTGCTGGCGCAATTTTATCAGCATTCTTAGATGCACTAACGGTAATTGCGGTGGTAATCAGTGTTGTTATTGGCTTCTATAGCGTTTATCACAAAGTATCTTCGGGTAAAAAGTTTGATCACGACGACCACGACCACACTCACGAAAAAGAATTTCACGAGCAACACCGTGCCGATTTAAAACAATTCCGTGGTTTCTTGCGTAACCTACTAATGCACGCAGGCGTCGGTACGGCGCTTGGTGGTGTAATGACCAAAGTTGGTGAGCCACAAAACTTAATTATTGCCGACAAAGCAGGTTGGGAGTTTGTTGAGTTTGCTATCCGCATGTCGCCAGTGACGATTCCCGTATTTATCTTCGGCCTACTAACGTGTTTCGTTATCGAGAAAATGGGATGGTTTAGCTATGGCGTTAAACTGCCTGAAAACGTCCATAAAGTACTGTCTGATTTTGCTAAAGATCAAGATGCACGTCGCACCTCTCGCGATAGAGCTAAGCTCATTGTCCAAGGTGCGATTGCCGTTTGGTTAGTGGCTGGTCTAGCATTTCATTTAGCAGCTGTAGGATTAATTGGCTTATCAGTTATCGTTCTAGCAACGGCCTTTAATGGTATTACCGAAGAGCACGCCCTAGGTAAAGCCTTCGAAGAAGCATTACCATTTACTTCACTCTTGGCGGTATTTTTCGCCGTCGTTGCGGTTATTATCGACCAAAACCTATTCTCGCCGGTAATTACTTGGGTGCTGAGCTATGAAGGCAATACACAAATGGTGATGTTCTACATTGCTAACGGCCTGTTATCGATGGTTAGTGATAACGTATTTGTTGGCACGGTATACATTGAACAAATTGCTCAAGCGTTAGCAGATGGCCGCATTACCCGCGATCAATTCGATATGTTAGCCGTTGCGATTAACACTGGTACTAACCTACCAAGTGTTGCAACACCAAATGGCCAAGCTGCTTTCTTATTCTTACTAACAAGTGCCCTAGCACCACTAGTACGTTTGAGCTACGGCCGTATGGTATACATGGCCTTGCCTTACACCATCGTATTATCAATTGTGGGTTGGATTTGTATTCAGTCTGGTTTCTTAACTGACAGCACTGAAAAGCTTTATGAAAAAGGTTTAATCAACCACCACGAAGCGGTAGTGGCACCTAAAGACGACAAGGGCCATCACTAATAAATTTAGTTCTAGTTAACTAATCCCTTGATTAAAAGCGCATCTTAGATAAGATGCGCTTTTTTATTGTCGATAATATACGAGCTTTTTATGCTGTCTTTCCTTAATTCACTCCCCACTAATCGCAGAGCGTGGTTAGCCCTCGCTGGCGTTGCCACAGCGTTTGAATTAATCGCGATGTATTTCCAACATGTCATGGGATTAGGCCCATGTGTGATGTGTATTTATCAACGTACAGCGATGCTCGGGCTGGTATTTGCAGGACTGATTGGCGCGATTGCTCCGCAAAACTTTGTTGTTCGACTAGCTGGATATGGCCTATGGGGCTACAGCGCCATCAAAGGCCTGTTGTTAGCGCTAGAGCACGTAGAAATACAAACGTCTAACTCACCGTTTTTTAGCTGTGATTTTCGCCCTAATTTCGCTCACACGCTGCCACTAGATGAATGGCTACCATTCTTCTTTAAAGTCGGTGGTGATTGTGTTGCTATTACCTGGAGCTTTTTGGGATATTCAATGTCGCAATGGATGATTGTGATTTTTGCGGCGTTCATTGCTAGTTTTGCAATAGTTGTGTTAAACCGCTTGCGTCCGAGTAATCAATTTAAGATTTAGTTGGCACTTAACTTTCTAAGCAATACGGCAGTGATTCACTTTTTTAAAAATTAAACATTTTAAAATCAGAAGGTAGCCTTGCTTTTAATATCATTTAGTTAAGAGAATTTTTCTAGACTGGAGCATAATTTGGTGTGCTTGTGATATTAGGATGTTTAATTAACATTTGTGAAAGCACACCAGTTACTTTTCTTTGCGTCGCCAAAGAAAAGTAACCAAAAGAAAGGCGACCCGTGATTTAGCGTTGATTCTTAAATGATAAATTGCCTGTTCAATACCGTATTTGATCCGCATCCCTGCGGCAAATACTCAAAAATCATCCCTGATTTTTGCATTGGTCAATTTCTAATTTAAGACGCTAAATGGCGGGAGTTGGCCGCGCTAGAAGCCTATAAAGCTCCTTAAATTATCGAAACTAAACTTAGGCTTACTTTGTTATAAGTTACTATCTCTTAGTGAGTACCTTACCCGGCAATTGGCCGATGTATTGACCTTGCTCGATAACTTGCACGCCATTAACAAACACGGTTTCGACGCCGGTGGACAACTTATTCCAATTTGAGAAAGTCGCCTTGTCGCGATAGTTTTCAATATCGAGTCCGATAATATCTGCGGCGTAGCCAACTTTGATTAGACCGCGCTTAGGCAATTTCAATAGTTTTGCCGTTTGAAAACTACTTTGTTTAACAAACTTCGCCAGGGTCATTAGCTGCTCTTGCTTGACGTATTGGCGATATTTCTTCGGAAAACTTGCATATTTACGAGGATGGCCGTCAGTACCGTCGGATGAGGTAACTACCCAAGGTTTCACCATAAAGGCGCGAATATCATCTGGTGACATATTAAACGACGCCACGCGAATAGGATTACCTTGCACCAATTCAACGACAAGCTTATTCGCACTTTTCCCGCGCTCTTTCGCGACATCTTCAAGCGTTTTACCAACCAGAGACTGATCATCAGCTACCGTAAATAACAGCGCATTCGGCCCGCCGCGACGACGGATATTTTCTTTGATTTCCGAAAGTATTCTGTCTTTAAGCTCAGGATTATTTAGCCGCTCTACGAAGGCTTGGCTTGAATCTGCCATGACCCATTTCGGCACGACGGCACTGTGCAGGTGAGTACCTGAAGCACGCCATGGGTATTGATCAGCCGAAATACTCACTCCTTGTGCCTGAGCTTGTTCTACCTTCTCAATTACCGGACCGCTTTGTCCCCAAACATCGACACCCAATGCCTTGATATGGGCGAGATGTAAGTGAATATTCGCCGCCTTCGCAATATTAATAGCTTCGGTGACAGCTTGAGTAAATCCCACATTAAAGGTGCTTTCATCGCGTAAATGAGTGTCATAGATGCCATCGTATTTAGCGGCTACTTTAGCCAGCGCTATGACTTCTTCAGTTGCAGCATAACTGCCAGGCACATAATAAAGTCCGGTAGAAAGCCCAATCGCACCGTCGCGCATAGCTTGCTCAACCAATGACTTCATTGCATTAACTTCAGCATCAGTGGCATGGCGCTCAGCGCGTCCCATCACTTTTTCACGCACGCTACCATGACCTACTAACAGTGCGGTATTAGTTCCTATGCCCTGCTCTGTAAGATGATGTTTTAAGCCTGCTACATCGACGATAGCTGCGCCGTCATTACCATTGACTACCGTTGTCACGCCTTGGGTTAAGTAATTTAGATTAGCAGCAGTATTAATGTTTTTAAGTTCGCTTAAGCTATGGGTATGGGGATCGATAAAGCCCGGGGCAATCAATTGTTCGCCGAGCTCGATGCGCTTTTTCGCGTTGTATTGCACACTACCTTTTGCCGATACAGCGCAAATAGCTTCGCCACAAATACCGATATCGAGCGCTGTCGCAGCGCCGCCATCGCCAATCATGACAGTATTTGAGATAAGTAAAATATCAACTTGCGTTAAGGGTGTATCGGCTTGCTTTTGGCAGGCGGTCAACAAGAGTCCACCGACAGCAAATAGTGATAAACGTTTAATGCTATTTTGCTTCATTGTTAGCTCCATAAGCACTTGCTGGAGTCGCTAACATCTTGGCCATCAAGGTATCGCCAGCGTCTTTTGCCACCGTATCAATCATCCCTCGATCAGTATTGTCGCCCATTTCGTAAGTGATAGCATGAACACCAAACGTATCTGCAATATACTGCTTGAAAACCCCTTTGTTTGGATTAGAACCGGGCTTACCAAATACGGTAAATCCTTGTGGGGTCACTTTGGCAAAACGCTCAAGCCACTTTTCAACAAAATGAGGTGGCTTTAATCCGTAATCAGACGGCATGGTGTAAAAAACATCTTTATAAGTCGAATGAAAATCAGCGGCGAAACGGATTTTTCCTCCCGCGTTAACAATGGCTTGCAGTTTATCTCGCACCAGTCGAGATTCTACTTGAGCAAATTTTTTCCAGTCTCGATTCAAATCTACGCCGTTAGCATTATGACGCCAATTGCCATGTGCAACGCCGTCCGGATTGAGATTGGGCACCACCAAGATGTTATAGCGTTTTCGAAATTCCGTACCACGCTCACCGACTAAGTTATCCACAAAAGGAAATAGCGCCAAAGCACCAGTAACTTCAGGTGGGTGCATACGACCTAAAATAACTAACCATTCATCATTGCCTTTTGAAGAGACTTCCAACATCGAGATATTGCGACCTTGAGTTGATTTCCCCAATACCGAAACCTTACCTTTGCCGTCTGACTGCAATTGCTTAAGCCATTTATCATAAGCAGCATTAGTAACAATTTCTTGAGCAGCGATATAAGTTTCACGCGCAGTGGCATCTATTTTAAAACGTAACTGCTTGGCTGATGCTTTGTGCGCTACAACTTGCCAAGTCTTACCATCACTACTCATTTTCGGACTGTAACGATGCTTGCCGTGAATATAATTTATAACCACTTCAAGTTGTTGCGGCTGCTTTGCATAGTATTTAAACGCATACCAAGGACTGGGATTAATCGGCTTATTTTCAGGTGAAATTGTAATAGTCACTCGCTTATCGTTAATGTCACAGCCATTAACTCTGGCCGTATCAAAGTTGTAATCAATAACGACATTACCGTTGGTACATTGATTGACACCAGCGACAATATTTGCCGAATCACCTATCGTAGAATGTGCAGGCGTTGTAGTATTGCACCCCGCAATGACACCGAATACTAAAATTGAAGCGATATAATTTTTCATAACAAAATCCAAAAAAATATGGCTCGATTACCGTGTTGTCAATCGAGCCATTTACTTTACAAGAGAGAAGAATTCTTAGAATTTTTTATTCAAGTTGACGTAAACATAACGCCCCATGCTTGAATAAACACTTGAGTTGTAGCCAAATGTTTCATCAGCAATCGGTGGTTTTTCATCGGTGATATTGCGCACGCCAAGTGTTATTTTGGTTTTAGCCATGACATCTTCTGGTAAACGATAGTTAACATAGGCGTCGAACTTAGACCAACTCTCAGTCTTGTAGTTAATTGACTCACCATCTTCAGTTAACTTGTAGTCTAGACTTGTATCCGTAATAGCACCGATGTAGCGATATTTTAAACCCGCACCCCATGCATCTTTACGCCAGCTAATTGACGAGGTTGCACGCCATTCTGGGCGGCCGTTTTGTTCGATTAAGCTACCAGTACCCGATACATCAACCGGATCGTCGCGATATAACAATGCTTGTTTTAACGCTTCGTCGCTTGAGTTTTGCGCGGCGATAACTTGCGCACTGATGTCATCAGCAATTTGATCGAATTTAGTTAATTTTGCAGCGTTCACTTTAAATTTAAAATCGCCGTATTGAGTGTCTAAATCATATTGAACACTAAAATCGATGCCCGAGGCTTCGCGATCAGATAAGTTGATATAGTTATTGGTTATTGCAATAACTTCGTTGTCTTCACCACCGCGTTGAATATTTGGATTACCATTGCCGTCAGGATCTTGATGGCGCAATAGTGCATCGTAAGCCAACTGAGTCTGCGAATGAATTAGGCCAACGGTATCTTTTTGCTCAAGGTTCCACCAATCTAACGCGATAGTCAGACTATCTAACGGCTGGAACACAATACCATAGCTGACACTAGTGCTTTCTTCTGGTTTAAGATTCTCACTGCCGTTACGCACTTCAAGCACTCCATAGCGACTTTGGGTCAATAGGTCGTTACGGGTATTTACACGCGATACATCTTTTGCCACAACCTGAGGTAAACCCGGTGCTTTAAAGCCTTCTGCATAAGCGGCGCGAACCTGTACTTTCTCGTTAACTTCCCATGCTAACGCAAGCTTAGGTTTCAATACATCGCCAACATCTGAAAAACGCTCGTAACGAGCAGCTACCTGCATGTCTATGCGATTTGCAAACGCCGTATCAACAGCTAGCGGTACAGCAAGTTCAGCATATGCAGAGAAAGCGTTTCGGCTACCAGCTGAATCAGGTGTTGGACTAGAGCCTAAAACCTGACTGGCGTAAATATCATTAGCTTTTGCACCGCCGACAATGTCTTGGAAATTTAGTGAAGTATTAAGAATATCTGAGCGTTTATCAGAAAAACTCTCATAACGATATTCAACACCAGCAGCGAAGCCGACATCGCCAGCAGGCGCTTCAAACAAGTCACCACGTGACACTTTAAAATCAATTTGTGCTAACTCAGTTGCGCTATCACGAACAACATCAACCATGAAGTTATCAATCACCGATTGGCTGTTACCAGTTGGATCTCCAACAGTCACATTGTTTACGTCAGCACCATTAAATACATCGTAGGCTGTTGCTTCATCAGTACTGTTAATCGCCTGTTGAAAGCGTTGAGTATGCACGCGATTGGCTTTATCTTCAGTGGTCGCTTTTGAGTAAAGTACTGCGCTATCCCAGTCCCAATCGTTGTAGAAACCACGTAAACCAGTTAACACACGATAACTCTTATCTGTTACTTCAATATTACGCGGACCAGTATCAATTGGACGATAACGGCGCAGTTGAACCTCTTCGCCAAACGGGTTGTAAAACGCGTTAGCGGCGATTGTGAAACGTTGTGAAGTTAGGTTAGATGTTTGTTCACGCACCCGATCAGCAGTTGCGTAATAATACAATGCTTCGGCGTAAAGCTCTGTATCATCGCTAAGTTGGTGATTTAATAAACCGTAGAAATTTCCACGTTCAACACCAGAACTCAATGAGCGATGAGCGTTGCGATCATAACGTTCATCGGCACCAACACCACCGCGATCCACACACACTCCCTCAACATTTAGTGCAGTTGTTGGATTACCTCGACTATCAGAGTTTTCACATCCAGCGAGAGTATCTGGTTGCAAATGGAAAGTACTTAACGTACTGGTTCTAAATTCGCCCCAAGGCGTCGACGAGTTAAGGTTGCGTAGATCGGTATTATAGATTGGCGTGCCGTCATCATTGGTTCCTGTTATACCAACGT
Organism: Psychrobium sp.; assembly: GCA_049607155.1. Taxonomy (GTDB): domain Bacteria; phylum Pseudomonadota; class Gammaproteobacteria; order Enterobacterales; family Psychrobiaceae; genus Psychrobium. Next base: position 34,879 of record JBMYWG010000018.1, read on the forward strand.
AATCAGGGAAGCGAGAATTTCCGCGTAGATCAGCGCTTGCAGCATAGTCCTTATCACTGGCCATCATTAACGAGCGTTTATAATAACCTGCTGACAATGAAATATGGGTTGCTTCATCATTTAAATAGAAACCAGTTGCACCAGTAATGTTTAGAGCATCGCGTGAAGTATCTAACTCATCGCCATACTGAATATTAATTTCAGAGCCTTCGTAATCATCTTTTAAAATGTAATTAACCACACCAGCTACCGCATCTGAACCATAAATTGCTGCTGCACCATCGCGCAGGACATCAACGCTCTTTAAACCGCGTACTGGTAAGGTATTTGAATTGGATGTAGTGACGGGAACAAAGTTCTCTGATTGCGTACCAGGGTGAAGTACCATGCGTCGACCGTTGAGTAGCACCAAGGTGTTTCCAGTACCCAAACCACGTAAGTTATAAGAAGAAACATCACCACGGGCATCATTGACACCACCAACCGCACGACTGCTATTAAAGGCAACATCACCTTGTTGCGGCAGATCTGCAAGCAGCTCTGAACCTGTTAAGGCACCGCTGTTTTCAATATCTTCACTTGAAATCACGGTTATCGGCAGTGCACCATTGTCGTGATTTACCTTGATATGAGAACCCGTTACCGTTACTCGTTCAACTTCCTTCTCTTTCTGCGCTTTTTTCTTGTCATCAGCAGCCAAAGCGGTGTTTGACGCTAACGCTGCAGCAACACAGAACGTTAAGTGCTTTAAGCGTAATGCTTTATTTTGGCTACTGCTTATATCTTTAGTAGTCATACCTACCTCTATTATTATTTTTGATACAAATGGTGCTAGTTCAATGATTAACCCAGTAACAGTGTTTGAAACCTTTGCCAATGGATAACAATTCATTAACCCTAGTAAACACCTAGTAACAGGCAATTCACAATAATCAGTTTGTACTAAAGGTATAACCTTTGGTTATACTTTGAAAAACACAAGGTTGATTACTCAATATCAAGAACGTGATAGCGTTAACACATACCCACATAACTAAAAGAAATACGGGGCCATTTAATGTCTGAAAAATTTGCCATTTCCAAGCAATCGCTGTTAAGCCTAGTCTTAGTCATAGGTGCATTACTCACCGCTTTTTATATTAGCTTGTATTCTTCACCAATTTATAAAGAGCAGCAATTTACCTATGACATCTTTACCAATGACGCGGGCAAGCAAGTCTATTTGTACAAAGGAAAACAAACACTCGTTGGAGAAACAATTCCATATTCTTCGTCACCACTGCGCCAAGCAGCGTTAGATACAGCTCCGCCTCCCAACATCAGCCAACAATGGGTATCCATGCCTAGTGGCGATATCAAGCTGTTAAAGCCAGCGCAACACTATGGGATCTTCTCACTAATGCCAGCAATTATTGCGGTGGCTTTGTGTTTATTACTTCGCGAGCCGCTTATCGCCCTATTAGCAGGCGTAGTCAGTGGCAGCTTTATTCTCGGTAAATACGATATTTTAAATGGTGTGTTAGTCCCTTCTTTGGCCACCAGCAGCACCGCAGCAATTTTATTGCTCTATCTTTGGCTCCTTGGTGGTTTAATGGGGCTGTGGGCTAAAACTGGCGCGGCGCAAGCTTTTGCAGAAACCATGACCAAGCACTTTGTTAAAGGACCACGTTCGGCAAAGTTCATTGCATGGTTAACCGGTATTATCTTCTTTCAAGGTGGCACCATGAGTACCGTTATTGTAGGTACTACCGTAAAACCGCTAGCTGACAAAGCCAACATCAGTCATGAAGAAATGGCTTATATTGTTGATTCTACGGCCTCGCCTATTGCCTGTATTCTAGCGTTCAATGCATGGCCAGCTTATGTGCAGGCGCTAATTTTTGTACCTGGCGTTGCTTTTCTTGCTACCGAAGCAGATCGCATCAATTTCTTTTTCTCGAGTATTGCGTTTAGCTTTTACGCTATTTTAGCTGTGCTTGGGACTTTATTACTCAGTCTCAACTTTCTTAAGTTTTCTGGTAAGCCATTGAGACAAGCTCACCACCGCGCGCTAACAACAGGACAACTCGATGCGCCGGGTGCTAAACCAATGAGTGCTAAAGAGCTGACTCAAACACCTGTGCCAAGCAACTACCGGGCAAGCGCATATGACTTTATTGTGCCGCTGATTATTTTGATCGTAACCTCCATTGCCACCTTCGTGTTTCTGGGCAGCCCAAAAGTAAATTGGGCGTTTGGACTCGCGCTACTAAGTTGTGCACTGATGGCGATGGTTAAAGGACTAAAAATCACGGATTTGGTGGATGGTATTAACCAAGGACTCAAAGGCGTGGTGTTAGCCAGCGTCATTTTAATGCTCGCCGTCACCATAGGTAGTATAAGTAAAGAGATTGGCGCTGGATTGTACATGGTTGATGTATTGGCCGGTGAATTACCGTTTTGGGCGTTACCAGTTTTGTTGCAACTAATTACCATGGTTATTGCTTTTTCAACGGGCAGTAGTTGGGGGACATATGCGATCACTTTTCCGCTGGCAATGCCTCTTGCGTGGGCGTTAGGTCAATCTTATGAATTAGCAAATCCCGAGATTTACTTAATGATTTGTTTTGCGGCTGTGCTAAATGGCAGTGTCTATGGCGATCAATGCTCGCCAATCTCAGATACTACGATTTTAAGCTCAATGACCACAGGCTGTGATTTGACCGACCACGTTAAAACCCAAATCATTCCCGCAACTTTTGCAGCACTCGCAGCTGGCCTGCTGTGGACTGCTTCGACCTTTGTATTTGCAGCTTAGGAGTCATTCATGAGATTACGTCACATCGAAGTTTTTCACGCCATTTATGTCACGGGCTCTATTACCAACGCTGCTAATTTTCTACATGTATCGCAGCCGTCGGTGAGTAAAGTGTTAGCGCATGCAGAAATGCAATTAGGGTTCGCACTTTTCCAGCGCATTAAGGGCCGCTTAGTACCAACCGCTGAAGCGCAAATGCTATTTAGTGAAATAGATAAGGTGTACAAACAAATCCGCTCGGTGCGCAACTCAGCCATTAACCTCAAGAAGGTGAAAACCGGCAATATAAACATCGGTCTGACGCCCGCGCTGGGATTTGATCTCATACCAAATGCAGTGGCGCAATACAAAGCCGCTAATCCGCAAGTGAATATCAACTTGCAAACAATGCATAACGATGAAGTTCACCAAGCATTATTAGAACACAAAATTGACTTTGCGCTGATGTTTTCACCACCGCCATTGTCTGGCGTGACTGCGCAGAGTATTTGTCAGTCTGAACTCGTGATGATGTATCCACAATCGTTTTATCCCCATCAACCCGCCAGCATTAATCTCAGTGAAATTGCCGGCTATCAAGTGATTGGCATTTGGGATAGTGGCCCGCTTGGTGATTTGTTATGGAATCGCTTATCCGAAGATGATATCGAGGTTAATGCCGATATTAAGGTACAGACTTACTTTATTGCCGCGAGATTAGCTGCTCAAGGAATGGGAGTGTGTATTATTGATGAATTTACGGCGCAAGGTAATCTGTGTCATGACGTCGCTATCGCCAAAATAGAACCCGCATTAAAATTTAATCTCAAGGCTTTGCACCTAGAAAACAAAACACTATCTCATGTTGCTAATGATTTCTTAAACTTAATCAACGAATTAGCTAACGCTCCCAAATCAATTTAACAGCCATAACCTAGGGTTATGAGGTGCTAATAAAGGGGTATTTTCAATATAGGGCAAGAATCATTAGTTTAATTATTAGCAGGCACAGATGATGCCCCGAATAATAATTAGACTAGGATTTACCCATGAAAATACAAGCGCCTTATTTACTATTTCTAGGTGATGCTACCGATGAACTTTCAATTAAAATGGCCAAAGGTGTTGCCGATTGGCGACCAGAGTTATGTACTGGAGAGTACCGCTTAGACAACTGTCAAGTGACTACAGGAGTACCAGCAATGGATATTGCAACAGCAAAAGCCGCTGGTGCAAAAACCTTTGTGCTAAGTTTTGCCAACTCTGGCGGCACTATTGATCCAGCATGGGTTCCTTATATTATCGAAGCGCTAAACCACGACATGCACATTGTCAGTGGCTTGCATCAAAAACTCATCGACATTCCAGAAGTTTATGAATTAGCTCAAGAGCGTGGCTTAGATCTTATTGATATTCGTCATCCAACCCAAGAATTTAAAACAGGTAAAGGCTATAAACGAACAGGCAAGCGCCTGCTTACAGTCGGCACAGATTGTTCTGTTGGTAAGATGTACACCTCACTAAGCCTTGAAAAAGAAATGAAACAGCAAGGCTTTGATGTTAACTTTAGAGCCTCTGGTCAATGCGGTATTTTAATCGCAGGTGACGGTGTAGCTATTGACTGTGTTGTCGCAGACTTTATTGCTGGGGCCAGTGAAACACTATCGCCAGACAATACCGAAGAACACTGGGATATCGTAGAAGGTCAAGGTGCCCTATCTCATCCTGCTTTCGCTGGTGTAAGCCTTGGTTTAATGCACGGCGCGCAGCCAGATGCACTTGTGATTTGTCACGCACTTAACCGCACCTCAATGCGTGGTATCGAAGATAGACCACTGCCAACCATTGCCCAAACCATTGAGCAAAACCTCGCTGCAGCGCGCATCACTAACCCAGATGTCAAAGTCGTTGGCATTTCGGTAAACACATCAAGCGTTTCAGAAAGTGAAGCCTTAGCGATCTGTCAAAGCATTAGCACACAGTTTGAACTCCCTTGTGTTGATCCTGTTCGTCATGGCATAGGCGCTATTGTGGGTAATTTATCATGAGACCATTACATTGCATAATCAAGCATCAAAAATGGCCGTTAGCCCGCGAATTTCGTATCTCGCGCGGCGCGAAAACCCAAGCTGATGTACTTACAGTATTACTAAGCGATGGCTATCACGTGGGCTGGGCTGAAGCGGTACCATACAATAGATATGGTGAAACCATCGACAGCGTAAAAAAAGAGATTTACGCCTGTGTTAGACAATTAACAACACAGTCTACCCCTGCTGATCTGTTAGAATTGTTACCCGCAAGCGCGGCGCGAAACGCTCTTGACTGTGCCTTGTGGGATCTGATTGCCAAGCGAGAAAACAAAGCTGTTCACGAGCTTATCAATCAACCAAAACCTAACACTTGTACTACGGCGCAGACCCTCAGCATTGGTTCTATTAACGAAATGAGCGAAGCTGCAAAAGAAATCGCCCACCAGCCGTTAATTAAAATCAAGCTCGATAACCAGTTAGTACTCGAACGTATGCACGCTATTCACAGTGCTGCGCCACAGTCTAAGTTCATTATTGATGCCAATGAAGCATGGAGTTTTGACGAATTAAAAACTTGGCTCCCACAGCTAGCGAAGATGAATGTCGCCCTTATCGAGCAGCCTCTCCCTGCCGCTGAAGACGATGCACTTATCGATTTGTCGCCAGAAATTCCATTATGTGCCGACGAATCCTGTCATACTAGCGATGATTTAACCCGCCTTAAAGGGCGCTATCAAGCGGTTAACATTAAGCTAGATAAGACAGGCGGTCTGACTGAAGCATTAGCCTTATTAGAAGCCGCAAAAAAAGAAGGTTTTATCATAATGACTGGTTGTATGGTTGGTTCGTCGCTAGCAATGGCGCCAGCGTTTTTAATCGCCCAGCATGCTGCATACGTTGATTTAGATGGTCCACTTTTACTTGCGAAAGATCGTTTATTTGCATTCCCATTCGACAACGCAGAGATGCATCCGATGCCAATGCAACTATGGGGTGGCAACGCCAACTATCTCAATCGAGAGCTGCTGAGCTTACTCCCGAAAAAATACCTCATGTAACCTGAGGTAATATTACTTCTCTTGTATTTATCGTCTGCAAACTTTCAACGATTTGTTGAGCCGCCATTAGCCTATTACTAATGGCGGTTTTTTTGTATCTATCGCCAGCTAATACTCTGCTATATGCTTCTGCGTAGCTCTAATTTCCACTTCTATGTGGAAGTCTTTCAAGCCCTTTTCCTATAGAGATGCAGATATTTGTATTCACAGGAAGTAATGAACACGTGCTTTTATTCATCTTTTCTGCCGAAGAATAAGCGCTAAGCCTTAATTACATTACTATAAACAAGATCATCACACAGCTTTCCAGCCATAAAAAAGGGGCTGCTACCCTAGGTAACAACCCCATTATGAAAATTTAAACTTAGCGTTGCTGACGATAATTCAGCACTACCCTATCCGTTTTATTCAGCGGACGGTTAAACTCAATAACTGATGCTTGCGAGGTTAACTCATTGCTAATCGGCGCTGAATTAACGGCGGTAAATGCACTATTCCATTGAATAAAAGATAAATCATCGACATAAATCGCGTTGTTTTTCGCCGACTTGTTTTCAAACTCGACAATAAAGCGCAATCCGCGATAGCCACCACGTGGTGAGTTGAAATGCGCGGACAGCTGTTGCCATTTACCCTTGTTACTATCGATATCAAAAGATTGAATCAAATGCTTTTTACCATTGTTTAACGCATCATTAAGCTTGTCTTTTCTCTTGCGACCTTGCCAATAAACCTTAACGTTAGTGGCTTGTTCAACATTCACCGTCAAATCAACAGTCATTGGATTACCACTATTAAAAACGCGTGCAAAATTAGTCATCGCTAACGTTTCTTGCGCTTTGCCATCAATGCTTGTCGTTAATGAAAATTGGCCGCTGTGAGTTTTGTTGTTTGACAACTCGAAATCACTCGAATCAGTATTCCAACCACGCTCAGGACTATCAAAAGCGCTAAATGACTCTAAGGTACGTGCGTTACTCAATTCCGTGCCTAAGCGATAGCGTAGTGAACTATCACTAGCATCAACTTGAGTGAGTAGTCCTTGCCAATTATTGGCTGGGATAGATACGACTTTTTGTCCCGCCACAACTGGTAATGAACGCTTTACATAGCTGCTTTGTTGCGCCGAGCCTTGCGGCAGAATAACCGCATGGCCGCCAGAGAAGCTAACCGCCGTATTGCGCTTGTTAGATAATGTTTGCATACGTTTGAGTAACTTGGCGCGCTGCGGTCCTGTCGCAGGTGTTGGCTGGTAACCTTTTAAATAGATCGGCACAATTTCAGCGCGGTGGAATTGTTCACCGTCCATCCAAACATTCAGCACAAATGTATGTGGCGTGGCATAGAAATATTGGTCGAAAATAAAGTTACCCAACGAATAAGCAAGTAACTTACCCTTGTATATTTCAAAACCTTGGGTGACATGAGAGTGATGAGCAATCGCGATATCGGCGCCATTATCAACAGCAAGCTTTAGGCGTTGCTCGGTCATCACCGTCGGTTCACTAGCGTATTCTAAACTACCGTGGTATTGCACAACGACAGTGCGATTTTTTGCACTCTCCGCTGCAACGCTACGCTTAATATTAGCTTCATCACCATAAGCAGCGCCGCCTTTAGTTGCTGTCGCCGTTTGGGTTGGTGAAAAACTTCCTGTCCAACCAACGTAACCTAACATCGAATAATCGACGCCATTGATGGTGGTATGCTGCGGCGCCAGTGCTTCTTTTTCAGTAAAACCAGCACCAGAGAAGCCTAAACCACTTTCTTTCAGCGCATTTAATGTCGAAAGCAATCCTTCATCCATAAAATCGTAGGTATGATTATTTCCCAAGGTAACGTAATCAACACCTGCCCAAGTTAATGCTGCAAGTGATTCTGGCCTGGTGTAGAAAACGATAGATTTCGGCGCTTTTTGTTTAGGGCGCTCGCTAGCAATTTGCGTTTCTAAATTGACTGAGGCGTAATCAGCAACCGACATATAAGGCTTAATTTGCTTTGTAATACGCTTACTATCTTGCTCGACAGAGCCTTCATTAATGAGCACAGGATGACTAAATTTTGGCTGATAGAAACGACGTCCCATCATGACATCGCCGCCAAATGACAACATGGCGCGCCCTTGCTTCTTTTCGACTAATGAAATCGGTGCGATTAACTTCGTGTCCTTGGTTTGCAGTGATAACTCATAATCACTAAAGGTTTGAACACTCTGATAGTAGTTTCCCTTAGAAATTGCTAATTGATAGATAGCGCGTTGCGGCGTCGTTATTGCAAATTGCCCTTTTGGGTTGGTATAAAAGTCTTGGCCTGCGATGGTAATTTTAGCATTAGCTAGTGGCTTGTTCGCTTCATCGGTAATACTGCCCGATAGCGAAATATCAGCTGCGTTTACGACGCTAGCAGACGTTAAAAGTAGTGTGGAGATTATTGCCGAGTATTTCATGAATACACTCTCTTCTCATTAACTTGATAGACGGGAAATGATTGACACTAACAAGCCATAAGATCAATAACCAATAGCAGAATGTACTATTTCTATAACGTTAGGTTATGTGCTGCGTTTTAAGAAATACGCCAAAGTTGGGCGTCACTCATAAGTCACTTTTGAATCTTTAACAGGTTATCCATCAAAGTTTTACTCGCAGCCTTTGCAACGTCCTCAATAACTTGTCGATTGGTATTATCACCCATTTCATAAGTGATCGCGTGAACCTTATAAGTGTCAGCAATAAATTGTTTAAACACACCAATGTTACTGGTGCCGGGTTTGTTATTGACGGTAAACTGCGGCACTTCTTGTGCTAACTGAGCTAGCCATTGCTCAACCAGCAATGGTGGCTTAATCCCATAGTCAGATGGCAAGGTATAAAACACATCGCGGTGAGTGGAGTGAAAGTCGACAGCAAACGCTATTTTGTCACCGCGATTAGTAATTTGATTAAGCTTATTGCGCACTAGGCGGGTTTCTACTTGTTTAAAGGATTTCCAATCGCGATTGAGATCAACACCATCGGCATTGTGACGCCAGTGTCCATTAGCAACACCATCAGGATTAAGGTTTGGCACGACCAAGATGTTAAAGCGCTCTCTAAACGCCTGTCCTTGCTCGCTTAACAACACATCAACAAAGGGAAATAATGCCAACGCACCAGTGACTTCTGGCGGATGCATTCTCCCAAGCACAATCAACCACTCTTTTTCATTGGCATTGTTATTGGCATTGGCGATTTCCAGCGCAATAATCTCGCGCCCTTGAATTGACTTACCTAAACTCGCGACGACAATGTCCTCGCGATGGCGATATTGTTCAATCCATTGCTGATACGCATGGTTATCAACAATCTCTTGCCCTGCTATATAGCGCGCTTGTTGTGATGTTTCAACGGTAAATGTTAACTGCGCTTTAGTCGAGGTGTATTCTAGTTCACGCCAACTTTTGAGGTTATCACTAACTTTTGGTGCGTAACGATGACTACCAGCTTGATAATTGATTTCAATTTCAGTGTTCTGAACTCGCGCCGAGCTTATCTTAAACGCATACCAAGCGCTATCGTTAATCGGTGTGTTTTCAGGAGTTATAGTCAAAGAAACTTTATTGGCCGTGATTTCACAATCGTTAACCAGTGCATTGTCAAAACCGTATTCAACGAATATACCTAATGAAGAGCAGCTTGTTTGCCCCGAAATGGATTTAAGCGCTGTGACTAAGTCATCGATATTGGCAGGTAACGTGCGCTGCTGGCAGGCAGATAGTGAGAATAAGACAACTAGCCACATGGCTACTTTAAACATAATGTTCAATATTTTAATACCTATTATGATTCACTATTAAGATTCAAATTTTAGCGGCCAATAAACCACGTGATCTTCTAAATCACCTGCTTGATATTCTTTGATGACTTTATTACGCACCGATTGCCCTTTGCGATGCATTTCTTTACTACTGCCAACAAGTAATGGGTGCCAACTTGGCAGATCTTTTCCTTCATCGAGCAAACGATAAGCACAACTTGCCGGTAACCAGCCAAAACTATCGCGATTCTCAAGTGTCACCTTAAAACAATCAGGTACTTTCTTAAAGCGATTAGGGTAATCGCTGCACTGACAAGATTTAGTGTTTAATAACTGGCAAGCAACGTTGGTGAAATACAGTTCATCAGTTTCATCATCAATGACTTTATTAAGGCAGCATTTACCACAACCATCGCACAATAGCTCCCACTCTTGTTCGGTCATTTGCGATAGTGATTTTTCTTTCCAAAACTGATTGTCGGTCATAATGCGATTAATACGATAGTGCTAATGTGGCGTAGTATATACCCAAGCCACTTCAATAGGCAGATTTAATCACGTATGAGATCGCAAATTTGCAGCTATTGAATAGGTGGGAATTTAATTCGGTTTGACAGATACCCCACCGCAATCGCGTTATACAATGAGTCTGTTAACGTCAATAAATGTTCAAAATTATGATAAGTCAGATAGATACGACCTTTAATGCCGTCAGGTGCTACCAATTTTGCGGTGAGTTTTGCGCTAGGTAATGGGCGGTTGTCGAATCGGGTAATGCCAAAAGACTTCCATTCCGACAACGGCTTGTAATCGCCAGTGGTAAGTAGGCTTTCATCAAAATCTTTTGGAAGCTTTACCTGACGCCCCCAGGTATAGGCTTGCTCCCAACCATTGTCTTCCATCAATTTTGCCGTGGTGGCAAAGCTATCGCCTAATGAATGCCAAATATCGACTCGACCGTCATTGTTATAATCTTGAAAGCTATTTAAATATTGAGTGGATTCAAGGTTAAACAAACCAAGCTTGCCAGCCCAGTTACTCTTAACCTCGTTCATACCAATATCAGACGCCGTCAATAATGCCAGCGTCGCCTTTATTTGTTTTTGGTAGTGTGAATCTTGTTGATTTGCGTAGGCCAGTGAGCTCAACACACTGAGTGCATTGTAACCATCAACACCATCGGAGAAGTCATTAGCAACACCCCATAACGCCACGATAAAACGCGGCTGTATGTGGTATTTCTTTTCAATTTCTTTCAGCAGCGGTAGGTGCTGTTTATAAAGTGCTCTAGCCTTTTTAACGCGCTGCTCATTAACTAAACGCGGTAAAAAGGTATCGAGTGTTTTAACCTTCTTGCGTTCACGCTGCTGCACGACAACAGCTTTTTTAAATAATTTAACCCCGCTAAAAGCTGCTTTGGTTTGCGAGGCATCAGCGCCATCTTTTACCATTTGCGCTTCAAGCTGTTTTACATATTGATAGAAAGATAATCCCGATTGGGCACTAGCATTAAAAGCTATTAGACTCATCGCGGTGAATGCCAGTAATCGAGCAATCATAATTATCTTCCTAAGTTATTATTTTTTCGCTTGATTCTGTTTAAATTCTTTCAATAAGTCAACTTCTGGCGGCGGCAATTGTAAATAGAAGCCTTTTTGACGAATTTCTGCCATTACCTTTTCTTTATCCGCTATGGCGAGATCGCGCTTTGTTAGCGGTACTAACATCACAAACTTCGCTTTTCCGAACGTTTCGAGTAATGACTTAGGCACAGGTGAAAAATCATCTCTTTTTTCAATATACAGATAGGTATCTGCTTTTTTCGAACTTTTATAAACGGCAACAATCATGGGACTTTAAAAACCTGTACGGACAACTTGATAACTAATAAGCGAGAATATACCATGAGCCTTTGCAAAACATAACACGTTTATAACTTTTTGGGATTTCTATCAATGCCGACAACTAGCGCCGAATTAAAAGGCAGCCTATTCCCATTGTCCATTCTGATGCTTGAAGACAACAATTTAGATAAACTAGCTCAGCAGCTAAACAATAAACTCAAGCAAGCACCGGCTTTCTTTTTCCGCGCTCCATTAGTCGTTAACATTGAACAAGTTACTGAAGAAAATATCGACTTTTCAGCCCTAAAGCAGGCAATTGAAGCGAAAGACTTTATTTGCGTTGGAATTTGCAACGGTACAACGGAGCAAAAGAAACTAGCCCGCTTAGCAGGGTTAGCAACGCTGCAGCCACCTAAAGCAAATGACAATAAACCTAAACCACTTGTCAAAGAAACCGTTAAAGAAGTGGTAAAAGAGGTCATCAAAGAAGTCCCGCAAGCTGCATCGGAGATCGAACCAATTAAAGCGCCAGATATGATAGTGCGCCAAAATGTTCGTTCTGGTCAGCAAATTTACGCCAAAAACGCCGACCTTATTATTGTTGGTTCAGTGGGTAATGGCGCGGAAGTCATCGCCGATGGCTCCATTCATATTTACGGCAAATTGCGTGGCCGCGCGCTAGCAGGTGCTAGCGGCAATAAAGGTAGCGCGATTTTTTGCCAATCATTAGAAGCCGAATTAGTCTCAGTCGCTGGCAATTATTGGGTGAGCGACGCCATCGAAAAGTCATTATGGCAACAATCCGGCATCGTGAAATTAGATCAAGAGCAGCTCACCGTTGAGCCGCTGTTGGACGCATAATCTTTAAAAGGAAGAGAACATGTCTCAAGTAATCGTTGTTACATCGGGTAAAGGCGGTGTAGGTAAAACAACTTCAAGTGCTGCTATCGGCACGGGCCTTGCGCTGAAAGGACACAAAACCGTGATTATCGATTTCGATATCGGTTTGCGTAATTTAGATTTGATCATGGGCTGTGAGCGCCGCGTAGTTTATGATTTTGTTAATTTGATCAATGGCGAAGCGAACCTCAACCAAACGCTGATCAAAGACAAGCGCGTCGACAACCTATTCATTTTGCCAGCTTCGCAAACACGCGATAAAGATGCGCTAACGAAAGAAGGCGTTGGTAAAGTCATTGAAGAGCTCAAAGAGTCTTTCGACTTCATCGTTTGTGATTCTCCAGCAGGCATCGAAGCTGGTGCAATGATGGCTCTGTACTATGCCGACCAAGCGGTTATTACGACCAACCCTGAAGTTTCTTCTGTACGCGATTCAGATCGCATCTTAGGCATCTTACAATCTAAGTCACTACGTGCTGAACAAGGTTTAGAGCCAATTAAAGAGCATCTATTGGTAACTCGTTACAACCCAACACGCGTTGACGAAGGCGAAATGCTAAGTGTTGAAGATATCGTTGATATTCTGGCTATCAAACTTGTGGGCGTTATCCCAGAGTCGCAAGCAGTGCTAAAAGCCTCTAACTCAGGTGAGCCAGTGATTTTAGATGGCGAAAGTGACGCAGGCCAAGCATACAACGACACCATCGAGCGTCTGTTAGGACAAGAAGTTGAATTTAGATTCCTAACCAAAGAGAAAAAAGGCTTCTTAAAGCGTATTTTTGGAGGTAAGTAATGGCCCTACTTGATTATTTCCGCAGTAATAAAAAGACCACGGCATCATTAGCCAAAGAGCGCTTGCAAATTATCGTTGCCCACGAACGCAACGATCGCAAAAGCCCAGATTACTTGCCGCAACTAAAGCGCGATATTTTAGAAGTGATTTCTAAGTACGTACAAATTTCAGAAGATAAAGTCAGCGTAGAAGTTGATCAGTCAGATGATTTAGCGGTACTAGAACTAAACGTGACACTGCCTGATAAGCAGTAATCACTGGTTTAAATGACGAAAAATGCCAACTCAAGGGTTGGCATTTTTGTATCTTAATTTACAGTAGGTTAACTAAGTCTGCCTCTATCAAGGCCTTTCTCCAGCCAGTCCTCAATACAGGCTGATTACCAGATTTCTCACCTTCTGCCTTCCACACATCCGATAGCACTTCATGAATCAGCTTTTTTGACGCTAGCATCTCTGGCGGAATACTATGCTTTTGGGCAATCTCACCGACTAAAGATTTAATTGCTTTAAACTTCTGTTTGTACTGTGGGTAATCAATTAAGCGTGTTAACGGACTTGGCGGCGTCGGGTTGTCTTTCCCCTTTGCAACCGCGTCTAAGATTTGCTTGTGATAGCGCTTAACCACCATCGGATGCAGCGCTTCGATGCTAAATAGTTGATTCTTCGATTGCGGCATTAACTTAGCAATATTAAACAGCTCAGCGTCCTTAACCACAAAACCCAATGCAAGGTTTTTCTCAACCGCTGTCGCAAAGCGCCATTCACACAATTGCTGCAGTACACTCAGTTGCACCGTGTTTAATTGCCATGCGTTGCCAATATCGAGATACTTTTTCATTGGCGGGCGAATCACTGTGCGATTAGCCAAGCGCATCGATTCTTCGACACAAATATCTAAACGATTGGCATCTTTAACTCGCGCCATCAGCGGTTGATACAACTGATAAAGATAAATAACATCATTCGCCGCATAACTAAGCTGAGCATCGCTTAGCGGACGCTTAAGCCAATTAGTACGCGACTCACCTTTATCTAGCTCAATATCGCAAAACTCTTGTACTAACTTGGCGTAGCCTAAACTCGACCCCAAACCAATAAGTGCCGCTGCAACCTGTGTATCAACAACAGGGTCAGGCACGCACTTACCATAGTGTTTAAACACCTCGTAATCTTCGCTACCAGCGTGCAATACTTTGACTATCGCCTTGTTGGTTAGCAGTGGCCAAAATGGCGATAAATCTTCAACTGCAACAGGATCTATCAACGCCAATCGCTCGCCGTCATAAACTTGAATCAACCCTAATGCCGCATGAAAGGTTCGCTCACGCACAAACTCGGTATCTATTGCTAATATTTTTGCCGTTTCATAGTGCTGACAAAGATCGACTAATGCCGAATGGGTATCAATATAAAGTGGTGTAGTCACGAATTTTCCTATTGGGTACAATTGGCTGATTTTAAAGTTGCTGTATTTGAAAACAAAAAAGCTAGCCCGAAGGCTAGCTATTATATAGGTGCTGCTAACAATTACTAGCAGTGCTATGCCGACTTAGCAATTTCTTCTTCACGCAACTCACGGCGTAAGATTTTACCAACATTGGTCTTTGGTAGCTCGTCTCTAAATTCAATCAGCTTAGGCACTTTATAAGCGGTAAGCTGCTCACGACAATGTGCTTTCAGAGATTTTTCGTCAAGTGATGAGTCTTTCTTCACTACGAAGATTTTCACAACTTCACCAGACACTTCATGAGGAATACCAATGGCAGCGACTTCCAATACGCCATCGTGCATCGCACAGACATCTTCAATCTCGTTCGGGAAAACATTAAAACCAGAAACAATAATCATGTCTTTTTGACGGTCAACAATCTTACAAAAGCCTGCTTCATCGATTGTTGCAATATCACCAGTACCAAACCAGTCACCGTCCATCACTTTAGCCGTTTCTTCTGGTTTGTTGTAATAACCTTGCATCACCTGTGGACCACGAACTTGCAATTCACCTGGCTCGCCAAATCCACATTCAACACCATTATCCCCCATGATACGTACATCAGTAGAAGAACAAGGTAAACCAATAGTGCCATTAAATCCTTGGCTATTATGTGGTGCAACAGTAACTAAAGGACAGCATTCTGTTAGGCCATAACCTTCTAAAAGGTGAACACCTGTCACTTCTTTCCATTGCTGAGCAACAGCACGCTGGACTGCCATACCACCACCTAGTGTCAGTTTCAGAGAATTAAACTCTAACTCTTTAAATGATGGGTGGTTTAACAAAGCATTAAACAGTGTGTTCACGCCAGTGAGCGCAGTAAATTTGTATTTACCTAAGTCTTTGATAAAGGCCGGAATATCGCGCGGATTGGTAATCAGTAAGTTTTGAGCACCGAACTTCATGAACAGCAGACAGTTCGCTGTTAGTGCAAAGATATGATAAAGCGGCAGCGCGGTAACAATAATCTCTTTACCGTCCTCAAGTTGCGTGCCGTAAGCGGCCGATGCTTGCTCTAAATTAGCCACCATATTGCGATGACTTAGCATAGCGCCTTTGGCAAGACCTGTAGTACCGCCTGTGTATTGAAGGTAAGCTAAATCATCACCGCTAATTTGCGGCTTCTGATAGCTTTGGCCTGCGCCTTTAGCCAGTGCATCGCGATAGCTAATTGCCTGTGGCAGGTTGAAACTTGGCACCATCTTTTTAAGATACTTAACAGCGAAATTTACGATAGTGCGCTTAAGCATTGGGAAATGATCACCAAGATTGGTCACAATCACGTGTTGCAGCTGTTTAGTGTTGTTAACGACTTTCTCTACCGTATCGGCAAAGTTGCTCAATACAACTAGCGCTTTAGCACCTGAATCGTTCAATTGATGCTCTAATTCACGAGCTGTATACAGCGGGTTAACATTAACCACCACCAGTCCAGCACGCAGTGCACCAAACATCACAACAGGGTACTGCAATAAATTAGGCATCATGACCGCAAGGCGATCTCCGCGTTCTAGCTTCAATTCGTTTTGGCAATAAGCAGCGAAATCTTTACTTTGTTTATCGAGTTCTGCATAAGTCATGTCATGAGACATATTGGTGAAGGCAACGTTTTGTGGGAAGCGTTCAATACTCTCTTCAAATACTTCAACCAGCGATTGATAACGCTCTGGATTAATTTCCGCTACCACGTCATCTGGATAGCTTTTTAGCCAAACTTTTTCCACAATTTCTCCTCATAGAAATCACGCATTATTTATAAATTGTTCGATCGCGTGATTTAGTATCTTTTAAACAGTTGTTTAATGCTCCCACAACTGGCGCAATTTTTAAAGTAAAAAGTAGAGCGATTGCACTAGATATTAAATAGCTCACCTTTCGGTATCATTATTCCAGACTTGGGTGATTTGCCGCTAGCGAGCTAAATGCTGTGCTATGAGTTGCCAAGCGATTTGAGGATTTTCCATATGCACATGATGACCACCAGCTATGGTGCGATGTTTTAGATTAGCGAGAAGAAATTGACGAGCCTCAAAGGCATCACACATTGACTGATAACCACGCTCTCCCAGAATTAACAGCGTATCGTGCTTGATATTAGATAGAATATCCACCGCCTGCTCTTCCACCATCCGCATCGGTGATAACTGCTTTAAGCGTGAATCACTGCGCCATACAAACCCCTCACCGTCTTGTTTAATAGCGCGCTCGACTAATAGGCGTGCAATATCACTATCAAAATCACTGGCCATAGTGCGGGCTAATACCGCTTTTTCGATTGAGCTGTATAGTTTGTTCGATGGTAACTTAATTTGCGATTGGTATTTATTAATGATGGATTTTCTGAGTAGCTCCGCGGTGTCTTGCGGTTTAGCTGTAATCGGTCCTAGCGCTTCAATTAGCACCAGTTTGTTAACTAATTCTGGAAAGGTGCCAGCAAAAATTGAAGCGACGATAGCGCCTAACGAATGACCGATAATATTGATCTGTTGCCACTTATTTTTTTGAATGAGTGCGTATAGATCATGTACATAATCGAGTAAATGATAGGAAGCATTATCACCGCGGTGTGCCGAAAAGCCATGTCCAGGCCAGTCAATGGCAATAACATCATGCGTATGATTGTATTCCATCATCGGGAGGAAACTATTGGCGTTATCTAACCAACCATGCAGTGCAATTGTCATAACATCACTTGAGTTTTCTAAGCAAAACTCAAGTGCAGCCAAGTCTATGTGGCCTAATTCAAATCGTCTATCCATGCGTCTTTCCATGCTCTAGTGTCTCTGAGGCTTGCCAAGCGATTGATACAACCAATACAACACCGCAAGACCAGCAGCGCACCATAAAACAACCCACACAATTTCAGGCACAAAAGTCATCTTCGCTAGAATAGCGCCATCGCCTGCTGCGCGACCATCAATGAGGTAAAGCGGACTCTTAATAGCGTTAAACAACACAAGAATCGCCACAAAACGCGAGAGGTGAGTTATATATACCGCACTTGTTTTGGCAAGCATTAACACTAATAAACCGATAACCGCACCTAAAATTAGCGCCGTCATTAGATTGTTAACCCATAGAATGAGAGTTACTGAGAACAGCGCGATTAGTGCGCCTATAGTAAAGCGGGCTAAATTGTTACGGGTACCTGCTTGAAATAATAACGCCGCCCAAATTGATACGCCAAGATAGCCACTAATGGCGATTAAAAAGCTGCTACCACCGCGTGATAACACATGGCCACTGCCATCAACCGCTAAGGCAAATTCGACAACTTGCGCACCAGTCACCACAGCCACCAGAGCATGAGAAATTTCGTGGAAAATAGTCGCGAGATAAATAAAAGGTAAACCGATAAAAGGAATGTAACTAATAACGATGGCGAACAAACAATAGCCAAAGAATAAGATGCGTTGATTCATGGCTCTCTCTAAGAAGAATAAAAAGGAAGATTAAGCGAAAGTATCGATACCAACGAGGCGTTGGATTTCTTCGCGTTTTGGTGCGTGTTGAACGCTTTGATATTCACTGATCGCAAGGCGTTGAGCACCTTGCGGCTTATCGTAAATGGTTTGTTGATGCGCTGCGGCGACTTTTTCGTATTGTGCTTGAGTAAGCGTACTACTTTGGCGCTGCTCTTGCTGCTGATCGTCACCGATAACAGCGCGGCGATTTTGATTAGAATTACTTGTTGAATCAACACCATCAACAACCCTGCCACGGAGAATGGCATTAGGCTCAGACGTGCCAGCAACTAAACGCTCACTCGGCGCAGCTGTTGTTGGATTTGATGGTGTATAAGTCGTATTTAAAATCATAGCCAAAGTAGTTTAGCACAAGCAATTTAAGATCGTCTAATTTCTACCCGGCAATTTTTGCCATGTCACTGTATCACGCACGTATACTGGGCTGGCTTGGTCAACATCCACCGCTTCATTGTTATCAAACGCCGCTTTGACTAGTGGTGCCATTGCATGACTTGATGGATAAAGAATGTCGTTATTGACGGTGATATCCGCAAGTTCACTTAGTGCTGGATAAGCATCCCATGCCGTACCAACAGCCATATATTGCGCTTGATTTAATAGTGAAGCATCGATTAATTCAGGTTTGATAACGATTTCTTCGCCAACCAAGGTAGCAATGCCATCTACGTTGTTAAAGACGCCCCAATATACTTCACCCATTCGCGCATCTATCGCCGCAATAACCTGCTGTGCATCAGCTTCGTCCATTGCTTGTTGCGCCATGGTTGCCAAGGTTGAAATACCAATTACCGGTTTATCTGCACCAAGGGCAAGTCCTTGCATAATTCCTGTGCCAATACGCACGCCCGTAAAACTACCTGGGCCACGGCCCCACGCAATAGCATCTAAGTCGGCTAAGGTTAACTTGGCTTCATTAAGCATGTTATCCACCATCGGCAATACCATTTTGGTATGGCTGCGCGGCGTAACATCTTGCTGATGAATAACCTCGTCACCATTAACAACGGCGACTGAACAAGCTTCGGTAGAGGTATCTATGATTAGAAGTTTATGTGACATAGTGTGTATTCGTTTCATCTAATAGTGGTTAAAGCTGCTCGAGATAATCGATGACCTGCTTGAGATCTCGCGTTCGTTTCATGTCTGGCAAGCTTTGTAAAAATATTCGTCCATAAGGACGGGTTATCATGCGTGTATCGCATAATACGAGGGCGCCGCGATCGTTAACATCGCGAATTAAACGCCCTGCTCCCTGTTTAAGTGCGATAACTGCTTGTGGCACCTGCACCGCGTCAAACCCTTCAACGCCTTGTTTTTTCTTATCATCTAGGCGCGCTTTTAACAGCGGATCATCAGGTGATGCAAAAGGTAATTTATCGATAATAACACAGCGCAGCGCATCACCGCGGATATCTACCCCTTCCCAGAATGATGACGTAGCAAGTAATACCGCATCGCCATCTTGAACAAACCGATTAAGCAATGCTTGTTTGCTGTCATCACCTTGCACCAATAGCGTTTGGTCAATTTGTCCGGCGAGTTTAGCTTGCAGTCGATTTAAGGTTGAAAAGCTGGTCACCAAAATCAATACACCGCCGTTGCTAGCTTCAATCAGCACCTGCGTCGTTTGCGCCAATTGATCAATATAATTTGGACTGGCTGGCTCTGCAAAATAACGCGGTACACAAAACAGTGATTGCTTTTGATAATCAAACGGGCTATCGAGTGACAGTGTTTGCGGCGCTTTAATTCCCAATTGCGCCGTAAAATGATCAAATTTATCATCAACTTTAAGGGTTGCCGATGTAAACAACCACGCACTATCGAGTGACTTGGTGTGTTCGCTAAATTTATCAGCAATCGACAACGGACTAATATTGAGCTGTAAGTGGTTGCGTGATGCTTCATACCAAAAGCTAAATCCGATTTTATCGCCGGTTTTAAATTTCTCTAATCGCGACTTCACATCCAATAATCGCTCAAAACAGTTATCGAGATTTTCACTGCGCCCCAAGGAAATTTTAATTACCTGATACATAAAATCGAGGTTTGTTAACAGCTGTTCAAAGGCGCCATTGACATCGCCTCGCTTTAACGCCTGCCCCCAATCGCCACGTTCACCATTATGGGCAAACACCAAACGTAGTTGATCACTGCAACGCTGAACAATCTCGCCCGCTTTTAATAACTGTTTGGTATCTTTGAGTTCGGTGTAGTAAACATGTGAGATATCAACGGCTAATTCTTTGATGGTTTTAGTCGATAAACTCTCGCCAAAATAGCCACACGCAATATCAGGAATTTGGTGTGCTTCATCGAAAATCACCATCTCGCTTGATGGGATCAATTCACCAAAACCGGTATCTTTAAGGGCCATGTCGGCAAAGAACAAATGATGATTAACGACAATTAGATCCGCATCCATCGCTAAACGACGGGCGCGTAATAAATAGCAATCATCAAAATGTTCACATTTACGGCCACTACAATTATCGGCGCTTGAAGTTACTAATGAAAAAGCGATTGACGATTCGTTAACGCCCGGCACATCACCAAGATCACCTGACAGCGTATGCCCTGACCAGCGTTTAATTTGAATTAAATCGTGCTCTACTTGCTCGCTTTGACTCGCCCCTTGCTGCTGTAATTTATTAAAACGGTCGATGCACAGATAATTGGCTCGCCCTTTGAGCAAGGCAGTTTTAATGGGAATATTAAGGGCTTTTTTAACCAGTGGTAAATCTTTGTAGTACAGCTGATCTTGCAGGGCCTTAGTTCCGGTAGAGACTATGGTTTTTGCCCCGCTAAGCATGGCACTAATTAGATAGGCAAAGGTTTTTCCGGTACCTGTTTGCGCTTCAACCACCAGCTGCTGCTTTTGCTCGATGGCATTGCCAACCGCCAACGCCATTTGAGTTTGCACAACGCGCTCGTCATAACCATCGATACATTGGGCTAGTGCCCCATCTTTGGCAAAGGCATGACTGATTTTGGTCTCAAGCGCTGTCATTGCAATCTTATTTCCAATAAAAAACAGGCAATGAAATCATTGCCTGTTATCATTTATCAACTTATCAAAAGCTTAGGCGTTGTTTGCCCAAGTGTCACGTAAGCCAACAGTGCGGTTAAACACTAACGCATCTTTAGTTGAATCTTTGTTATCAGCACAGAAGTAACCTTCGCGCTCAAACTGATAGGCTTGTTCAGCTTTTGCATCAACCAGTGACGGCTCAACAATCGCTGTGGTCACAGTAACTAGCGACTCAGGGTTAATGACTGACGCAAAGTCTTCTGCAGCTGCAGGATTTGGTACAGTGAACAAACGATCATATAGACGAACGGTTGCAGGTACACCATGTGATGCGCTCACCCAGTGAATTACGCCTTTTACTTTACGGCCATCACTTGGGTTCTTACCAAGAGTTTCAGGATCGTAGCTACAGTAAACCGTGGTTACTTCGCCTGCCTCATCTTTATCACAACGCAATGCTTTAACGACGTAACCGTTGCGTAGGCGCACTTCTTTGTCTAACACAAGACGCTTGTACTTCTTGTTTGCTTCTTCTTTAAAGTCAGCGCGGTCGATAAATATTTCTCGGGTAAATGGCAACTGGCGCGTACCCATGCTTTCATCGTTTGGATGACTTGGCGCATTTAATTGCTCAACCTGCCCTTCTGGGTAATTCTCAATCACCAGTTTAATAGGATCTAATACCGCCATCGCACGTGGTGCTGTCACATTTAAATCTTCGCGAATACAGCTTTCCAGCGCACTCATTTCAATCATGTTTTCTTGCTTGGTCACACCAATGCGTTTACAAAACTCAACCAGTGATGCAGGCGTGTAACCACGCCGGCGCATCCCGGCGATAGTCGGCATACGCGGATCGTTCCAACCATCAACTAAGTTGTCTTCAACTAACGCAGCGAGCTTACGCTTAGACATCACCGTGTATTCAAGGTTTAAACGCGAAAACTCGATTTGCTGTGGGTGCGCCTTAATAGAGATATTATCGATTACCCAATCATACAATGGGCGGTGATCTTCAAACTCTAGTGTACACAACGAGTGTGTAATACCTTCGATAGCATCGGAAATACAGTGAGTGAAATCGTACATCGGGTAGATACACCACTTGTCACCAGTTTGGTGATGCTCGATAAAACGAATGCGGTAAATAATTGGATCGCGCATTTTAATGTTTGGCGAGGCCATATCGATTTTCGCACGTAAGCTGTGAGAGCCTTCTTCGAACTCACCTTTGCGCATGCGCTCAAATAAATCGAGGTTTTCTTCAACACTGCGATCGCGCCATGGGCTTGGCTTACCTGGCTCTTTTAAGGTGCCGCGGTATTCACGCATTTCGTCGGCTGATAGCTGACAAACAAAGGCTTTGCCATTTTTAATCAGCTCAACGGCGTAGTTGTATAAATCTTCAAAGTAGTTTGAGCTGTAACGAACTTCTCCAGCCCATTCAAAACCTAACCAGCTTACGTCTTCTTTAATCGAATTAACAAAATCGATGTCTTCTTTGGCTGGGTTAGTGTCATCAAAGCGTAAGTTTGTCTGTCCTTGATAATCCTGTCCGATACCAAAATTTAAACAAATCGATTTCGCATGACCAATGTGTAAATACCCATTTGGCTCAGGAGGAAAACGAGTAACAACACCAGTGTGCTTACCTGAAGCTAAATCTTCATCGATGATGTTGCGAATGAAATTGGTTGGACGCGCAGACTCTTGGCTCATCAGATCCTCAAAATTACTAAAACACTTATAAAAATTGCCCGTATGATCGCTTAAATCAACAAGATTCTCAACTCTTGTTCGCATTAATATGTGTTTGAGATCTAAAAACAAAAAAACCCGCTAACTTAGCGGGTTTTTAGTGGTTAAAAAGTAACTTCTAAACAGTGTTATTATTGCTGTTTAGCAAATTGTACACGTACTGTTACTTTACGATCTTTACCGTTGTTTTCGCCTTGAGCGTCTTTTTCACCGTTTGCTGAAACAGACATCTTAGCGCGGTCTATTGACCAAGTGTTTTTGATGTACTCAGTGACTTTCTTAGCACGCTTGTCAGATAGTATTTGGTTGTATTTAGCGTTACCTAATGCTGATGCGAAACCTGCAACAGTCACGTTATCTACATTACCGTCTGCTAGCTTCTTACCAACGTTATCTAGTGTTGCTTTTGTTTCAGCGCTTAACATGCTTGAGTTGTTAGCAAAGTAAACATTCACTTTTAATGGTTTAATTTCAACCACTGGCGACGGCTTAGGTGCAGGCGCTGGCGCAGGAATTGGCTCAGGCTTAACAACTGGCGCAGGTGGTGGAACCGGCACTGGGGCTGGAGCTGCTTTTTTCTGCTCAACTTCACCGAAGGTATAACGTAAACCAGCGGTTAGTAAATCAACTTTGTGTTCGAATTCGTAACGTTCCCAATCAAACATTAGCGACATATTTTCAGTTAGGTCGAATGACATACCAGCGCCCCAAACCCAATCTTTGTTATCGCCGGCTGTAATACCGCGTCCCATCGTTGTGTGATTTGGACGAGAATCTAAAGACGAGAAACCACCTTTAATGTGCGCGTTTACCCAATCGTTAAATGGATGATTATAAGCACCAACGATAGACAGAGCCTTACCTGAAATTGTTTCAATCTCACGGATCATTGGGCTGTTAGTCGATGTACCTAACTCCACTAAACCAAGATCTGCATAAGTGATAGCAGCAGAAAAGTTGTTATCTAAACGGTAACCAAAATCTACACGCCAGCCACGACGTTTTTGAGAGTTTGGTGAGATAGTACCAACATCGCCTAACGCTAAAACTTCATTGCGTAATTCTTCTTGGGTAGCATAGCTTTTAGCTTGACCCGCGTTGCCTTGAATATACCAACCTTTTTCAACATCTTTCGCCATTGCTGTACCAGCCATTACACTTAGTGCAATTGGTGCAAGAATGAATTTTTTAAGTTTGATGTGTTTCATGGTAGTTCCTTGTATAAAAATGAATATTCTTAAGTTACTTCGTGTAATGTGGTCATTAAAACAATCATGCAATGAATTTTAACTGAACGATTCAATAGTATCACAGTCTAAAGCGCAATCTCTTCTGATGTTTGCAGTTTTTTACCCAAAACGAGAATAAATTCCTATTTAGATCAAAAATTAAGAGTATAGTTATTCATCTAAAAATTCGATGGCAGGTAAATACTCTCCAACAGCCATATAATCGGTGTTTATAACGAATAGATATTTCAGCTAAAAAGCGCTAGATAGTGCTGTGCGCAGCTGATATTCCGTGTTATAACTAGCCTGAATTTGACACGTCCGCGTCGAAAATCAATTAACGACCTTAAATCAACTAACAAATAGGACTCTCCCCATGTTTGAAGTGGTAAAGACAGCCGCTGCTGATCCCATCCTCGGTTTAACTGAAGCTTTTAAAAAAGACACGCGCAATAATAAAATTAATCTTGGTGTTGGTATTTATAAAACCGATCAAGGTGAAACGCCTGTATTAGAGTGTGTTAAAAAGGCTGAACAAATTCTGCTTCAAAATGAGAAAACCAAGTCGTATTTAAATATCGAAGGTCTAGCTGCCTATGCCTCTGTTGTTCAGCAACTACTATTTGGTAAAGACAGTGAGATTGTCAGTGGACAGCGAGCAGCAACTGCCCAAGCACCTGGTGGTACAGGCTCACTGCGCATTGCCGCAGACTTTATGGTTAAGCAACTAGGCGTTAAGCGCATTTGGGTCAGCAATCCAACGTGGGCGAATCACGGTAATATCTTTAAAGCTGCTGGTTTGGAAGTTGTTGAATACAGCTATTATGACGCAGCCAATCAATCACTTGATTTTGACGGCATGCTTGAATCGCTTTCACAAGCAAAAGCGGGTGATGCGGTATTATTACACGGCTGTTGTCACAACCCAACGGGTATTGATCCAACATTAGCGCAATGGCAACAAATTAGTGAACTCGCGGCTAAGCAAGGCGTAGTTGGTTTATTTGATTTCGCTTATCAAGGCTTTGGTGTTGGCATTGAAGAGGACGCGCAAGGACTTCGTACATTCGCACAGCATAATCAAGAGTTTATTGTTGCCAATTCATTCTCGAAAAACTTTGGTCTGTACAACGAGCGTGTAGGTGCGGTTACCCTAGTCGCTGCGACTCAAGAAGTAGCGCAGTCTGCATTTAGCCAAGTAAAATCAATTATTCGTGCAAACTACTCAAACCCACCTTCACATGGCGCAGCAGTTGTAGCAACGATTCTTGCTGATGAAGAATTAACGGCGCTTTGGCACAGCGAAGTGGCCAAAATGCGTGAGCGCATTGCCCAAATGCGTGTGTTATTTGTCGAGAAATTAGCGCAATACGGCGCACAAGGTGACTTTTCTTTCATCACCCGTCAGTGCGGCATGTTCTCATTCTCAGGTTTATCTAAAGAGCAAGTTGAAACATTAAAAGTAGAACATGGTGTGTACATTGTTGGCTCTGGCCGTATTAGTGTTGCAGGGATGACCAGCAGTAATATTGACGATTTATGTAAAGCAATTTGCAAGGTACTTTAAAGGAAGTACATAAAAAGAGTACTTTAAACGTAGTGCTGTAAAAAGTACTTTAAATAGCTGAAATATCAAAAGGGGATGCAATGCATCCCCTTTTGATTTTCTAACAACTTTTTAAGACTGCACCTGCTTTAGGTCTTTAACGCGTAAGCGAATCAACTGGCGTCTGTTTTCAATCAATTCCAATAAATTGAGAAATTGCCATTGTCGTGCAATTGACGCCAAGTTCGGATTATCTTTCAGCGGCCACATTTGATATTTTGCACTCGGCAACCAGCCAGATGCGAGCAGCTGAGCCATTTGCTTTAATGCGTCACTTTCTTGCCCTGATAGTGCGTAAGCCTCGGCCAAGGGCAAGGCATAAAGCTGATGTAAGCCTGAGCTTTTCACAAACACAATAAAGTGTTTAAGGAGTTCCTGAGCTTCATCATTTCGTCCCGTTTTCATCAAAATATTAGCGTAGGTAGGCAAATAGAATAACCTATCAGCACCACTGGCTAAGCTAATATCATCGTTAGTTAACCAATCGTCATTTGCCAATAAATTATAGGCTTGCTCAGGATCATCGGCCTTTAAATACAGAGCCGCGGCTTGCCATTGTGCCATGCGATACTGCGGCGAAATTCGATCAGTCGCCGCGACCACACACTCGTTTATTGGCAGCTGGGTAATACAGTAAGTATCATCGCTTATCGCTTGTTCGATAAAATTAAGGTTCTTGTTGGATTTGTTGTTATCGCTATTGAGATAACTTTGAACTTTATTGTAATTGACTCCAAAGAAGTAAATTTGTTGTTCTAGCGTAGAGAGCGCTATGGCATGCTCTTCAATTAAACGCTGCGCTTTTTCTAAGTTACCCAATGCAACTAAGTCATATGCTTTCCAATAATACGAATACGCATAATCATAGTCGTGCTCTAGCAAGGCATCGACCAATGCAATACTGCGATTATAATCGCCTAAACGACGATAGCTTTCGCTGAGCAGTTTTATAATTTGGACTGAATTATGATTACGTTCCATCGCACTAACAAGCGCTTCATGAGCTTTGTCATAAACACCAATGTAATTGTAATAACTCGCAGCAATCTCATAGCCCAAGCTATGATTTG
>JBMYWG010000019.1:0-60594 GCA_049607155.1 Psychrobium sp.
GAAGGATTTGCTAAATCATGTTACTTAACACTATTGCAAATCTAGGCCGCAATGGTTTGTCTACCATTGCCGGATTAGGCCGCGCGGGGGCGATGTTATTTGGCGCCTTAAAACCGTCTGGGCGCGGATTTAAAATATTACCTTTATTAATTAAGCAGCTTTATGTTGTTGGTGTGCAATCACTAATTATCATTGTCGTGTCGGGCCTGTTTATTGGTATGGTGCTATCACTGCAAGGCTATACCATTCTTGTTGGCTACGGCGCAGAGCAAAGCTTAGGACAAATGGTTTCTTTGTCGCTACTTCGAGAGCTCGGTCCTGTAGTTTCCGCGTTGCTATTTGCTGGTCGAGCAGGTTCTGCGTTGACTGCTGAAATTGGCTTAATGAAAGCAACTGAACAGCTTAGCTCGCTTGAGATGATGGCAATAGATCCACTGCATCAAATAGTTGCACCGCGTTTTTGGGCTGGCGTGATTAGCTTGCCTTTATTAGCGGCAATTTTCTCGGCGGTGGGGATTCTAGGTGGCCACTTAGTTGGTGTTGATTGGCTAGGTGTCGACAGTGGCGCATTTTGGTCGGTGATGCAATCGTCGGTTGAGTGGGGCGAAGATATCGTTAATGGCGGTATCAAAAGTATTATTTTCGCTATCGTGGTAACGTGGATTGCCCTGCACAAAGGTTATGATGCGGTGCCAACTTCGGAAGGCATCAGCGCGGCAACCACATCAACCGTAGTTCAATCGAGTTTAGCGATTTTAGGTTTAGATTTTGTATTAACCGCAGTCATGTTCGGTTAATCACAGTTAAGTATATTGGCCATCGCGTCAAAGTTAGTTTGCCATTGACGGCGCAAGGAAAAAAATAATGAGTAGAAAAATAGAATTATTAGTGGGCGCATTTTTATTTGCAGGCATTGCTGCGATATTGATGTTGGGCTTAAAAGTCGCAGATAGTCAGTTGGGGGGTAGTTCAGAGAACTACCAGCTCGTTGCTAAATTTAGCAATATTGGTGGTCTAAAAGTTCGTTCATCGGTGAAAGTTGGCGGTGTTGTGGTTGGCCGTGTTTCAGCGATTAGCCTTGATGATGATTTCTCACCTAAAGTAGTGATGGAAATTGACACTAGATTTAACCAGTTTCCTGATTCTAGCTCGGTTGCCATTTTAACTTCTGGTTTGTTGGGTGAGCAGTTTGTTGGTTTAACGCCGGGGTTTGTTGACGAAGAAACAGAAATTCTAGCAGACGGCGATGTCATTGAGGATACTCGCTCAGCCATGGTATTAGAAGATTTAATCGGCCAGTTCCTATATGGCAACAGTGAAGATTAGGAGTAGAGATTATGAAAGCATTATTTACCAAGTTAAGTGCATTGTTGCTTACTGCTGTATTCGCTTTTGGCAGCGCCAACGCAGCAGAAAGTGAATTGTTTGACATGAAAGATCCTCATGCGCTGATCAAAAACGTGTCAGAAAAAACCTTTGCTCGTTTTAGAGCTGATCGCGAGCTTATCGACAAAGATTTAAACCATCTGAAAGTTATTGTCGAAGAAGAGTTGATGCCGTATATCAACCATAAACGCGCAGCGGCAACAGTATTGGGCAATAAACACTATAAGAAAGCAAAGAGCGCTAAGAAATTTAATGATTTTAGCGAAGCATTTCGCAACTATCTTATTTTGACATACGCCAACGTTTTTACACTCTATGACAATCAAAAAATTGTTTATGCGCCGGCAAAAGCAGTAAAAGGGAAGGTCGCTACAGTTAAAGTAACCATCGTTGATGCACAGCGCCCACCAGTTGATATTGATTTCAAATTGCGTAAAAGCAAAAAGACAGGAGATTGGAAAGCCTATGACATGGTTGCTGAAAGCATCAGCATGGTGTCAACTAAAGCAAAAGAGTTTGATGCGATTATCAATAAGAAAGGCATCGATTACTTAATTAATCAGCTTAACAAAAAGGCAGCTGAATCAGTTGAAGCTAAGGCGAAATAATGACAGTTGAATGGCAATCAGCTGGAGATAATAAAGTGGTTTTGACTGGTAAATTGTCGCAGTCGACAGTTCCTTCATTAATTCCTATTAAAAAGTATCTACAGCAGTATAATGACCAGCTTTATGTCGACTTAGGGCAATTAACGAAAGTGGACAGTGCTGGACTCGCTTACCTTGTGGAATTGCAGCAATACTGTCAACACAAGGGCATCTCATTACAATATGAAGGTGCCACATCAGCGCTAGATAAACTGGTCGCGCTGTATAATGCCGAGTCATTACTGGCAAATTAGGTTTTGCTGTTAAGTAGAGAATTTAAGTTTAGAGGTTGTAATGGAAATTGAAGAAATCAAAGCGCTGATTGAAGCGGAACTAACGTTAGACGAATTACACGTTAAAGGCGAAAACGGTCATTACCAAGTAATTGCTGTATCAGAAATGTTTGAAAGCATGAGCCGCGTAAAACAGCAACAAGCGATTTACGCACCACTTAACGAAGTTATCGCTTCTGGTGCTTTACATGCCGTACAAATCAAAGCATTCACTCCTGAAAAATGGCAGCGAGAGCAGCTATTAAACCCTCTAAATTAAGGTTCGTACGTGCAAAAACTGAAAATTACCGCTGTTGATAGCCTGCAAGGTGACGTAACTATCTCAGGCGCGAAAAACGCGGCGTTACCTATTTTGATGGCAACGATTTTAGCCACGGGCGATACGACTATTACTAATGTTCCTGAGCTAAACGATATCCGTACGACAGGAAAAGTTCTAGAGAGCTTGGGTGCAAAAGTTGTTTTCGAAAACAATGAATTTAAGGTAAATGCCTGCGGTATTAATCAATACTGTGCACCTTATGATTTAGTGAAAACAATGCGTGCGTCGATTTTGGTATTGGGTCCATTATTAGCGCGCTTCGGCGAAGCTGATGTTTCTCTACCTGGTGGCTGTGCAATCGGCGCTCGACCGGTAAATCTGCACTTGCAGGGCCTAAAGCAAATGGGCGCTGAAATTAGTGTTGATAACGGTTACATCAAAGCACGTGTCGATGGTCGTTTAAAAGGCGCTACTATCTTTATGGATATGGTGAGTGTTGGCGCGACTGAAAACCTTATGATGGCCGCTGCGCTTGCACAAGGAACTACGGTTCTTGAAAACAGTGCTCGTGAGCCTGAAATTGTTGATTTAGCGAATTACTTAATTGCGATGGGCGCTAAAGTATCTGGTGCTGGAACAGCAACTATTACCATCGAAGGTGTTGATAGCTTAGCTGCAACGCAATACAGCGTTATGCCTGATCGCATTGAGACTGGTACTTTCCTTGTCGCGGGCGCAATTACTCGTGGCAAAATCCGTTGTTTGAATGCTGATGCGAGTTCTTTGGAGCCAGTGATTGCCAAGCTTGAAGAAGCAGGTGCAGACATCGAAGTCGGCGACGATTGGATTAGCCTAGATATGCACGGCAAGCAACCAAAAGCGGTTAATATTAAAACAGCGCCACATCCTGCATTTCCAACGGATATGCAAGCACAGTTTTGTGTACTCAATGCGCTAGCTGATGGCAGTGCTAATGTCGTTGAAACGATTTTTGAAAATCGTTTTATGCACGTGCCTGAATTACAGCGTATGGGAGCGACAATCGAGCTAGAAGGTAATATGGCTATTTGTCATGGTAAGTCTCGTTTGAGCGGCGCGCAGGTGATGGCAACCGATTTACGCGCCTCAGCGAGTTTGGTGATTGCTGGTTTGGTGAGTGATGGTGAGACAGTGGTTGATCGCATTTATCACATCGATCGCGGTTACGAAAAGATTGAAGAAAAGCTCAATGGTTTAGGTGCAAATATCTTGCGCTTAGCTGAGTAGTTTTCTCGTCAGATTCTAAAAACGCCCGTTTGGGCGTTTTTTTATGGGCGATTGATTATCTGGCGTTGAGAGTTAGCGGTGGGCGCTGCACCGTTTTCATACTTAAGTTAAAGGACTCGGTTCCGCGTAGTACTGTAAGTTCGATTTCGTTGTTAGGTTTGGTTTCTGATATCACGTGCAATAAGTCGTCGATACTCGCAAACGGGGTATTATTGACCGCGACGATAATGTCGCCTACTTTCATTCCGCCAATGTCTGCCGGACCATTGGGCTCTATTGCGCTAACTTCGCCATAGGTTGTTCGGTTGTCTTGTCGGAAAACACCACCAATATTAAAGCCAAGTGAACCTCGTGGTACATAACCTTCAGCAATAATATCTTTTAAAACCTTGTAGGCGATTTTGACCGGAATTGCGAAGCCGATTCCGTTGCTACTGTTAGTATCAAGTGATTGAAAGTTGGCGGCATTAATACCCACCAACTCACCACGAGAATTAATCAGTGCGCCACCTGAATTTCCGTCGTTGATCGCGGCGTCTGTTTGAAGCAAGTGTTGAAATGCCGAACGAGTAATGCCGCGGTTTCGTCCTGTTGCACTGACAATACCTTGGGTTATGGTTTGTCCCAGGTTATATGGATTACCGATAGCCAACACCAGATCGCCTATTTGTGGCTCTTTCTTTAAATCAAATGGAATGACGGGCAAATTATCTTCTTTGATGTGGAGTACAGCTAAATCAGTGTAATCATCTGTACCGACAATGGATGCTATGGCGTGGCGGCCGTCTTGCAATGCAACATAAATAATATCAGCACCGCTAATTACATGTAGGTTAGTAATAATAATGCCATTGGATGACATGATAACGCCAGAACCCAACCCTTGAATATCAGCCTTAGAGTTATTAAAAGTATCTCGGTGCTGGGTAATTGAATAAATGTTAACAACAGCAGGCGCTGAGCGTTTAATGGCATAGGAATATGACAATGGGGCAGTGTGTGTCACCAGCCATTCTTTGACCGCGCTGAGGGTGGCTGTTCGCGTATTAGGTAATGCGATAACGATAACAGCGCCTATCGCAATACCGACGGCGACCGCTTTGAATGTAGAGACTAACCCTTTGAACACACCTAATACTCATATAAATGACGGACTGGAAAGATTAACATAAGCGGTTAATTTTGGGGAGGAAAAATAAAAGCCAGCGCGAGGCTGGCTTTTGATTAGAGGATACAATCTATTATTTTAAAATGATGTAGAGAACGTTGTTGCCGCGTTTAACACGCAGTGCTGCAACGTCTTCGTGATCTTTTACATAATCACGTAATTCGCCAACTGTTTTCACTCGCGTTCTGCCAGCTGCAATAATGATATCGTCGTTGCGCAAACCTACTTGGAATGCAGGCGAGTTACGCTGAATATCGCTCACTAAAATGCCTTTTACTGAACCGTCTTCGGCATTTGAAAGTGTAGAGCCTTCGAGGGCTGGGTGAATAGCACCAGCGTTTACATCAGTGCCATCAGCTTTCTTAAGCGTAACGTTGAAAGTTTTTTGTTTTCCATCGCGGATAACGGTGATTTTTAACTTGCTACCAGCGCCCATGGTGCCGATTTTCGCTTTTAGATCACCAAAGCCTTTGATTGCTTTACCGTTGATCTTAGTAATGATGTCGCCTGCTTCAATACCTGCTTCTTGCGCAGCCGAATCGTCCATCACTTGACTAACGAAAGCTCCGTGCTTGGTTTTCTGACCGAAGCTTTCAGCCAGCTCTTGAGTTAATGGCTGACCACTAATGCCCAATACGCCACGGCGAACTTCACCAAATTCGATAATTTGTTTAACGAGGTTATCTGCCATGTTAATTGGAATGGCAAAACCGATACCTACGTTGCCGCCGGTTGGTGCAATAATCGCAGTATTGATACCGATTAGCTCGCCTTTTAGATTCACTAAGGCGCCACCTGAGTTGCCGCTATTTATCGCAGCGTCAGTTTGAATGAAGTCTTCAAGGTTTTGATTGTTTAAGCCTGAGCGACCTAAGGCTGATACGATGCCTGATGTCACCGTTTGACCTAAACCAAATGGATAGCCGATTGCCACCGTGAAATCACCAACGCGTAGATCATCTGAGTTGGCCTTTTTTACTTCCACTAAGTCTTCGCCTTCAATCTGCAGTAATGCGACATCGCTTTGTGGATCGGAACCGATCATCTTAGCTTCAAAACTACGACCGTCGTTTAGTGAAACTTTGATTTTATCTGCATTATCAACAACGTGATGATTAGTAAGAATGTATCCTTCATCGGCATCGATAATTACGCCCGAGCCTAAACCGCGAAATGGTTGTTCTCGTTGTTGCCCGCCGCGACCAAGGAAAGGGCGGAATGCTTCAGGAATTCGATTACGAGTCTTTTGGGTACCTTCTACAGAAATTGATACTACACCTGGAGTTACTTTCTCTAACATCGGTGCAAGACTTTGCGATGCACTGCTAGAACTTGGCCACGCTGCTTGAGAAGGCGCTGAAGTAAATCCAAGAGAAAGCGCGAGTAATGCGGCACTAATTACAGTAAGTTTCTTAGTCGTCATAGTGTTGTGTCTCCTAACTAGAAAGAATGCGTCTATTCAAAGTGACTGGCTTAATCAGTATTAGTTCCAGTTCAAGTTCATTCAAGGGTACAACTGCATTAAATTTAAACAAAAATGTGACCTAAACATAAAAAAACGCTAGCGAACGGATAAGTTGGCTAGCGTTTTTTTAGATTAGGCGACTTAAGTTACGCTGAAGCTTTGTCTTTGTCGTCATCAGCCTTCGGCGTGATAATGTTATGGGTGCCTTGTACGTAGTCATTTGGTTGTGCAGTAACAACCTCTTCCTCTGTATCATTAGCCGCTTCTTGCGCTTCTAACTCAACTTCGCTAATTGCTTCTTGAACTAAGCTTGCTTCTTTTGGCTCTTTAAACGGAATCTTGATAATTTCGTCACTTTCAGGAAGTAGGCTTTGCTGAGCTTGTGCCATGTGCTGATAAACGTTGCGATATTCTTGCGCCATATTGCCAAGCAACTCCGCGCTTTGCGCAAAATGCTGCTCAACATCTTGTTTGTATTGATTGAGCTCCGCTTCTAGTTGCTGAGTTTTAGCCTTTTCTGCACTGTTGTCTGCAGAACTATTTGACGTGACCTTGCCAACGACAAAACCAATTACCGCAGCAATAACAATTAAAAGAATGCTAATCGTCAAATCCATAGTGTCTCCTAAAGAATGATAGTGCCAGTTTTACCGAATGTGCTAATATCACTGGCTTTGAAAATACGTCCTTAAATCAACCGTCAATTGTTACCCAAAGGAAAATTGCGATCTATGGCTCAGCTTACCCCGTTACAAAAATATCAACAAGACTTAACACGTGATGATTTTAGCTACGACGGTGCTCAAGAGAACGCTGTAAAACACTTACAACGTTTATACGATGATCTTACTGTGCCACAAGATAAGCCTAAGGGATTTGCTCACAAATTGAAATCATTCCTTGGTGGAAAAGAAGAAGTTAGATCAATAAAAGGACTGTATTTTTGGGGCGGAGTTGGACGCGGTAAAACTTATTTGGTGGATACGTTTTTTGAGGCTTTGCCGTTTGAGCAAAAAATGCGGGTGCACTTTCACCGTTTTATGCATCGCGTTCATCACGAGCTTACTCAGTTGCAAGGGCAAAGTGATCCTTTAAAGATCATCGCGAAACAATTCGCACAAGAAGCCCGCATTATCTGTTTTGATGAGTTTTTCGTATCGGACATTACCGATGCGATGATCCTCGGTGGCTTGTTCCAAGAGCTCTTCGGGCATGGCGTTATTTTGGTGGCAACCTCAAACATTATTCCTGATGAACTCTATCGCAATGGGTTGCAGCGTGCCCGTTTCTTGCCGGCAATTGCGCTGATTAATGAAAATACTGAAGTAGTTAACGTAGATTCTGGAGTGGATTATCGTTTGCGGGCGCTCGAACAAGCTGAAATTTATCACTATCCGTTAGACGACGTGGCCGATAGCAATTTGCTGACTTATTTCGAGCAATTGGCGCCAGAACCTGGACATGAGGTTGGTAGCATCGAAGTTGAAGGACGAGCCATTGATGTGCGATTAGATGCCGATGGTGTTTTATTGGCAGAGTTTAGAGCATTGTGTGATGGCCCACGAAGTCAAGTCGATTATATGGAAATTGCCCGTTGTTATCACTCGGTACTGGTAAGTAACGTTGAGCAAATGGGACAAGGTGTTGACGATATTGCGCGTCGTTTTATTGCGATGGTGGATGAGTTTTATGAGCGCCGCGTCAAATTAATCATTTCAGCAGAAGTTGCGATGGAAGATCTGTATACCAAAGGGCAACTAGAGTTTGAATTTAAGCGTTGCCTTAGCCGTCTTCAAGAAATGCAATCTCACGACTATTTAGCCGAAGCCCACAAGCCATAAAGCGATGATTGGCTGCGCCAAGTCTCTTGTTTTTGTGAGAGACTTGGCGAAATTTATCAAAGCCACTAAAAACCGCAAAAAACCTTGCCCAAATTGATAATTAACAGGTGATTTTTCATTCGCCGTCTTGTATAATCCTGCGCCTGCCCAAGTTAGTTGTGTATTCTTTTTCCCGAGATTATGCAGCGTTCGCTTTCGAAAATTACTCGAAGGGGTAAGATTCAAGCACACTGGACATTGTTTTTGTCTTGCTTTGATTGTTTGTGGCAGACAAAAGCATAAATAAAAAATTTTATATGGGTTTTATATATAATGAAAACTTTTAGCGCAAAACCAGAAAGCGTAAAACGCGACTGGTATGTTGTAGATGCTGACGGTAAAACGTTAGGTCGTTTGGCTACTGAAATCGCTTCACGTTTACGTGGTAAGCACAAGCCTGAGTACACTCCACACGTTGACACTGGCGATTACATCGTTGTTATCAACTGTGAAAAGATTGCTGTAACTGGTGCAAAACGCACTGATAAAACTTACTACCACCACACTGGTTACATCGGTGGTATCAAGTCTATCACTTTCGATAAGTTACTTGATAAAGCTCCTGAGCAAATCATCGAGAAAGCAGTTAAAGGTATGTTGCCAAAAGGTCCTCTAGGCCGCGCAATGTTCCGTAAGTTGAAAGTATACGCGGGTTCTGAGCACCAACATGCTGCTCAACAGCCTCAAGTTTTAGACATCTAATACGGAATTTAAGCAAATGGCAGAAAATCAATACTACGGCACAGGTCGTCGCAAAAGCTCAGTAGCTCGTGTTTTTATTAAAGCAGGTAGCGGTAACATCACTATCAACAACCGTCCACTAGACGAGTTCTTTGGTCGTCCAACTTCTTGTATGGTTGTTCGTCAACCATTAGAGCTAGTTGAAATGATCGAAAAATTCGACGTGAACGTTACTGTTAAAGGTGGTGGTACTACTGGTCAAGCTGGTGCTATCCGTCACGGTATCACTCGTGCACTAATGCAATTTGATGAATCTCTACGTTCTGAACTACGTGGCGCTGGTTTCGTTACCCGTGATGCACGTAAAGTTGAGCGTAAGAAAGTTGGTCTACGTAAAGCACGTAAGAAGCCACAATTCTCAAAACGTTAATCGTTATATGCAGTTATTTTGGTTTGGGTTGTTTTTCAATCCTCACCAAATGCAAAACGACAAAAACCCAGCTCCGGCTGGGTTTTTTACGTTCAGGGATGAACTGTATACTGCGTAGTCAGGGACGACGAGAGCAGTGTTCCGGAAGCGATCATTAATCTCAATAGATCATTTAGGCAAGGAACTGTGATGTTCAGGTAGCTGAATACGATGCTACGAATGGAAAAACGCGATTAAAACGATCAGCAATAAAAATCTATTAAATAAAACCAACCCAACTATTTTCTAAACCCTCCAACCAAACCAACACGCCATCTAACTTTCATTTTTATACGACTAATGTTTAAGACTGCTAATTGAGACAAAACGATTGATTTTGATATCCTCAAACCTCCCAAAACCCTTGATTTGATTATTTTCTATCCCAAGGTGAAATAAAATTGATTTAAATCGCCCTTCGAGGAGAAATTAATACCTTTTTCCCATCAATAAGCTGTGATTTTTCATTTCAAAACGCTTATAATTTGTAAAATTTTCTGCCCGTTGGGTGGATAATGCTTTAGTCGTTGTCAATTCTTAGAAGAAAAACACTAAGGTTGCTGGTTTTATAAACTGGTAAATGATTAGAAAAATAACCGTAAATTTAGTGATGCTTCCCCAAAGCATCTAAACAGGAGATATGTGGATGAGTAGTGCGCCAGAGAACAATGGTCGTCGCCGCTTTCTAACCCTTGCTACGGCAGTGGTTGGTGGTGCTGGCACCGTAGGTGTTGCTGTACCTTTTATCAAGTCGTGGAACCCAAGTGAAAAGGCGAAAGCTGCAGGTGCTCCAGTAGAGTACGATGTAACTAAAATGATGCCTGGTCAACTTGTTAGGGTTAAATGGCGTGGTAAGCCGGTATACGTTGTTCGCCGTACTGAAGAAGTACTAGAACAATTGAAATCAGGGCACAATGATCAGTTGAAAGATCCGGATTCAGTTGAAGATCAACAACCAGCGTATGCGGTCAACAGTCACCGCTCACCAAATCCAGAATTCCTTGTGGCATTAGGTGTATGTACTCACCTTGGTTGTGCACCAACCTACCGCGCTGGCGACTTCAACGAGATCGTTGAAGGTGTGGCGAACGGTTTCTTCTGTCCATGTCACGGTTCTAAATTTGATATGGCTGGTCGTGTATTTAATAACGTACCAGCGCCGTTAAACTTAGTAGTTCCACCACACAGCTATAAAGAAGATGGTGTACTACTTATCGGTGTTGATGAGGGAGAGGCATAATGCTTACAAATATCATGAATTGGATTGACAAGCGCATTCCAATGACCGACTCATTCAATAAGCATGTTGGTCAATACCCAGCACCAAAGAACTTCAACTTTTGGTACTTCTTTGGTTCATTAGCCATTCTTGTTTTAGTTAACCAAATCCTTACAGGTATTTGGCTAACAATGAACTACACGCCATCTGGCGAGCAAGCATTTGCTTCGATCGAGTACATCATGCGTGATGTCGAGTACGGTTGGTTGCTACGCTATATGCACTCGACGGGGGCATCGGCATTCTTCGTTGTCGTTTACCTGCATATGCTTCGCGGCATGATGTATGGTTCATACCAAAAACCACGTGAACTATTGTGGTTATTCGGTATGTTCATCTTCCTAGTATTAATGGCTGAAGGCTTCATGGGTTACTTACTACCATGGGGTAACATGTCATTCTGGGGTGCACAGGTAATTATTTCGCTATTCGGTGCGATTCCAATTGTTGGTGATGACCTAACTACTTGGATCCGTGGTGACTACGTAATCTCTGGTGCAACACTGAACCGCTTCTTCGCATTACACGTTATTGCATTGCCGCTGGTACTTGTTGTTTTAGTATTCCTTCATATTGTTGCTCTGCACGAAGTTGGTTCTAACAACCCTGAAGGTATCGAAATCAAGAAGCCTAAAGGTTCTATCCCAGAAGAAGAGCAAGCACCATTTAAGTTCCACAAGCAATTCTCTGATAAGTACGACATCGTTGATGCGGTACCATTCCACCCATACTATTCTGTTAAAGACATCATGGGCGTAGTTGGTTTCCTATTCTTCTTCTGTGCGGTTATTTTCTTCGCACCAGAAGGTGGCGGTTACTTCCTAGAGAAACCAAACTTTGAACCTGCTAACCCACTGAAAACACCAGAGCACATTGCTCCTGTATGGTACTTCGGTCCGTTCTACACCATCTTACGTGTAGTTCCTGATAAACTTGCTGGTGCTGCATTAATGTTTGGTGCAATCGTGATGTTATTCCTATTGCCTTGGTTCGACCGTGGCACTGTGAAATCAATACGCTACCGCTGTACTGCGCACAAAATTAACTTAATTCAATTCTGTGTGTGTTTCGTTATCTTAGGTATTTTAGGTACTAAACCTGCGACTCCTTTGAATAACTTCCTAGGTACCGTAACAACTGTTGGTTACTTCGGATTCTTTATCGCGCTTTGGTTCTACTCGAAGAACGAAAAGACTAAGCCATTACCAGAGAGGATTTCACACTAATGAAAAAATTAATTATTGCGTTAGTTGCTTTGATCCCAACACTGGGCATGGCAGCAGGTGGTGGTGCGCCAACGCTAAAAGCACCAATTGATTTGAGTGATAAAGCATCATTACAAAACGGTGCTAAGTTATTCATGAACTACTGTTTTGGTTGTCACGATACGCGTTATCAGCGTTACAACCGCGTTGCTCGCGACATCGGTATTACTGATGAGCAAATGCTTGAGAACATGGTTTTCACTGGCGTTAAAGTTGGTGACTTAATGTATAACTCAACAACTGACGAGCAAGGTGCAAAGTGGTTTGGTCAAACACCACCAGACTTAACGATGATCACTCGTGTTAAAGGTACAGATTTTGTTTACACGTACCTTAAGAGTTTCTACGTTGATCCTGAGCGTCCATTTGGCGTAAACAATAGCGTATTTAAAGACGTTGGTATGCCACACGTACTTCAAAACCTTCAAGGTGTTCCTACTGCTGAGTTTACGACTGACGCAGACGGTAACAAAGTGCTTGTAAAAGACGAGAATGGTTTAGCAATTTTCTCTACTGATGGCAGTGGTGAAATGAGCGATGATGAATACGACATTGCTGTACGTGACATCACTAACTTCCTAACATACTCTGCAGAGCCTACTAAACTTGAACGTCAAAGCATTGGTGTTTGGGTGTTAGTATTCCTAGGTTTCTTCTTTGTACTTTCGTACTTCTTGAAGAAAGAATACTGGAGAGATGTTCACTAATTTATAGTGAATTGATGATACTAAAAAGGAGAACTTCGGTTCTCCTTTTTTATTACCGCAAAGAAAGATAATGATTGACATCAAGCTAACTCATACTCTACGGGAGTTTGAGGCATATTATGCCGCTTGAATGTAATTATCTGCTATACTACGCGCCAGTAAACTTGCTAGGTCTTAGTGGCCAAGTATCGAAGAAATTAGAAATATTGGAGAGTATCAATGGCCGTAACTGCCAACAAACGTTCAGTAATGTCGCTTTATTCAGGCGCAAAAGACATGAAGAGTCACCAAGTACGTATCGTATTAGCAGAGAAAGGCGTCAACGTTGATATCAAACAGGTTGATCCTGATAACCTTCCTGAAGAATTAATCGAAGTAAACCCATATAACAACGTTCCTACGTTAGTTGACCGTGATCTTGTGCTATATAAAGCGGACATCGTAATGGAATATTTAGATGAGCGTTTCCCGCATCCACCTTTAATGCCTGTATACCCAGTAGCACGTGCAAAAAGCCGTTTAATGATGCACCGTATTGAGCAAGACTGGTACTCGCTAGTTGAAACTATTCAACTAGAAGGCTCTAAGAGCGAAGCGGCTCGTAAACAACTTAGCGAAGAGCTAACAGCTATCGCACCTATCTTTGCTGAAATGCCTTACTTTATGAGTGAAGATTTTAGCTTAGTTGATTGTTGTCTTGCACCGCTATTATGGCGTCTACCAGAGTTAGGTATTGAGCTAACGGGTAACGCAAGTAAAGAGCTTCGCCTATACATGCAACGCGTATTTGAGCGTGAGTCTTTCCAAGCGTCTCTAACAGACGCTGAACGCGAAATTCGATTGAAATAATGATGGGTCCGAATCGTCCATACCTGTTGCGCGCTTTTTACCAGTGGTTACTGGATAATGAAATGACGCCGCACTTAGTAGTGAATGCTGATATCCCAGGCGTTCAAGTACCTAGTGAGCATGTACAAGATGGACAAATCGTTTTAAATATTGCACCACATGCGATTGGTGATATTGAGATGAGTAATGAGCGCGTCGTGTTTAGTGCGCGTTTTGGTGGTAAACCGTTTCAATTAATCATTCCTATGGCGGCGGTTGTTGCTATTTACGCTCGAGAAAATGGCGCTGGCACCATGTTCGAAGAAGAAGATTTTTACATTGAGCAAGTTGATAACATGCTTAATGAAATTAAACTTGAACATTCGACTAGTGCCGACGAAGCAGCTGAAAAACCAAAAGATGGCGGTAAGAAAGACCGTTCGTTTTTGAAGGTGATCAAGTAAGCGCAGTGTTCACTGTGTCATAAAAACTAAAAAAGGAAGCTAGGCTTCCTTTTTTGTTGTCTGACATAATTAACTAACCCGAGCTCAGGTTAACTATTGATATTCAAACGCTTTAATAACTTGCTTCACACCGCTGACGTTACGCGCAAGTTCTGCGGCTAAGTTACCTTCTTGCTGAGTCACTAAGCCCATTAAAAAGACCTCACCATGCTCGGTAATCACTTTAATTTGCGAGCCCTTTAAGGTTTCATCACCTGTCAGCGCAACTTTGACTTTCGATGTTAGCCAACTGTCATTTGTGCGAGTGGTTAATGCGGTTTTATTACCAATTCGAAGCTGATTGTGCACACGTACTACATTCTCAACATCGCCCGCTATTTTAGCAGCGCGGTCCTTGAGCATGGTGTTGGGTACCTGACCAATCAATAAAATAGTGCGGTTGTAACTAACAACACTGATATTACTGTGATCTTTTAATCCTTCATCTTTATTTAATGCGCTGTTAGCTTTGATCTCAATTGATTCATCTTCCAACTGCGTCGCAGTGGTTCTGCGATCGTTAACAACGCTTGCCACGCCAAGCGCACCTAATACGATACCAGATACACAGCCCTGTAAAGACAGAAAGGCGGTTAAGCAAACGGCGAGTTTAAGCGACTTGTGATGACGCATTATGGATTACTCCTCGTCTTCTTGCGGGAATAGGGTGCGGTCAATAGCGTCACATAAGCAATGAATAACAAGTAAGTGAACTTCTTGAATACGAGCTGTGCTGGTCGATGGTACGCGAATCTCAACGTCATTAGCACTTAACAGTCCAGCCATGTCGCCACCGTCTTTACCTGTTAAGGCAACAATTACCATATCGCGGCTTACCGCTGCTTCCATTGCTTTAATAACGTTTTCTGAGTTACCACTGGTTGAAATAGCTAGTAAAATGTCACCGGGTTGGCCAAGAGCGCGAATTTGCTTTGAAAAGACTTCGCTGTAGCTGTAATCGTTTGCGATCGACGTTAATGTTGAGCTATCAGTGGTT
Organism: Psychrobium sp.; assembly: GCA_049607155.1. Lineage (GTDB taxonomy): Bacteria > Pseudomonadota > Gammaproteobacteria > Enterobacterales > Psychrobiaceae > Psychrobium. The sequence goes on from JBMYWG010000019.1 coordinate 15,097, forward strand.
AAAGCGATAGCTGGTAAGCTAGGGCGCTCTGTTTCAAAGCGATTTAAAAGCTCTGATGAGAAATGCTGCGCGTCACCGGCGCTTCCGCCATTACCACAGGTTAAGATTTTTCCATCGTTTAATAAACAACTCACCATCATTTGCGCGGCTTTTTCGATAGATGGTGGAAGGATTTCTAATGCGTCAATTTTTGTTTGGATGCTTTGGGTGCAACATTCTTTAATGCGCTCTAACATACTTGATACCTTGTTCTTTATTGTGGAAAAGCGTGCTTTACCCACGCAATCTCTAGTGGCTCCTTGGAGCCCGTAATAGCCACTACATCGAAACGAGTAGCTTGTTGTTGAAAGTTAATTTTATGCTGTTGACAGTAAAACATGGCTGACTTGATAACTCGGCCTTGTTTGGTCTTCGACACCGCGGCTAATGCACCGCCATAGGCGTTGCTAGCGCGCTGTTTTACTTCAATAAATACCAGCGTTTTACCGTCGGACATAATTAAATCGATTTCACCGACTTTACACGAAAAGTTGTCACAAATCGCTACTAAACCTTGGTTTTGTAGGTAGCTTTTGGCAATTTGCTCAAATTTGTTACCACGTTCTCGCATTTCTTTCCCTCTACTGGATTTTTTTCAGTCGTCCTCGTTGAAATTGTGCCCATGACATTTGACGGTTTATTTTACTGTCTTGATCTAGGTTGAGCTGGCCACTCAAGCCTTCGAGGTGATACTCAGGAAATAGTTTCATCTGTGCTAATTTTGCGATCAAACTATAGGCATCGTGTCCCATTGCAAATAGGCGCATTTGACTTTGTTTCATCTTCGGCCATAAATTTTGCACTTCGCTTGGCGACAGATCATTACTGGTAGAGAGTAACCAAGGGATTTCACTAACAGTAAGCTGGTTGAGATGTGTTAACCCGCCATCTGTTATTTGGTAAGCATTACCGCCGGAGCCGACAAAAACAGGAACTTCACTGGCGTATGCACTCACAGTAACTTTTACAGAGGGCATTAACATCGCCGTTTGTTTAGGGTTTGCAACTAAATAAATAGCGTCGATATCGCGTCTTGAATGAGTTTCAGCCTGCATTTTTGTGCCGACTAAGTAGCGCATGGTGTTAATGCGCGCCTGTGACTTATCGGTTTCGAAGAGTTTTTCGATTGTTGCTTTTAATTCACTGTCTTTTTTAAAGTAAATTACTTCAACTTCGTCGGCTTCAACATCATCTTCGTGAAGCTCACGCCATTGCTGTGAAAATAGTTTGCTGATCTGGTGGCCGCGCACATTGTCCGGTGCAACGATTACAGGGTGTTCTTTGCCTTGTTCAAAAATATAACGAGCGCCTTGTAATGCTTCGCTTTCTCTATCTAGGGCGAAATAAAATTGATTGGTTGCCGCATTTAGCTCATGTGGCGCGTTGAGAAATAAGGTCGGGATCTCTGTCTCTTTTGAACTCACTTGCTCGACATTACTTTTTAACAGCGGTCCGATGATAAATTGTGCTTCGTCATCGATAGCCTGTTGATAAGCCGCCTGCGCACCCAGTTCGTTACTATCAATCAGTGTAATGTCTTGTTCGCTATTATTCTGCATCAGGTTGCTTAGCAAGCCATTTTGTACCGCTTGTCCTAATCGAGCATAGCGACCGGTAAGAGGCAGAATAACGCTAATTTTTTGAGGTGCATAAGGCACCACGCTAGCGGCGGCCACTAAGCGCTCGGGTAAATTATTACTTGCTGAGTGATTTGGGTAATCGTTAGACCATTGCATTAGTTGTTGCTGAAGCGCTTCTGGCGACTGTAATGCGTTTTTTCCGATGACAGCGAGCGCTAACCAACCAGACTCTTCTTGCTCACTGATATTGGTTAATTGCGTTGTCAGGTCCTCAGCAGAAATCAGTTGATATTCTTGCCATATTGCTTGTCGCAGCCCTGCTCTTGAGTCTTCATCTTGGGTGAATGATAACGCTTTTATCAAATCGCTGACAGCCAAGAGTGGGGCTTGATTCTGGGCGTGAAAGTTAGCGCGTTGTTGATAGAGCGAAGCCAATCGCTGTGGGGCGACTTGCCAAGTCGTTGATGGTGCTAATGTTGCAATTGCTAGCGTTAAATCATCGGCATAGGCAAAACGTAAACTTTGTAACAGCTGTAATTCTAGGCGGTGATTGTCGCTTAACATCGCGCTGCTAGGCAGTTGGCCTAAATACTTATCTGCTGCTTCTAGTTGTCCGTTGTTTAACGCGGCGCGAAGAGCGAGTAAGCGATAAGCTTGTTGATTGATGCCTGATGATTGTAGTGCTTTATTGGCGTAATACTCGTGAGATTGTGTTGCTTGTCCCAGGCTAATAACATTGGTGGTGCGTGTTGCATTAGTTGTTGGGGTTGAGCCACAGCCCCATAGTGTTAAGCAAACTGCCGCAATACAAGATAATTGTTTACAGCCTTTGCCATAGGAAAGTTTAAACACAATATTTCTCTCTGTTACAATAGTCGGTTAAGTGTATAACAAACTGTCAGTTAAGACAGTAATCATTGAGGAAGTTCATGGAATTATCCAGCGCAACATTGTATATCGTGCCGACTCCAATCGGGAATATGGCAGATATTACCTTACGAGCCTTAACGGTTCTCGAACAAGTCGATTTAATTTGTGCTGAAGATACCCGTCATACTGGCAAATTATTGAGTCATCACAATATTACAACTCAAACTATGTCGGTACATGATCACAATGAGCGTGCTCGGGTACAAACACTGGTTAACAAGCTAGAGCAGGGGCAGTCAATTGCCTTGGTATCTGATGCTGGAACACCGTTGATTAGTGATCCTGGCTACCATCTTGTTAATGGTATTCGCGATGCAGGTTTTAAAGTTGTTCCTTTACCGGGAGCCTGTGCGGCAATTACCGCGCTTAGCGCAGCTGGGGTGGCAACAGATCGTTTTGCGTTTGAAGGCTTTTTAGTGGCGAAAAGTGCTGGCCGTCAATCTCAGTTGGCTAATTTAAAAAGTGAGCCGCGCACAATGGTGTTTTATGAGTCACCACGCCGTGTTGTCGATACGATTAGCGATATGATGGCGATATTTGGTGGCGAGCGGCATATTGTATTGGCTCGCGAGTTAACTAAAACGTTTGAAACTATTCACGGCGCGCCAGCTAACGAATTATTGGAATGGCTCAAGAGTGATGAAAATAATCAACGCGGTGAAATGGTGGTGATGGTTTCTGGTTATAAAGCTGACGATGAAGCGATTGCACCAGAAGTGGTTGATGCACTTAAATTATTGAGTGAAGAGTTGCCATTGAAAAAAGCGGCGGCATTGGTTGCTAAATTATATGGTGGTAAAAAAAATGCCCTGTATAAAACAGGGCTTGAGCTAGGACTTTAAACTGGCTCTAGCTGTGCATCGAATAGGTTCTTTAATAATCCCGCAAAGTCAGTGATAAAGGCGCGCTGACTTTCTGTGATTTTATTGTTAACGTTTTGGCCTAGCACTTCACATAAGTCGTCGTAAGCTTTATCAAACTCTTCAACAATGTAAATTTTCTCTTGCTCAATGAGCCCTTTATTTTGCTCAAAGAGTAAGGACATTTGTTCAACCATTTGATATCGAAGATAGAGTCGAATAGTCATCGGCTGATGACCTTCAGTTTCGGATGGGCCAAAAACTGCTATGCTTTCACATAAATACTCTATTAATGAAGAGTATCCCTCACTTTGTATAACCATGTTTGACCCCAGTGTCTTGCGGTGTTCTTGATATATAAAACCATAATGTGATGAAAGATCACATCACTAAATCTAATTTTATCAAATTCTATGAATTTTGAAATACTTGCCGTATAATCCGCGCTCGGAGTTGGCCAGGCAATCGCTGCGTTAATACTTGTATTAACGGGGAGGAAAGTCCGGGCTCCAAAGAGCAGGGTGCCAGATAACTTCTGGGGGGCGCGAGCCCACGACAAGTGCAGCAGAGAGAAGACCGCCGATGGCCTTTCTATTTATAGGATGGCACAGGTAAGGGTGAAAGGGTGCGGTAAGAGCGCACCGGGCGACTGGTAACAGTTCGTTGCAAGGTAAACTCCACCCGGAGCAAGACCAAATAGGGTTTCATATGGCGTTGCTCGCGTTGAAACCGGGTAGGTTGCTTGAGCCTGTGAGCAATTGCAGGCCTAGACGAATGATTGTCCACGACAAAACCCGGCTTATCGGCCAACTCCCACTCATCTCATCATTGACTAGATTAGCTTTAGAGTTATTAACCTAAAGTGCAATAAAAAATCAGTTCTCACGAGCGTGAATTCCGGCTAATATGAGCTCTATTGATGCCGATCAATTTAGTCTTTATTCAAAAAAATATAAAATATACATTGCGGAGCTTTTTAAGCAGGATGCTAAACTTAATTTGATTAGTATCGGGCAGTCGCTGGTTTATCGTAGGTATAGCATTGAATAATTCCTCTCAAAATAAATACACCAATCTGAGTGAATATATCTCTTCAGCCGCTTATGAGCGGGCTGCTATTCCTATTTACGTGTTAGCTAATAATAGAATATTGGACTGCAATCCCGCTGCTGCGTCTTATTTAGGGTTTGTTGATAAATCAAAATGTATTTCGATTCATCCGACTGAATTAGCGCCAGAGTATCAACCTGATGGCCAAAGTTCGGTTGCTAAGGCGGCTCATTTTCGTGAAACGTGTTATCGCGAAGGGCACGCTGAGTTTTTTTGGACGCATCGCACGCAAAGTGGCCAACTCAATGAAGCCTATGTGCGTTTGTTAGATATTTCTTACCAAAACAAGCGTATGGTACTTGCAAGTGTTATCGATATTAAAGCACTGCAAAAAGAGTTTGGTGGTGATTTAGAAAACAACCGCGCTATCGATTCTATAAATTACAATTTGCTCAATGAGCATAAAAAAGTCATTGATTTCAGTTCAATCGTGTCTAAAACTGATTCCGCAGGCAAGATCGTTTATGCCAATAAAAAGTTTTGTGATATTTCTGGTTACGAAATGGAAGAGTTGTTAGGGCGCGATCATAGCGTGATTAATCATCCTGATGTACCTAAGGCTTTATTTAAAGATCTCTGGCTGACGATACGTGCTGGAAAAATCTGGCAAGGAGTTATTCAAAACCGCAAAAAGAATGGCGAAAGTTACTTCGTTGATTCAACCATCAGTCCGATTTTTAATACCAATGGCGAAATCGTCGAGTATATAGCAATTCGCAATGACATCACCAGTCTTATTGAAAAAGAAAAAGTCATCGTTTTTCAAAATACTGATCGTCAGTCTCGCTTGCCTAATAAGACCAAGTTGTATAGTGACCTTAAAAAGTCGCTAGGTGCCAAGTTGGCTGTATTAGATGTTTACGAGCTCGAAGCCATTAACCAAATTACTACCAAGCAGCAGTTTACCGATTTATTGCGGGACATTGTCAGTCATTTACGTTCGTTAGTGACTAGAGATTTAACTTTGTATCGCACTGGTGAATATCAGTTTACGTTAGTTTCTAAAGTGCATAATAGTATCGAAAGCTTCGCTGATTTTTGTAAAAAGATGGCTAATCGCTTTGAAGAAACTGGATTCGAATGCCAAAACAAAACAATGAATTTGTCTTTGTTTATTGGTGTTGCTGAAAATTTTGCGGGAATGGATCCGTACATCAACGCAATCCACGCGATAAAACTCGCGGAAGGTAGCTGTGAAAAAATTAACGTTTACAAACCGCAGCGAAAGCTACTAAAAGCTATCGAAGAAACAGTAGGTTGGACTCAGAGCATTAAACATGCATTGCAAAGTGATGGCTTTGCGATATTCGGTCAAAGGATTTTTGACCGTGAACAAAATACATATTCAACTGAAGTTTTAATGCGTCATCATGATCATGAGAAAGATACTTTCACCTCGCCGTATTTCTTTTTAGATTATGCCTGTAAAGCCAAACTATATAACAAATTAACTCAGTTAGTTTTTGAAAAAGCATTTGCTCATTTTGCTGATTCTACGCAGCGTTTTTCTCTCAATGTAACCTACATGGACATTTGTGATGCCGTAACCATGGGGTTATTGGAGCAGCTGTTAGAGCAATATCAATGTGGTAATCGAGTAACTATTGAATTAGTAGAATCAGATAGTTTAGATATTGAAAGTGAATTTTTTACGGCGTTTTTAGCGTTAATTAAACGCTTTAATTGCCAATTGGCGATTGATGACTTTGGCAGCGGTTATTCCAATTTCAACTATTTGACGCAAATCCCTGTTGATATTGTCAAAATTGACGGCTCGCTTGTACGTGATATCGATATAAATGAGCGTCATTTTGTGACAGTAAAGGCCATTGTAGAGATTTGTCACGCGCTTGGCGTTAAAGTAGTTGCTGAGTATGTTGCCAACCAATCTATTTACGAAACATTGTGCTCCCTAAATATTGAGTACTTTCAAGGGTATCTCTTTGATAAACCGAGTGCTTTGCACCTATCAAAAATAATCAGCCATTCGGTGGCTGACTAACTTATATCGCTCTTCCTGAAAATTTTTATTGCCGCCTGAAATATATTTAGTTTTAGGTGGGTCTTTTTGTTCGTTAAGGAATTTCTAACAGATTTATCACAGAACATTAACGTTTTCGTTAAAGCGGCCTGTGTCGCTTGTTTTTTAAAAGCTGAAAATCTAGTTTGAAATCATCCAACTATTAACTACGGACTCGAGAAAAACAATGAAAAACTTAAAGTCAGGCAGTATCCAAAGTTCTATAACTAAATTATCTGCTACAGCACTAGCTGTAACAGCACTATTAGCAACTGCTAATGCCAACGCTGGTGCTTGGGTTGCCAAAAAAGATTCTGGCTACGTTAAACTAGGCGTTGCTACCTACAGTGCAGATGATTACCACGGCTCTAATCCAACGTTTGTCGATTTTGAAAGTAACAGCGTTTCGCTTTATGCAGAATACGGGTTAGGTAAGAAATTCGCACTCTATGGGTCACTGTTAAACCAGTCTTACGATCAAGAAGATACAGTGCTTGGTAAAAGCAGTGCGAGTGGTTTTGGCGATGCAGAAATTGGTATCAAATACCAATGGCAAGCAAATCCCTTTGTTGTTTCAACGTCATTCCTAGTCAAAACTCCATTTTTGTATGACGCGGAAGACGGTTTGGGTAATGATCAAACCGACTACGAAGCTAAGGTACTTATCGGTAAAAGCTTGAACGAATATGGTTATTTCGGTGCTGAATTTGGCTACCGCCTTCGTCAAGGCGATCCATCAGATGAGTACCGCTATTTACTCGAATACGGTTTTAATGCGAATGAAAACCTGTATTTTAGAACTAAATTAGATGGTATTTTAAGCGCAGAGAACTCTGATGCGACGGCAGTAAACACTGGTAATCTATCTAACCCATTTGAGTTTGATTCTGGTAAGTTAGAGTTAACAGCTGGTTGGAGTTTCGACAAAAACAGTAGCCTCAAAGGCTATGGTGTCGAATTCACTTATACCAATGAAATCTATGGCGACAATATTCTAAAAGGCGATAGATTTGAAATTGGTTTTACCAAAGTCTTTTAAAGAGAGTCTTTTAAAAAGAGTCTTTTAAAAAGAGTCTTTTAAGTAAGTCTTTAAGATAAATTTTACTAGGTAGGTCGTTACAACATGTCGGTGTTAAGTATGTCGATTATAGCAATTCACTTTGCATTGCTATTTATCCTTTGTTTATTTGGTTTGCATCGCTTGTCGATGGTATTTCGTTGGTTTCGCTATCGCAAGCATCAACCTGCAACGCCGAAAGAGTTTGTACAGTTACCCAAGGTAACTGTACAAATTCCGTTGTATAACGAGCGCATGGTGGCGCAGCGTATTGTCGATTCTATCGTCAAGTTAGAATATCCACACGACAAGCTGCAAATTCAGATTGTCGATGATTCTAACGACGATACCTGTGAGCTAGTTGCCGAGCGAGTAAAGTTTTATCAGCAACAAGGCATCGACATCGAGCATGTGCAGCGCGTTAATCGTCAAGGCTTTAAAGCTGGCGCCCTTAAAGATGCGATGGACACGGCGACTGGTGAATTTATTGCAATTTTTGATGCAGACTTTATTCCGCATCCTAATACTCTGCTCGATAGTATTCACTATTTCACCCAAAACGATGTGGCTATGGTGCAACTGCGTTGGGAGCACTTAAATCGCCGCAGCAGTCTGTTGACTAAGACACAAGCCATTATGCTCGATGCGCACTTTAGTCTAGAGCAACAGGTGCGTAGTGCGAGCAATATGCTGTTTAACTTTAATGGTACTGCCGGCATTTGGCGTACTTCGGCCATTATCGATGCTGGACATTGGAGTGCTGATACGCTAACTGAAGATCTCGATTTGAGCTATCGTGCTCAACTCAAAGGCTGGAAGATGGTTTACCTTAATCACATTCCATGCCCTGGAGAATTACCTGCTGACATGAATGCCTTTAAGACTCAACAGTACCGTTGGGCGAAAGGCGGCGTGCAGGTGATGATGAAAATGATGTCCACAGTATGGCGCGCTAAAGTGCCGCTGACTAAGAAAATCGAGTCGACCTTTCATTTGTCCAATAATCTTGCATATTTCGTGATGCTAGTGGATACCTTATTTTTCTTGGTACCGAGTTTATTACTACGAGATAAATACGACTTCTTAAATATCTGGTGGATCGATATTCCGCTGTTAATTATGTCATCTGGTGGTCACCTGATTTACTTGTACTGGGGACAAATTGCGCTTAAACGCAATAAGAGCCGTGCATTAGTAAAAGTACCTAATTTAGTGATGCTGGGTATTCAGCTAGCAATTAACAATTCGAAAGCTGGCCTTGAGGCATTAATGGGGCGCGAAAGTGAATTTGTTCGTACTCCTAAGACTGGTGAGCTGCAAAATGAAGCGAAACCAATAAGCATAGTGCCTGAATCAATCAAGAACTATAAAGCAGTGGCACCTAAAGGAGCCATATTCGAATTCGTTATTGCGGGTATTTATGCCGTAGTGCTGATGTGGGCGATTAACCATCAACATTGGTTTATGTTGCCGTTCTTATTGCTACTAACCATCGGCTTTGTTACAGCAGCACTGCATAGTTTCTATCACCACTACCAGCTATCTAAGTAGTTATGGCTGTTTTGTCAGGGCTTTTTGCGCGCACGCCACATAGCGCTGTATTTCGCAGTAGCGCACTGGCGGTGTTGCTACTCGCCTTGGCAAGTTATTACTTAGCAGAGCTTGCTGCGGTTAGGCCTGCTTATAACATGGGCTATTTGACCATGGCGCAATATTCGCTCATGGCAATTGCCATGCTAACGGCATGGAAGAGCGCGCCAGAAGCCATTAGCTTTAAGGATATTCGCTGGTTATTGGCGATTGCAGTGCTTGCACGTGTATTGCTCATTGATGCGGGATCTTATGCCTCTAACGACGTTGATCGTTATTTGTTTGATGGCCGCATTGCCGTTGAGGGACTAGATCCTTATCGGGTAAGTCACGATGCGCCGCAGCTACAAGAGCTGCGGGCACAATGGCAACCACCAAGTGAGCACGCCAAATATGTCACCTTGTATCCACCGCTGGCATTGGGATTGTTTTCACTTGCAGCCTCGTTTGGATTGGAGCATGCGCTTCTAGCGTGGAAGCTTATTATTCTTAGCGCTAGTTTAGCCACGCTCTTTATTGCTGCTAAAGTGCTTGAACATGCGGGTAAATTGCAGCATTTATCATTAATTTCCTTTTCGCCACTGCTGATATTAGAAGCCAATATTGGTTTGCATATCGATGCAATATCTACCTTAGCGGTGGTTGCTGCGCTTTATTTATGGCAACGACAGCGCGTTGTACTAACTGGCGTTGTTATCGGCTTAGGTACGGCGATAAAGGTCGTGCCAATTATGTTGCTACTACCTTTGATATTTACCATGCCTAATATCAAAGCCGCTGCCAAGTTGGTGGTTAGCGCTCTGATGACTATTGTTGCTATTTATCTAGTGACTTTGGGGTTGGGGCTGCATCCCGTAGGCAGTATCGGAGTATTTTTTGAAAAATGGCGTTTTGCCGCGCCATTATTTGTAACATTGGATCAGATTTTTAACGGTTATCAAATATTGATAAGTATGCTCATTTTCGCCGCTGTACTTTCACTGGCGATAGCGCTTTTCTTATGGAAAGAAAGAGTAAAGTTATCGGCTAAATCACAGCTGATTCTTGCTGCGCAGATTGTAGTAGCAATTCCACTGCTTATTAGTCCAGTGATTTTTCCGTGGTATTTAATGCCATTATTGCCGCTGTTAGCGTTAGCGCCAAATCGTTATTTAATTTTTTGGACGCTTTTGATGCCATTGACGTATGAAGTGTTAAACGGTTTTTTAAGTGAGCGTCTGTGGCAGCCTGCTGCTTGGCCTGTGTGGTTAGTGGGCTTGGTGCAGTTGGCAGCTGTTGTTGCTGTTATGCGTTATTTTTATCATCAATGGCTAAGCAATAAAACGATAAGTCGAGATATTCACGCTCAATAGAGTCACTTTGAGCACATAGAGGTTTTACATGTATAAAGGTCAGTCAGTTGTCGCCATTATTCCAGCGCTTAATGAAGAGCTTGCTATCAAGAAGGTAGTGAGTCAATTGCTGGCGCTGCGAGCAAATGAGCAGCAGGTTATTGATGAAGTTATCGTTTGCGATAACGGCTCTACCGATAGCACGGCACAAGTTGCAGCAGATGCTGGTGCCGTTGTTGTGAGGCAAGATATTCCTGGTTATGGCATCGCCTGTTTAACAGCAATGGAGCGTTTACCTAATTGCGATATCGTGCTTTTTGTTGATGGTGATGATTCGTGCTTTGCGCAGCAAGCGCTGCCGATGTTAGAAGGAATCGTTAATGGCGATGATTTGGCTATTGGCTCTCGTAATCTAGGTCACATCGAAAAAGGTGCACTCACTAGCACTCAAATGTTTGGTAACTGGTTATCGAGCCATCTCATTACTTTATTCTGGGGACAAAAGATTACCGATCTCGGGCCGTTCCGCGCCATGCGCCGTGACTCGTTAATGGCAATCGATATGCAAGATAAAACATTCGGTTGGACGGTAGAGATGCAGGTAAAAGCCATTATTTGTGGCATGCAGGTGAGTGAATATTCGGTGGATTCTAAGGTGCGTATTGGTGAGTCTAAAATCAGTGGCACGCTGTCAGGCTCGGTAAAAGCGGGCATAGGTATCTTATCGATGATTGCCAAGCTTTATCTAAAAAAGCGCCGGATCGTTAAACACTATTTGCGGTACGGGCAATGAGTAAGTTAAAGGTTTTACTCATTATCGCCGCGATTATTGGCGGTGCATTGGCGATAAAAGCTTACACGCTCTATCAAGCCATTAGCCCCAATGCCATTGTTTCATGGCAGCAAAGTGATGAGCAAAGTAACGGCGTTATCGATCATCAACTATGGGGCGATATTCTCAATAATTATCTGAGTGAAAATACCAACAACGGCGTGCGCGAATTTGATTACGCAGCAGTATCACAAAACGATAAAGCCAAGCTAACGACTTATTTAACACAGCTGCAAGCTATCGATCCGCGAGACTATAATCAGCGTGAGCAAATGGCTTATTGGGCAAATCTCTATAACGCCCTCACCATAGATCTGATCTTAAAAAATTATCCGCTTTCATCCATTAAAGAGATTGGCGATGGCATTACTGGGCCGTGGAATGAAGAGCTGGCAGTAGTCGCTAATACGCCATTGACGCTTAATCAGATAGAGCACGGTATTTTGCGCGGTATTTATCAAGACAAGCGCATTCATTATGTGATTAATTGTGCCAGCATTGGCTGTCCCGATTTACCAGCGAAACCCTTAACTGGATCGGATATCGAACATCAATTAGAACAGGGAGCCAAACGATTTATCAATCAGCGCAAAGGTGTGCATTTTGATAATAATACCTTGGTACTTTCGAGTATTTATAGCTGGTTCTCTATCGATTTTGGCGATAACGAACGTGATTTACTGCTTCATCTTAGCCATTACGCCGAACCTGAGATTGCTGAAAAATTGCGTAACTTCGACGGCGACATAGATTTTGCATATAACTGGAAATTAAATCAGCCGAACTAGGGTCTTTTGATTTAACCGCTATTTATTCGAGAGAGCCAATGCCTTATCAATTACCAACATCAAATTATGACGGGACTGCTAGTAAGCAGTGGCCGACCTTGGTGTTGTTTTGTAAACGCCCCAAATTACATCAAGGAAAGCAGCGCATCGCCGAGACGATTTCTGCCGAAAAAACCTTGATTGTCGCTAAGGCGTTGTTGGCATGTGCAATTGAAGATAGTCATGCGTGGCAAGGGCCAGTTGTTATTGCTTGTAGCCACGAAGAAGATGTCGAATGGGCGCAGAGCTTAAACGAAAACGCACAGGTAATGACGCAGCTGCCCTCGGGAATGTCTGGAAACTTGGGACAGCGCCTCAACTATGTTGATCACGTATTGCGTGTTTTCGGTCATGAAAAAATTATTACCATAGGCACCGATGCGCCTATGCTCACCGCGCAGCATTTTAGTGAAGCGGCGCGCGAGCTAAATAAGCACGATATTGTGCTTAGCCACGCCGATGATGGTGGGGTGGTGATTATGGCCAATGCTCAGCCTTGGCCAAACATTATCGACTTACCGTGGAGTACCGACTCTTTGTCTCAGGCGCTTTCGCAAAGTTGTAGTGAGCAAGAACTCGATGTGCACTACATGACGCCGGGCTATGATATCGACTATGTCGCCGATATTAAAAAGCTGATCAAAGATTTGAAAGGCGATGAGCGCCCGGCACGCAAAAAATTATTAAATACGTTAAATCAATTATTTATTTCTTCAGGAGTGATTAGCCATGCATAACGTTGTGCAAGATTATTACGGCAATGTGTTACAAGGATCAGAGGATCTACAAACCAATGCTTGTTGCACCGACGACGATTTAACGCCAGAGGTTAAACAGATTCTATCGAATATTCACGATGAAGTGATGGCACGTTACTACGGTTGTGGTTTGGTTACGCCAGAAGAGTTAGCTGGCTGTGATGTATTAGATCTCGGCTGCGGCGCTGGACGCGATTGTTACGCCATTGCGCAAATGGTTGGGGAAAATGGCAGTGTAACTGGCGTCGATATGACAGACGAGCAGTTAGCTGTAGCTAACAAGCACGTCGAGTATCATCGTGAAAAATTTGGCTACCAACAAGCCAACACACAGTTTTTGAAAGGTTATATTGAGAAACTAGATGAGCTAAATATCAGCGATAACAGCATGGATTTAGTGATTTCTAACTGTGTGATTAACTTAAGCCCAGATAAGCATGCAGTATTAAAAGAAGTGTTCCGCATCTTAAAGGCGGGTGGCGAAATTTATTTTTCCGATGTTTACGCCGACAAGCGCGTGCCGCAGCACCTAAAAGACGATCCTTTACTGTACGGTGAATGTCTAAGTGGCGCGTTGTATTGGAATGATTTCGAAAACCTAGCTAAGGCTGTTGGCTTTGCTGAGCCGCGCTTAGTAAGCAGTCGCGCCATTACTATCGATAACGATCAGCTAGCACAAAAACTTGGCGATATTAGGTTTACTTCGGCGACTTATCGCTTATTCAAAGCGCAAGATCTTGAAGTATCACCGCAAGACTACGGCCAAACAGTGACCTATTTAGGCACTATTAAAGATCACGGTTGTAAGTGGAACTTTGACGAAAATACAGCGTTTTCTAAGGGGAAGGCAACGGCGGTTAGCGGCAATACGTGGCGCACATTACAACAGTCTCGCCTTGCCAAACATTTCGAGTTTCACGGTGATTTTAATACGCATCAAGGACTATTTGACGTACCTGCTCATCAATTCGATTTTATGGCAGATGAAGCCGAGCAAAGTGGTGGTTGCTGCGCACCTGCACCTAAAGCTAAGACGAGCTGTTGCTAATGAATATCTCCGTCGGTGAAATCATCCCTGTTCGTCAGGAGCGTCTGCACAATTGGCAGTACACGCCACTGGGTGATGCGCGCGGTTACATTAAACCGCATTCGCTAAAAGAGTTGTGGTTTCACACCGGCACCAAGTGTAACTTGGCGTGCGATTTTTGTTTGGAGGGCTCAAGCCCGTCTGATAAGCGTTTGTTAACGCCTAAGTTTGAAGAAGTTAAGCCTTTTATCGACGAAGCCTTAATTATGGGCGTCGAGCAGTTTTCGTTTACCGGCGGTGAGCCATTTCTCGCTAAAGATATCGTTAAAATTTTAGATTATGCCTCGCAGTTTAAACCTTGTTTGGTGCTGACTAATGGCACCGAACCTTTGGTTAAACGTATGGATGCCTTATTGGCATTGCAAGCTAAGGGGCAACATCCTGTGTCCTTTCGTGTCAGCATCGACTCACCAGAGGAAGCAACGCACGATGCAGGGCGCGGCGAAGGAAATTTCGTTAAAGCGTTTGAAGGCATGCAGTTACTACACGAACACGGTTTTCACGTCTCGCTCGCTCGCCACATGGCTAAAGGGGAGGATACGGCGGCTGTCGAAGCGCAATATCACGAGCTTTTTGCGCAGTATAAGCTGCCACATGATATGACCATGGTGGCTTTTCCTGACTTTTTAGCACCGGGCTCTATCGCCGATGTGCCGCACATTACCACCACCTGTATGACAAAGTATCAGACTGAACAGCAGCGTGAAAATTATATGTGCGCTAACTCTAAGATGATTATTAAGAAAGACAATCAGATGCAGGTTTACGCTTGCACACTGGTGGACGATGACGAAGATTACTTTTTGGCAACTAGCCTTGCCGCGAGCATGAAGCAAATCATTAACCTTAAGCACCATAGGTGTTACAGCTGTTTTGCACTGGGTGCCAGTTGTAGTGAAATGTGAGGAAACGATGAAATCGATTTTATTTTTATGTACCGGAAATTCGTGTCGCAGCCAGATGGCGCACGGTTTTGCTAATTCACTACTCGGCGATGAGTTTCTCAGTTATTCAGCGGGAATTGAGTCCCACGGCTTAAACCCGAATGCGGTGCAAGTAATGCAAGAAGTAGGTGTAGATATTAGTAATCATCAATCGCAAACGCTGAATGAATTCGACGATTGTGAGTTCGATTACGTGGTGGCTGTGTGTGAACACGCCGCGACAAATTGCCCGACATTTCCTGCGAAGACGAATGTTATTATGCGTCAATTTGACGATCCGCCGAAACTCGCGCAAAGTGCTAGTTCACCAGAAGAAGCACTCAATTATTATCGCGATGTGCGTGACGAAATTAAACATTGGATCACCTCATTACCAGCTCAATTTAATAAGGAAAGTTTATGTTAGCCGTTATCGGTGGCACTGGAATTTACAGCATTGATGGCTTAGAGGTCATCGAGACTCACGAAGTAGACACGCCATTCGGCGCGCCGTCAGCACCTATTGTTCGCGGCCAATACTTAGGTAAGGAAATCTTATTTTTACCGCGACATGGCAACAACCACGGTTTATTGCCATCGGAAGTAAATTATCGCGCTAATATTTGGGCGTTAAAGTCGCTAGGTGTAAAACAGATTATTGGCATGTCTGCCGTAGGTAGCTTGCAGCAAGAGATCAAGCCAGGTGATTTAGCTATTGCCGATCAGTATTTTGATTTTGTGAAATCGCCACGCGAAAAAACCTTCTTTGGCAAAGGATTAGTCGCACATGTTTCAACGGCTGAACCAACGTGTAGCGCGCTAGCAGACAGCATTAGCGATGCGGCGGCAACTATCGATATCGAGGTTCACCGCAACAAGACCTATGCCTGTGTCGATGGCCCACGCTTGGGTACTAAGGCAGAGAGTTTATTCCTCAAAAATGCCGTGCAGGCAGATTTAGTGGGCATGACAAATGTACCTGAGGTGTTTTTAGCCCGTGAGGCGCAAATTTGTTATTGCACCATCGGCATTGCAACAGATTATGATTGCTGGCAGGACGATCCTAAAGAGCACGTTACGGTAGAACAAGTGATTAGTCGCTATGGTAAGAGTTTAGAAAAAGCCAAAGCCGTATTAGCCGCTTATATCAAAGGACAAGGTGCCGTATGCCAAACCGGTTGTAATCACGTATTGGCTAGCTCAGTACTGACACCTGTTGAGGCGATGGACGCTCAGCAAAGAACTTTGTTTGATGTTTTAACCTCGTGAACCCCCTCGCAACACACGCGATTGCGCCCTTGACGCTTAGCAATGTATAAGCGTTTATCGGCGCAAGCCAATAAGGCATCAAGGCTAGTGCCATCTTCGCCATAAGTTGCAATGCCGGCGCTAAATGTAATCTTTATCACCTTGCCTTCGTGAACAAGTGGAGATTCATTGAGCTCTTTGCGCAATTCATTGATAAAGTCGCAACACTGCGCTAGCTCTACTTCGGTTATTTTCAATGTGAATTCTTCACCACCAATTCTTGCTAGCAAAGCATTAGCAGGCATTTTGGCACGAATGAAATTAGCAACATGACGCAATGCTTCATCGCCAGCACTATGGCCATATTTATCATTGATTGTTTTAAAGTGATCTAAATCTATTAGCGCAACCGACATCGGCGTCGGCTGTCCACACTTGAGCTGTTTTAACCATTGGCCGTAGCTTTCATAGAGTTTTAGTCGGTTAGGCACACCTGTAAGGCTGTCGGTACCCGCCAATTCCAGCAGCCTGACTTCATTGCTTTCGCGATTTTTCTCATAGACATGAGCAAATGAAATCATTAAGGCAGAGCTAAATATAACATTTAGTGATTCTGCGATATCGACGGAGCCTTGCATCGTTAAAAATTTTACGTGATAGATGATAAGGGCCGTCATCAAAAATAAAACTGAAACTAGGAGACCTGCTTTTTTTCCTAATAACAAATAAGAAACGATGGGGAATGCTAATATCCACACAAACATTGATTTCGATGTTTCGGGTAAATAGAGGGCGTACAGGATAAGCGAGTACAAGGGGATTAAAAACGCGACAACCCAGCGTTGAAAATTGTCTGTCTTTGAAATAATGCGCAGCAGAGCAACGGCGTAGATACTATAGCTGAGTTCAAGAAAGGCGAGAAAATAGATTTCGCGATAGATGTTGATAGTAAAAAAGCTAACCCCACCCAAGCAAATAATAAAAAGCAGTGCGCGCATTACTTCGCGGCGATGCTGAATATTTTGAACCAATTGCGGCGTCATGTTAAACCTTCCGTGCGTTGCCAAATACTAGGTAAGCAATCCTTGTTATTATTGTTATTTTATAACTAGTAAAATACACTAATATCAACCAATATTCTTGGTACTTTAGTGCTGATTTTTTATACTTTTTAGTTGATTAGGGATTAATTTCTTGTAGTAGGGACAAAATTAGGGCTGTTTTTTCTGTCATTAGCTCGTTATTAGCAAATGATTCAACGTTCAAACGAACAACTGGTTCGGTATTCGAACTGCGTAAATTAAAACGCCAGCGCTGGTCGTTATTCTCAAATGCCATCGAAAGGCCATCGATTTCATCAACCGTTATCGCACTCTTCAAGAAGTGAGCTTTAACAGCGGCAATGGCTTCGGCAGGTGCTGTTAATCTTAAATTGATTTCGCCTGATGAAGGATAGCGCAACTGCCGTGTATTGACCGCTTGTGATAGTGATATTCCTTCTTTACTTAGCAGCTCAATAATTAATAACCACGGGATCATGCCCGAATCGCAATAGAAAAAGTCGCGAAAGTAATGATGCGCTGACATTTCTCCGCCATAGATAGCGTCTTCATCGCGCATACGTTCTTTAATGAAAGCATGGCCTGTTTTACTCTCTATAGCTTGACCACCTGAGTTTTTGACGAGTTCTTGGGTATTCCACGTTAAGCGCGGATCGTGAATGATCTTAGCGCCGTTTTCCTTTGCTAAAAACGCTTGAGCGAGTAGACCGATAATATAGTAGCCTTCAATAAATTCACCGCGTTCATCGAATAAGAAGCAGCGGTCAAAATCACCGTCCCACGCAATACCTAAATCCGCTTTATGCTCAATTACTGCGTTGCGTGTTGACGCTCTATTTTCAACAAGTAGTGGATTAGGAATGCCATTGGGAAAACTACTGTCAGCTTGATGGTGGATCTTAATAAACTCAACGGGGATCTTTAACGCTGTGAATTGTTGTTCCAGTGCATCGATGACATGGCCTGCTGCGCCATTCCCCGCGTTAACAATTAGTTTCATCGGCTTGATATTATTTGGCGTAATATAGCCAAAGAGGTGGCCTATGTAAGCATCGAGATTAGAGTGGCGCTGATAGTTGCCACGAGCAGCTGACGATTTATCTGCTAACCAAGGTTGGCTTTCTGTGAGCCGTTCAATCTCATTTAAACCACTATTGCGAGAGATTGGCTTGCTGTTTCTAGCAACCAGTTTCATGCCATTGTAATCGATAGGATTGTGAGATGCGGTAACGACTATGCCGCCGTCGCAATCAAGATTGGAGGTTGCAAAATAAATCTCTTCGGTGCCCGCGAGTCCTAAATCAATCACATTAACACCACTATCGCGTAGACCATTACTTAAAGCTTTCGCTAGTGCAGGAGATGTCTCCCGAGCATCGCCGCCAATCACCACTGATTTGGCTTTAGTCACTAGGCCAAAGGCGCGGCCAATACGATAACTAATATCTTCATTGATTTCACTGCCCAAACGGCCGCGAATGTCATAGGTTTTAAAACAAGCAAGTGCCATAAATGTTATTCGCGTCCGTATTTGTCGTCAAAGCGCACAATATCGTCTTCGCCAAGATAGCCGCCAGATTGCACTTCAATGAGTTCTAAATCTACCATTCCAGGGTTCTCTAGCGAATGAACGCTACCAACGGGAATGTAGGTTGATTGATTTTCGGTGAGGAACACTTCTTCATTGTCTTTGATTACCTTGGCTGTGCCAGTGACAACAATCCAATGTTCGGCGCGGTGATGATGCATTTGTGTTGATAAGCGCGCGCCGGGTTTAACTGTTATGCGTTTTACTTTAAAGCGATTACCGTCATCGAGGGAATCGTATTTCCCCCATGGACGATAGACTTCGCGGTGTTCAGAGACTTCGCTGCGCCCTTGAGCTTTTAACTCATTAACCACATTTTTAACGTTTTGCACCTTGGATTTATCGGCCACTAGAATTGCGTCTTTGGTTTCGACAATCACTACATTATCCAAACCTACGGTAGCAACTAGCTTATCTTGAGCATTGATGTAGCTGTTGCGGCTATCAACGTTAAGCACATCGCCGTGACAGACATTGCCGTTGTCGTCTTTTTCTTCGATATCCCACAGTGCCGACCAACTGCCGATGTCACTCCAATCGGCACTCATAGGAACCACCATCGCTTGGGCGGTTTTTTCCATTACGGCGTAGTCGATAGAATCATCGGGGCATAGCTCGAATGCCGTTTTATCGATGCGAATAAAATCTAAATCACTGCTGGTATTGTTCATGGCGCTTTGACAAGCGCTGTAGATGTCAGGGCGATGTTGTTTCAGCTCATCGAGGAAAATACTGGCTTTAAACATAAACATGCCACTATTCCAAAAGTAATTACCTGAATGGAGATAGTTTTGCGCGGTGGCTAAATCAGGTTTTTCAACAAATTGCTCTACTGCTGCGCTGTTATTTTCCATTTCACCAGCTTTGATATAGCCATAGCCTGTTTCTGGATGAGTGGGGGTAATGCCAAAAGTGACGAGTTTATTCTGCGTTGCCAGTTTAGCGGCCTGATTGACGGCTTGCGTAAAAGCATCGGTATTTTGAATTACATGATCAGCAGCTAGCACTAAGAGCAGAGGATCTTGTCCTTGATTAACGGCATTAAACGCAGCCAGTGCAATGGCGGGAGCTGTGTTGCGACCGACTGGTTCTAATAGAATTTGACCGTGATTAAGCTTGGCGCTGCGCAGCTGCTCGGCAACAACAAAGCGATGTTCTTCGTTACATATAATCAGTGGCGGTTGATGCTCGATGTCCTGTAAGCGTGAAACCGTGCTTTGCAACATAGTGTCATCACCATGCAGTCTAAGAAACTGTTTGGGAAAAAGTTGTCTCGATAGTGGCCATAATCGCGATCCGTTACCGCCCGCCATAATCACAGGTAAAATCATCTAGTTTTTCTCAATATTCACTCGTTATGGCAAGAGACCGTGGATGTTAGGAATATCTTACCATTGATATTCTAAATTGCTCTGTTATTGAATAAGTTTAAGTATTTGATAGTAATAATTTGTTGGCAAACTTGAGGCGGTTGATAGCGAGGAAGGTACGACTAAGCTGCAAGTACCATTGGTCGTAATTTGTGATGAAAATAAAAAAAACTTGGCCGTGGCCAAGCTTTTTGGGGATTAAACAGCGTGTTTAATTAAGCGTTGTGATCAGCAATGGCGTCTGCCATTGATTTGTCAGCCACTTGCTCAAGCCATGCTAAATCCATGTCTTTGTGGGCTTCACAGATAAACCAAGGTTCGCGTGAATCCGGTTCTAGCATTACGCCGTTAGCGATTAAATTCATGGCGAACTCGGTGTAGAGATCGCTGTTTGTTTGTTTCCAATCGCGGTAGTTTTGCGGCACTTCACTGCCAAAGTGTACACCAAACATTGAGTCTGGGCCTGCAAAACGATGCTCAACGCCGTGCTTAGTGAATACGCGAGAAAGTAGCTCTTGGATATCGCGACCTACTTTATCAACATTTGCTAACGCATCGGTTTCTTTCAATACAGTTAATGTCGCTTTAGCAGCGCTTAGTGCCACCATGTTCGCCGTGTAAGTACCGCCGTGAGTCACGCCGTTTTTCGCAAATGAAATAGTATCCATAACATCTGCACGACCACCGAAACCAGCAACTGGGTAGCCATTACCCATGGCTTTCGCATAAGTGGTTAAATCGGCGTGAATACCGTATAACTCTTGCGCGCCGCCTTTAGCTACGCGGAAGCCTGTTTTAACTTCATCTAAGATAAGTAGCGAGCCATTGGCATCACAGATATCGCGTAGTTTTTGCATGTATTCTTGCGTCGAGGCAATTGAACCACAGTTACCCATGATTGGCTCGATAAGAATTGCAGCGATATCATCGCCAAATGCTTTGAAAACAGCGTCTAATGCGTCGAAGTTATTTAAAGGAACACTTACTTGATGATCTTTAGTGCTATCTGGGATCCCTGCACCAAATGGAATGATCGCAGGGTCTTTCTCATTGGCTACGTCCCAGTTATCTACGTCTGATTTCCACATTACTTCGTCGTGTAAACCGTGGAAGCCACCTTCGACAACAACGATTTTATTACGGCCTGTAAAACCACGTGCCGTGCGAACCGCGCCAATAACAGCTTCTGTACCAGAGTTAGCAAAGCGCATTTTTTCGATGTTAGGACATAGCGATTTGATAAGCTCAACGACGTCTGAATCTAGGCCAGTTGAAAAACCAGAAATGCTACCGATGTTAGTGATGGCATCAACAACTGCGCTGTCGATACGCTCGTCGCGGTAACCTAAGATAATCGGGCCGTAGGCAAGACGAAAATCGGTGAATACCTGATTGTCACAATCTGTGATGGTACAACCTTTCATGCTACTTAAAAATACGGTGTTTTCTTCGCCCCAGTAACGGTAGCTGTCCGCTACACCCATTGGCATGTTTTGATGAGCGCGCTCTAGCATTGCGCTGCCGTTTGGTTTGTTTGTGTTGGTCATGATCTTCTCAAACAATAATTAAAGATTAAATGTGCGTGATACAGAAAATACGACGCGAGTATCTGCTGTATCTAAATTCATGTTGGTGTCTTCTAAAGCCAGTTCTAAATCGAATTTTTTCCACGTTGTGTTATAAGCAACGCGATAGTGGTTGTAGCCACTTTTACCGTCCCAAGTCCACTTGGCGCTGTCGTCAGAAATAGAACGGTCAAAGCTCACGCGAACGTTGTGATTTGGTGCAACTTCAAAAGTGTGGGCAACCATGGCGATAGTGTGGCCAACGTCTAGGCCGAAGTAATCCCAGCTGTACCATAAGTTGAATTCACTGGTTCCTAATTTTGAGGTGGAGCTAAACTTAGCGTAAGCCTCTGGGTATTTGTAATCGCTCGATGCAGAATCACCGTGATAGGTGTAATAGGCGATACCGACGTCAACACCGAGTTTTTCGTTGAGTTGGTAATATTTACCTAAGTAAAAATCCCACTCTAGATTAGTGTCATCTGTGCCGCCGAAGTCAACGTTTGATGCCCATGTACCAGCGTATAAACCATTGTCATTGGCGTAGTCTAAGCTCGCTTGTAGAGCTGGTTTATCTTGTGTTTGGCTAACACCGTTAAAAGTGTAATCAGACGCCAGTTTTACTGTCGATGAAATATCAGCATTGGCATGTGAACTAAGCGTTAGCATGCTTGCAGTTATTAATGCGATTGATGTTTTAGTCATGAATCTGCTCACTTTTTAGTTTGTTATCGATATTCATCAATATAAGAATGTGATCAGTATTACTGCAATGAAAGTTGATCAGCTCTTTTTGTTAATTGATGTAATAAGCATTAGGAATTATTGCGTAATGCCAATGGACTTAAAAAACAGTTTGGCATTAAATTCGGCGCAAGATCTTAAAGACTTGCGTAAAAACTATCAACCGCAAATCCTCAGGATGAGAGGTTGATAGTCGTAGATATGAAATTATCGATTTAGTTGACCGCTAATTTAGGCTGTCTCCGGTATTGAGTCGCTTGTTCAAAATCGTAGGCGGCTTCTATCAATGTGGGCTCTGATAAGAAACCACCGAAGAAAGATAAACCGACAGGCAAGTTATCGACAAAGCCCATTGGAACAGTAATATGTGGATAGCCAGAAACCGCAGCTGGCCGAGCTGCTCCACCTAGGAATTGGTCGCCATTTTTCCAGTCAATCTTCCAAGCTGGCTGTGTTGTTGGCGCAATTAACAGATCAAGATTATGTTTCTGCAATGTTGCATCTATTCCTTCTGAGCCCATTAACTTTGTTGTTTGCTGTTTTGCATCTAGGTACTCTTTGTCGCCTAAGCCTGTCGTCGCTTGGGCAAGCTCAAAAATTTCTTGGCCAAAATATGTCAGTTCTTTTTCTGTATGCTTTTTATTGAATTCGATTAATTTCTCTAGGGAGAAGCCGGTTTTAGAACTTGCGAGGTATTTATTTAAATCGTGCTTAAATTCAAATAGTAAAACAGTAAATTCGTAAGCTCCTACATCTTTTAAATGTGCAATATCGGTATTGTCGACGATGATTGCACCACGTTTTCTCAAGTCATTGATGGCTATTTCAAATTGGGCGTCTAGTCCTTTGTGGTATCCCATAAGGTTTCTAACGATACCAATACGTTTTCCTTTGAGACCGTCTAACTTTAAATGAGGTATCAACGAACCCGTGGTATTGATGGCACTTGGATCTTTCGCATCGAAATTTCGCATAAATTCGAGCGTACTCACCGCGCCCGTTACAGTTTTTGCCATCGGTCCTGCAGTGTCTTGACTGTGAGCAAGGGGGATGATGCCGTGGCGACTAACAGTGCCTAATGTTGGTTTAATACCGACGATTCCTGTAAGGGCTGCGGGGCAAGTAATTGAACCATCTGTTTCGGTACCTATGGCAAGTAGTGCAAATTCACCAGCCACCGCTGCGCCAGAGCCCGCGCTTGAACCGCATGTCGAGTAGTTTAAATTATGCGGATTTTTAGTTTGTCCCCAAAGGGCGCTCCAGCCACTTGATGATTTGAATCCGCGAAAGTTTGCCCATTCACTTAAATTGGCTTTACCTAGAATGATAGCACCGGCCTCTCTTAACCGAGCTACAAGGTGAGCGTCTTGTGTTGGGTAGTTGTTTTTTAGTGCTAAGGAGCCTGCTGTGTTGGCCATGCCGTCACCGGTGTCGATGTTGTCTTTTAATACTACGGGAATGCCATGCAATGGTCCGCGAGACTGTCCTTTTGCCCGTTCGTTATCTAGTTGCTTTGCAATTGCTAAAGCATTGGCGTTGATGACTGGCACAGAGTTAACGCTGGGCCCTTGCTGATCGTATTTTTCGATGCGATGTAAGTAGAATTTTACTAATTCGACACTGGTTAGTTTCTTAGTTGCTAGCAACTGTTGAGCTTTAGTAAGTGTGAGATCGTTAAATTTCTCATCGTCAAAGTTTTGCTGGGCGTTGGTGGTGAAGGAAACTGAAGTTAGCCAAAGGGGCAGAAGTAAACGCCACATAATAAAATCCTACTTTGTTATTATAGTGGCGAATACTTAACCATATTTTTGACGGCTTAGCGACTAATAATTAGCGCTTTTCTTCATTGTCTAACAGATTTTGGGTGATCTGTTGTAAATATTTAGCTGATGCATTCTGAGCAGCAATCGGCTCGTCGACAACTAAACCGACGCGTGACCAGAAACGGCGTGGCTTAGTGGTAAACGCGTGGCCGTCTTTATGACTAAAGAATGACCCCCACAAACCTGTTAATACCATAGGAATGACTGGCACAGGATTAGTCGCGAGGATTTTCTCGATGCCACCTCTAAATTCGTTAAGTTCGCCGTCCTTGGTAATGCGTCCTTCGGGGAAAATACACACCAGTTCACCGTCATCAAGCTCTTGCTTAATTTGCTCAAATGCGCGGTTATAAGTATCGATATCTTGTTTAGGTGAACAAATCGGAATGGTTTTCGCCCACTTAAAGACGTATTTCATCAACGGCATGTTGGCGATAGTTTTATCCATCACAAAGCGCACTGGGCGACGTGAGCTACCTGCGATAAGTAGTGCATCGACAAAACTGACGTGATTACACACTAACACGGCAGCGCCTTGTTCTGGGATATTCTCAATGCCACGATGTTTAACGCGATACATAGTATGGCTAATAATCCAAATAACAAAGCGCAATACAAATTCAGTCACTTGCCAGTAAATGTAACCAGCCACAAATAGATTGGCGATGCCGAGTACTAAGAAGTATTCGACGATAGATAACTCTAATACAGAAAGTAATACAATGGCGGTTACAGCGCTTAGCACCATAAATAATGCATTTAACACGTTGTTAGCCGCGATGATTTGCGCGCGTTGTTTATCCTCGCCACGGGTTTGGATTAATGCATTTAATGGCACTACATAAATACCACTAAAGACAGCGAGTAATAGCAAATCCACTAGCAGGCGATAATTTTGGCTGTGGCTAATAAATTCCATCGCCGTCATGTTTTCAATGACCATGAGTGACTGAGCAGCAAAATAAATATCGATACCGAATACGCTCATGCCGATAGAGCCAATAGGAATAATTCCTAGCTCGATGGTGTGGCCTGATAATCTTTCACATAAGATAGAGCCTAGACCTACACCAAATGAAAAGATAACGAGTAGTAAGGTAACTAGCTGTGTATTACCGCCTAATTCACTTAATGCAAACGCAGGAAACTGTGTTAAGTAGCCTGCACCTAAGAACCAAAACCAGCTTATTGCCAGAATAGATAAGAAAAGTGAGCGCTCTTTTTTTACATCGCCTAATGTTTTTTTAATGCTACTAAAGGGGTTGTAATTGACAGTTAGCGTAGGATCGTTAGCTGGCGCTTGTGGAATAGAGCGGCTGGCCAAATAACCCAGCAAAGCAAAGGCGATAACAGCAACAGCGACAATGATGAGCGCTTTTTCAAATTCAAATAATAAACCAGCACAAATAGTACCGCCCAAAATTGCGAGGAAGGTACCCATTTCAATGAGGCCATTACCACCAACAAGCTCGGTTTTATCGAGTTGTTGTGGTAAGAGTGAAAACTTCACGGGACCAAAGAACGCCGACTGCGTGCCCATTAAGAATAGAACAACTAACATCAGGTTGGTTTGTTCCCAAACAAGGGCTAATGCGCCAAGGATCATAATAGCGACTTCTGCGAGCTTTATGACGCGAATGAGTCGCGATTTTTCGTATTTGTCGGCGATTTGGCCGCCAATAGACGAGAATAAGAAGAAAGGAAGAATAAATAATCCCGCGGCAATATTAGTCAATAAACTCGATTGCGCTTGATCGTTAATCGCCATTAACGCGATAAATAAAATGAGTGCGTTTTTATAGAGGTTGTCATTAAAAGCACCCAAAGCTTGGGTAATAAAATATGGCAAAAAACGACGTTGTGAAAACAGTGAAAATTGACTCTGTGATGACATATAACACTCTCTAATTTAGTAACTATTTCTATGAATTACGGAAAGTAGTATTCACTAAATTTTTAATGATTGATAGGTCTTAAGATTGGTCAATTCTGATTATTAATTAAGTATTAAGATACGATACTTGGCGAATTACGGTTCTCTATTGTTGTGCGTTTACGTCTTAGGTGTTTTCATCTGGCGCAAAGTGTGGTCCGGGTCCGTGTTCACTTAACACATCTTTAGGATTAACAAGGCGACATTTTTCCATTGATAAACAACCACAACCAATACAGTTATCGAGATTATTTTTAAGGGTGCTTAATTGATCAATGCGTTGTTGTAGTTGATCACGCCACGCATTAGATAGTTTATTCCAATCGCAAACAGAAATACGCTTTTTGTTGGGTAGCGCTTCTAACGCGCTTTTGATTTCTTGTAGTTGAATTCCCGATTCTTGAGCTACTTTGATCACAGAGATAATTCGTAACACATCGCGGTTGTATCGTCGGTGATTAGCTTTATCGCGAAAAGACGTAATCAATCCTTTATTCTCATAGAAGTGTAATGCAGAAATAGCAACGCCGGTTCGTTTGGCTACTTCACCTACCGATAGTTCTTCTTTGAGAGCCATGTCTAATTTTTCCTAAGTTCACTGTTGACCTCAAGTATAGTTGAGGTTTTAGCATGCCTGCAAATTTTTGATGAAGGAAGCTATTAATGAAGTATTTTTCTTGGGTTATCACCCTATTTTTCATTGCGTTAGGACTGCTGGGGATCTTTTACTTAAAGCATTCAATTTCGGCGGAGTCGGCGCAAGAAAATTATGAACCCGCCGCAACTATTCAAGCGGTGTCTATTCAGAAGCAGCCCATCCAGCCAAGCCATCAGGTGCTAGGAGAAACTGTGGCCACCGAACAAGTCATGCTTAAAAACGAGTTAGGTGGCAAAATCGTTTATTTAAACTTAGAGCCAAGTGTACCTGTTACAAAAGATCAGGTGCTTTTGCGTATTGACGATTCACAAGAGCAGGCCCAGCTGCGCAGCGCACAGGCTAGTACGAACTTAAAGCGTCAAACACTTGAGCGGATTGAGTTGTTGTTTAATGATAAACGCATTAGCCGCGAAAAGCTCGATGTGGCAACGGCAGAGCTGGCGATTGCACAGGCTAGAGTTGGTGAAATTCAATCGATAATCGATAAGAAAACGGTGAAGGCGCCGTTTGACGCCGAGGTGGGAATTCACAATCTTGCACTTGGCCAAACCTTGACTGCGAATGCCGATATTGTCGAGTTGATTGGTATTAGCGACAGTATTTGGGTGGACTTTAATGTGCCTCAGGTCTATCCGATGTTGGATATTGGTAGTGCTGTTGAGCTGTCATTGCCTCATCAGCAAGCCAGTACTACAGCACAGATTGTTTCCGTCGCACCAAGTCTTCGCGGTCAAAGCCGTCAAATGCAATATCGCGCGAAACTGTCACTGGATTCTCTTGCGGTGAAACCACAATATCTACTTAATGTGAATCTACCTATCGCGCAATCAAAGCAAGCTATTGTAGTGCCAAACTTGGCCATAGTGCGCGACCAGCTTGGCGATTATGTTTATGTTATTACTGATGTTAACGGAGATTTACGAGTTTCGCGTCGACAAGTTCAGCTTGGTGAGCGCCTACCCGAAGGTGTAATCGTTGAGTCCGGTGTCGAGCTGGGTGAGCGCATTGCAACCATTGGCGCGTTTAAGTTGTGGGAAAGCGCTAAGGTCGTCATTGAAACACCTGCTATTGATGACATTGTCGAAATGTCTGAGCAAGGAGGCATTCGATGATCAATCATTATAAAAGTAATGTGATGGATGCCTTTGTTAAACGTCCTGTGTTGTCCATTGTTTTATCGTTATTTATCTGTCTCGCCGGATTATGGGCGGTTAAGAGCATTGCGGTATTGCAATTTCCGATGATCAAAAGTGCATCTTTGACGATTAACACTGTTTACACTGGCGCGTCGGCAGAAGTGGTTAAGGGCTTTGTTACCGATCCTATCGAACGTGTGGCAGCGACAGTACCGGGCGTAGAGTATGTCGATTCCTCAACGACATCTGGTCAAAGTACAGTAACCGCGTGGTTAAAACTTAACGAAGATACGACAGCTGCGCTGGCTGAGTTAAATACGCGATTGAGTCAAATTAAATTTGAGCTGCCGCCCGGGGCAGAAGATCCTGCGGTATCAGTAACTAGAACCGATCGCCCTCATGCGGTGTTCTATCTCAATGTTGAAGCCAAAGGTTCGAGCCTCTCTCAGCTCAGCGATTATTTGACGCGACAAGTTAATCCCATCATCAGTAATATCGACGGTGTACAGAAAGTCGGTATTGAAGGGGCACGCACACCAGCAATGCGTATTTGGCTCGATGCAAATAGAATGAATGTGCTTAATGTCAGTAGCGATGAAGTTTATAGCGCATTGGCCAGCAACAACAGCATTTCTACCTTGGGCTACGGCCAAGATGATACGCAGCGCATTGATATTGTTGCCAATACTCAGCTATCGAGTGTCGAAGAGTTTGAACAGCTTATTGTAAAACGCGATCAAGATGGCATCGTGTATATCAAAGACATTGCCGATGTAAAGTTGGGGGCAGAGCAGGCGTCAAATACAGCACGTTTTAATCAGCAAGATACAGTTTATATTTCGGTTTATCCTTTGCCTGGTGCAAATGAAATCGCCATTGGTGATCGCCTATATCAAGTGTTGGATAACATTAACGCCAATGCACCTAACGGACTACATATTAATATCGCATACGATGGCACGCTTTATATGCGCGATGCTCTTAAAGAGATTGTATCGACGTTGATTGAAACCGTTGTGTTAGTTGGTATTGTGGTTTTACTAATGATGGGCTCGTTTAAGACGGCATTAGTACCACTCATTACTATTCCTATCTCAATTTTAGGTGCTATTGCCGCAATCTGGGTAATGGGATTTACGCTTAACCTACTCACGGTTCTAGCAATTGTGTTGTCTGTTGGCTTAGTGGTGGATGACGCCATTGTGGTGGTGGAAAACGTTGCGCGCCATATGCGTGATGGCATGCCTCGTATACAAGCGGCCTTGGTGAGCTCTCGCCAATTGTTGGTACCAGTTATTTCAATGACCTTAACTTTAGCGATGGTGTATGCACCTATCGGGTTTTTATCTGGTTTAACTGGTGTGTTGTTTAAAGAATTTGCCTTTACGCTGGCGATTGCAGTGCTGCTTTCTGGTGTGGTGGCGATTACGCTTTCGCCGATAATGAGTGCTTATGTTTCAGATACGCAGGGACGAGAAGGACGTTTAACCAAGGCTGTTAACGGCGTGTTTGCCAAATTGCAGCAGCGCTATAGTTCACTATTGACTCGCGCGATGGGCTTTCAAGGTCAGATAATGTTGGTCGCCTTGGTTATTGGGCTATTAATTGTGCCTTTCTATCTTCACTCCAAGAAGGAATTAGCACCAATTGAAGATCAAAGTAGTATCAATGTGGTGATGCAATCGCCGCCAGAGTCTTCACTGGTCTATAACGAAACCAATATCAAACCTGTCGTCGATAATTTACTAAGCGTCGATGGTTCGAAAAAAATGTGGCAAATCGTTACTAGTAACGGTGGCTTTGGTGGATTGGAATTCGTTGAGAGTAGTGAGCGCGATTTCACTACTAACGAAAAAATGCCAGAAATTTACGGGCGACTAACTGGCTCTGCTGCATTAAATAACTTACCTATTTTGCCTTCACCGCTGCCAACAGCAGGCCAGTTTGATGTTGAGATGGTCGTTAAGTCGAGTGCATCCTATGACGAGCTAAAAGGCTATGCCGATCAATTGGTTTATGCCGCTTTTGGCAGTGGATTGTTTTTATACGCTGATACCGATTTAAAGATCGATCTGCCGCAAATGCAATTATCGTTTAATCGACAAAAAATCGCTGACTTGGGGATGACCGTTCAAGATGTGAGTCGCCAACTTAATGTCTATCTGTCGGCAAACTTCGTCAATCGCTTTGATGCTAATGGCAAGGCTTATCGTGTCATTCCAATGTTAGATAACGCGATTGCTAATGATCCGCAGCAGTTAAAAACGCTAACCATAAAAACACCAAGTGGCGAATTGGTGAGTATTAGCGATTTTGTGAGTGTTAGCTACAACACTGTGCCGCGAGCATTGGGCTCCTTCGGACAACAAAATGCGTTCAAGATTTACGGCGGTATTTTACCAGGAGTAACAAAAGAACAAGCGCTTGCTGCTCTTGAAAAAGCTGCTGCCGATATATTACCAAAATCATATTCAGTTGATTATGCGGGGGAGTCGCGCGAGATCCGTAAAGAAGGTAATAGCTTAATGACTATTATGGGGATTTCTCTGGCGATCGTGTTCATGATTTTAGCTATTCAGTTTAATAGCTTTAGAGATCCTTTAGTGATCCTCTTTGGGTGTGTGCCACTAGCTATGTCAGGCGCATTAATGCTGCCGTTTTTTGAAATCACCACCATCAATATTTATTCGCAAATTGGCCTAGTTACGCTAGTTGGTCTCATTGCTAAGAATGGAATTTTAATCGTTGAATTTGCAAATCATCTGCAAGAGCAGGGGCAGAATAAATTGCAGGCGGTTGTCGAATCGGCCAGCACGCGATTACGTCCTATCTTAATGACGACATTAGCCACTGTACTTGGGCATTTCCCATTAGTCTTGGTAACTGGCGCAGGTGCTGAAGCACGCAATAGTATTGGCGTTATTTTGGTGGCGGGAATGCTGATTGGCACCGTATTTACTTTATTTATATTGCCAGTGTTTTACGTGTGGTTTGCCAGCGATCACCGCCCAAAAGAAAGCGCTAATGACAGTGAAGAATTAGCGACGCAACCTACTTTGAAAAGTGCATAAAGGAGAAAATGACATGAAAATTGCAATTATTTTAGGTACCTCGGGGGAGCAACGAAATACTTATCACTTGGTACAAGAGTTCGCAGCGCAAAGCGATGCAAAGGTGTTCGATTTTTCAAAGTACGATATCTCATATTACGATTATCAGCATCACAATAGAAACGATGATTTTTTACCGCTGATTAAGGAATTAATTGGCTTTGATCATATCGTTTTCGCCACGCCGCTTTATTGGTATTCGATGTCGGCACAGATGAAGGTATTTTTCGATCGTCTGTCTGATTTATTAACTATCGAAAAGAACTTGGGGCGCTCGCTCAAAGGCAAGACAACCTCAATGCTATCGACTGGGAATAGCGCTAGTTTTCCCGACTGTTTCGTTGAGCCAATCAGGCTCACCGCTGAATATATGCATATGCCGTTTAAAGGTCATCATTATGTTCAAACGCAAAGCGAAGCAGACTACTGTAAGTATGCGGAAGTGGTTGATGAGCATTTAAGGTTAATTCGTTCGTAAACTAAAAGCACAGCTAAAAATTAAAATCAGGGGAGTCAGTTTTGACTCCCTTTTTGTTATGCTCTAGTTGGTATGAAAATAAGGAGGAAGTAAGATGAATCTTCAACAATTATGGCAAGAATATCAAAGCGCATTGCGGAGCTTCCTGCTTTTAAAAGTTGCAAATGGCGCTGATGTTGAGGATATCTTGCAGGAAGTGTTGATAAAAACGCATCACAATCTTGGAGAGGTACATCATCAAAGCAAGATTAAGCCTTGGTTGTTTCAAATTGCTAACAATGCCGTTATCGATTTTTATCGCAAACGAGGGAGTAAAAAGCAGCGAGAGAATGATGTTACTTGGTATGATGAAGATGTGAGTGATGTTATCGATAGCTTTACTGCTTGCCTAGAGCCATTTATTAAGCAGTTACCTGAGCAGCAACGCCAGCTCCTTATGGCAATTGAGCTTGAAGGTATTTCGCAAAAGAACTATGCCGAGCAAAACGGCATCAGTTATTCCACATTAAAATCTCGAGTGAAGAAAGCACGTGAAATGTTAAAAAAGCAGTTTGATGATTGTTGTCATTTTGAGTTTGATAAAAATGGCAATGTTATCGATTATCAGCGTAAAGGCGCATCTTGCCGCTAATTGACAAAGCTAGTTACAAAGTAAAGCACGCCTTGGTTAACACTCATCTTAAAACAAGGTATATTCAGCGCCATTAAAAGAATTTAGTGGATCCCTTCTCATGAAAAAATCAGCCTTAGTTTTGGCTTTGGGCCTAATGACCTCTAGCGCCTCAACATTCGCCGCCGATAACTCGACCAGTTATGCGTGGAATCAATTTCAGTCACTACTTGAAGTCACTCAAAAAATGGGCGCTCGTGTTGCTGGCACCAAGCAAGAAAATGAAATGGCACAGTGGATGAGCGATGAGATGACTGCCATGGGTTACAAGGTTAAATCGTTGCCATTTAAATATCGCGCTAAAAACGGCAAAGTTGAATCGCAAAATCTTGTGGTAGATATCAAAGGTGATTCGAAAGATATCATTGTAGTTGGCGCGCATTATGATTCTACAGGTGAAAAAGCTGGCTCATTAGGTATTTTAGATAATGGTTCAGGCATGGTGGCGCTCATGGCGTTAGCCAATGATCTTAAAGGTAAAAAACTACCTTATAGCGTACGTTTAATTGCTTTTGGCGCAGAAGAGAATGGTCTGAATGGCTCTAAAGCTTACGTTAATCGCAGCGATAACCCGCTAAAGAATGTTGTTGCAATGATTAACCTTGATACCATCATTGGTGGTGATAAGCTCTACGTTCACAGCCCGCTGACTAAGCCGTATAACTGTAGCTATGTGAAATCACCGACCTTTGAAAGCTCATCTCAATTGCGTGAAGCGTTGCGCAGTGTTTCTAAAGATCTTTACGGTAAAGATGCTCACTTATTACATCAACCATTCCCAGGTTACCCAGAAGGTCAAACCGGCAGTTGGTCAGATCATGCGCCATTCGCCTGTAATGGTATTAAGACAGCATACTTAGAAGCGACTAATTTTGAAATTAACGGTAAAAGTGGCAATGACGGTTATTCACAAGTAACTGATAAAACCTTCTGGAGCTGCTTCGACGAAGAGACAATTGGCGCTTGTGATCGCAAAACAGAGCATCATTGGGGCTCAATCTGGCATACCAAATTTGACCACCCAGATTATTTATTACCGCGCTTCTCAAAGCGCTTACAAAAACAGTTAGATCAAAACGTTAATGTATTATCTAAATTTGTTTTAACCGCTGATAACTGGATCAAAAAATAATAACAAAAGTTAGGAGCTATTTATGTTCGTGAAGTTAAGCAAGTCGATGGTGGCATTGGTTGCAATTGCAGGATTTTTAACACCGCTTGAGGCGAGCGAACATAAATTTGCTATCGCAGTACACGGCGGCGCTGGTGCCATCGCCAAATCTAAGATGACACCAGAAAGAGAAGCTAAATATAAAGCTAAACTCACTGAAGCAACTAATGCAGGCTATGAGATTTTAGCCGCTGGTGGCTCAAGCTTAGATGCCATAAATCGCGCAGTAAATATTCTTGAAAACTCGCCACTGTTTAACGCAGGCAAGGGCGCTGTTTATACTTATGACGGCGCTCATGAGCTCGACGCTTCAATTATGGACGGGCGTGATAAACAAGCGGGTGCTGTTTCTGGCGTAAAACACATCGAAAATCCAATCAATCTTGCTCGCTTAGTGATGACTGAATCTGTCCATGTGATGCTATCAGGCCAAGGCGCTGAAGAATTCGCTTTAGAGCAAGGCATGCAACTGATTAAAAACAGTCATTTCGATACAGATAACCGGTATAAGTCGCTACTTCGAGCCAAGAAAAAGCTTAAACAGCTCAAAGATAAGTTTGATAGTAATAAAGACTATCAAGCTAATTATCGTCAGCTAGATAGCCAATACAAGATGGGCACGGTCGGCGCAGTTGCCGTTGATAAACACGGTAATGTTGCAGCTGCTACCAGCACTGGCGGCATGACTGCGAAACGCTATGGCCGCATCGGTGACTCACCTGTGATTGGCGCTGGTACTTGGGCTGATAACAGCTCGTGCGCAGTATCGGCAACGGGGCATGGTGAATACTTCATTCGCTATAGCGTGGCATCAGATATTTGTGCCCGTGTGCAATATCAAGGCAAGAGTGTTGAAGAGGCAAGCAAAGAAGTTATCTTCGGCCCAATGTTCAAAGCTGGCGGTACTGGCGGCGTAATTGTGGTTGATCCTAAAGGGAATATCGCACTGACATTTAACACCAAAGGCATGTATCGTGGCTCACGTGTCGAAGGTGAAACCACGAAGGTGGCTATTTTTAAGTAACATTTATTATCTGAATTCACGTTTATCTTATATGTGGAGTATTAGCGAGTTTTAGAGCACTGTTTTCTTGAATTAAGAAATCTCTTATTATTTAACTTCACCTTTTTATAACGAATCTTTCTCTGGCATTCGTCTATCCGTAACACAAACTTTCCATTTTTTATTATCCTTTTGTCGACAATCTGAGCTTTTTTGTTGACCATTTGTTAAATTTGCCGCAAGATTGTCGACACTTTAAGTGATGATGATTTTGAGTTTTGCATGACATTTTTTAGCGAAAAACCAGTTACAGCGGCGGATACAACGTTTTTTCAACTGCGAAAAGACATTGTTGAAGGCGATATCGCGGCTGGTTCAAAACTAAGCGAAACACATTTGTCGACAAAATACCAAGTCAGTCGTGCCGTGATTCGCGAAGCGATTAATCGATTAGAAGCCTCTAATCTGGTTGAGCGTAAAGCCAATGTTGGTGCACGTGTTGTATCGCTATCGCCACAAGGGCTCATCGAGTTATATCAGGTGCGCGAAGCGTTAGAGGGCATGGGGGCACGACTTGCGGCTAAAAATATGTCGGATGACGAGATTGCAGATTTACAGCAACTGTTAGATTCCCATTCTAAGAAAGTCGAAAGTGGTGAGTCATACTATCAAGAAGCTGGGGATGTGGACTTTCACTATCGCATCATTCTTGGCAGCAAAAATCAGCATTTAATTAGCACCTTAATCGACGGTATTTATCATTTGGTGCGCATGTATCGCGTGCAGCTTGGTATGGCTGGTCCTCGAGTTACTACAGCCTTTGATGAGCATAAACACGTAGTGCGCGCCATAGCTAATCGCGACGAAGAGCTTGCCGAAATGTTAATGCGTCGTCATATCACTTATTCCATGAGAAACATCGAAACTAAATTACAACACGTAGCGCCTATCACCAAAAAGGCTCGATAAGTCGCGCGTTGAAAATAACTAGCTGTATAGCAGAGGAAAATGACATGAGCGCAGGAAAAAAGTTTAGAGAAGCACTGGTAGCCAATAAACCGTTACAGATCGTAGGTACTATCAATGCGTATTCGGCCATGATGGCAAAGCAAATTGGTCACCAAGCCATTTACTTATCAGGCGGCGGTGTTGCAAACGCTTCTTACGGCCTACCAGATTTAGGCATGACATCACTGAATGATGTGATTGTTGATGTACAGCGAATTACTTCGGCGTGTGACTTGCCGTTATTAGTCGATATCGACACGGGGTGGGGCGGCGCATTTAACATTGCTAAAACCGTTCGCGATATGGAAAAAGCAGGTGCGGCGGCGGTTCATATGGAAGATCAGGTAGCGCAAAAGCGTTGTGGTCATCGTCCAAATAAAGAGATTGTATCGACAGAAGAAATGGTTGATCGCATTAAAGCGGCGGTTGATGCGCGTACCGATCCAGATTTCTTCATCATGGCGCGCACCGATGCATTTGCGCAAGAAGGCCTAGAAGCAGCAATCGAGCGTGCTAAAGCCTATGTTGCAGCTGGTGCCGATGGCATTTTCGCAGAAGCAGTTAAAACAGAAGAGCATTACCGCGCATTCAGCGAAGCGTTAGATGTGCCAATTCTGGCGAACATTACCGAGTTTGGCCAAACCGAACTATGGAATAAGAAAGAGCTAGGTGAGTGGGGCGCAGCTATGGTGCTTTACCCATTATCAGCATTCCGCGCCATGAATAAAGCGGCAGAAATGGTGTACACCAGCATCTTAGAGCAAGGCGATCAAAAAGCCGTTGTCGACAGCATGCAAACGCGTATGGATTTATACGATTACCTCGGTTACCACGATTACGAGCAAAAACTCGATTCGTTGTTTGCTGAAGGCAAAAACAAATAACAATTTTAAGAATTAAAACAATATTAAATAATTAGGAAGAAGGGCAGGAGAATTGCAATGAGTGACAAGAAATTAGGTGGTGCAGGTTTACGTGGTCAAAGCGCAGGTGAAACGGCGCTGTGTACTGTAGGTAAAAGCGGCAGTGGCTTAACGTATTGCGGTTACGACGTTAGTGATTTAGCCGATAACGCAACCTTTGAAGAAGTAGCTTACTTACTATTTAACGGCGAGCTACCAAATGCAGAGCAGTTAGCTGCTTACAAAGCTGAGTTATTTGAAATGCGCGACTTACCACAGGCGCTAAAAGAAGTGCTACAACGCATTCCAAAAGATGCGCACCCAATGGATGTAATGCGCACTGGTTGTTCATTCCTAGGTAATTTAGAGCCAGAGAATGACTTTAGCGAGCAACACCGCGCGGCGAACCGTCTACTTGCAGCATTCCCTGCCATCATGTGTTACTGGTACAAGTTTAGTCACGACGGCGAAGACATTAGCTGTGTGACAGATGAAGATTCTCTAGGTGGTCACTTCTTACGCCTACTTAACGGTACTGCGCCAAGCGACCAACATCGCCGCGTAATGGACGTGTCGTTAATCTTATACGCAGAGCATGAGTTTAACGCTTCAACCTTTACCGCGCGTGTTTGTGCATCAACGCTATCAGATATGTTCTCTTGTATCACTGGTGCAATCGGTACCCTTCGCGGTCCACTTCACGGCGGCGCTAACGAAGCGGCGATGGATATGATTGAGCGCTTCAAATCGCCAGAAGATGCCAAAGAGCAAATGGCTGGCATGTTAGAGCGCAAAGAGAAAATCATGGGCTTCGGTCATGCGATTTACCGCACCTCAGATCCACGTAATGTGATCATCAAAGCATGGTCTGAAAAACTAGCACAAGAGAATGGTGATACCTCGTTATACGATATTTCAGTAGCTTGTGAAGAGTACATGTGGGATACGAAGAAGTTATTCTGTAACGCCGATTTCTTCCACGCATCGACGTACAACTACATGGGTATTCCAACGAAGTTATTTACCCCAATCTTCGTTTGTTCACGCTTAACAGGCTGGGCGGCACACGTTATAGAGCAACGCTCTAACAACCGCATCATCCGTCCAAGCGCAGACTACACGGGCAGCGAACCACGCAAAGTTCAGCCGATTAGCGAGCGATAATACCACCTCCCACCCTCAACACCGTGAATAAGTGTTGAGGGCATTTGCGTCATCAAAAGTGGTGGCGATTGGCTTATTGCAAAATGTCTTTTTCAGGGAAGAAAAAGCCAAGCGTATAGGGATATATTCACAGCGTTTTTGCGATGAGCTAATCGAAAAAAAAACTCTGAATAACGCAAAGCAAATGCACGGAAACACTTATGAACAATACTCAATACCGTAAACAATTATCTGGCACGTCATTAGATTACTATGATACGCGCGCTGCTATCGAAGACATTCAAGCGGGCGCTTATGCCAAACTACCTTACACCTCACGTATCCTAGCCGAGCAACTGGTGCGTCGTTGTGAGCCAGAAAAACTTACCGCATCACTAGAGCAATTAATTCACCGCAAGCAAGATTTGGATTTCCCTTGGTATCCGGCGCGTGTTGTTTGTCATGACATCCTCGGTCAAACAGCACTAGTTGACTTAGCGGGTCTGCGCGACGCAATTAGCGAGCAAGGCGGTGATCCTGCCAAAGTAAATCCTGTAGTTCCTACTCAGCTTATTATCGATCATAGTTTGGCGGTAGAGCACGGT
Organism: Psychrobium sp.; assembly: GCA_049607155.1. GTDB lineage: Bacteria > Pseudomonadota > Gammaproteobacteria > Enterobacterales > Psychrobiaceae > Psychrobium. The sequence goes on from JBMYWG010000019.1 coordinate 53,257, forward strand.
GGATTTGACGAAGACGCGTTTGAGAAAAACCGCGCCATAGAAGATCGTCGTAACGAAGATCGCTTCCACTTTATCGATTGGTGTAAAACCGCCTTTGATAATGTCGATGTGATCCCTGCGGGTAACGGCATTATGCATCAAATCAACCTTGAGAAGATGTCACCTGTTATCCAAGCACGCGATGGAGTTGCTTTCCCTGATACCTGTGTTGGTACCGATTCACACACGCCACACGTTGACGCACTAGGCGTTATCGCCATCGGTGTTGGTGGTCTCGAAGCCGAAAATGTGATGTTAGGTCGTCCGTCGATGATGCGTTTGCCAAATATCGTTGGTGTTCGCTTGGTGGGCAAACGTCAGCCGGGCATTACCGCAACTGATATCGTATTGGCAATCACCGAATTCTTACGTGAACAAAAAGTAGTGTCGTCATACCTAGAATTTTACGGTGAAGGCGCACGTAGCTTAACCATCGGTGATCGCGCGACTATCTCTAACATGACGCCGGAATACGGCGCTAGTGCGGGTATGTTCTACATCGATGAGCAAACTATCGATTACTTGAAAATCACCGGTCGTGAGCCTGAGCAAGTGGCGCTAGTTGAGCAATATGCCAAAGAAACTGGCCTGTGGGCAGATGATTTAGAAGAAGCGCAATATGAGCGCGTACTGACTTTCGATTTATCGACTGTATGCCGTAACATGGCCGGTCCTTCTAATCCGCATCGCCGCTTACCAACATCGGATCTTGCAGATCGCGGTATCGCAAAAGAGTGGACGGAAACTGAAGGTGAAATGCCTGATGGCGCGGTAATTATCGCCGCAATTACTAGTTGTACTAATACCAGTAACCCACGCAACGTTGTCGCTGCTGGCTTAGTCGCACGCAAAGCAAATGAGCTTGGCCTTATTCGTAAACCTTGGGTGAAATCATCATTCGCACCGGGTTCAAAAGTGGCAGAACTTTATCTAAAAGAAGCTGGCTTATTACCTGAATTAGAGCAACTTGGTTTTGGTATCGTTGGTTTTGCCTGTACAACGTGTAACGGCATGAGCGGCGCATTAGATCCTAAGATTCAGCAAGAAATTATCGACCGTGATCTATACGCGACGGCTGTTTTGTCGGGTAACCGTAACTTCGACGGCCGTATTCACCCATACGCCAAGCAAGCATTTTTAGCGTCACCACCGCTTGTTGTTGCTTACGCTATCGCCGGTACTATGCGCTTTGATATCGAGCAAGACGCGCTGGGATACGACAGTGATGGTAATGCTATTACGCTTAAAGATATCTGGCCAAGTGATGAAGAAATTGATGCTATTGTCGATGCAGCCGTAAAACCTGAGCAGTTTAAGCAGGTTTACACGCCGATGTTCGACTTGAAAGTCGATATGGGTGATCGTCAGCCGCTGTATAACTGGCGTGAAATGAGCACCTACATTCGCCGTCCTCCTTATTGGAAAGGCGCACTTGCTGGCGAGCGCAGTATGAAAGGTATGCGCCCACTGGCAGTACTTGGTGACAACATCACTACCGACCATTTATCGCCATCAAACGCGATTATGTTAGAGAGTGCCGCTGGTGCTTATCTACATAAAATGGGCTTACCGGAAGAAGACTTTAACTCGTATGCAACCCATCGCGGCGATCACTTAACGGCGCAGCGTGCAACTTTCGCTAACCCTAAATTACTTAACGAAATGTGTCGCGATGACCATGGTGAAATTAAGCAAGGCTCACTAGCCCGTATCGAACCAGAAGGCATTGAGTCACGCATGTGGGAAGCTATTGAAACCTACATGGATCGCGCGCAGCCACTTATCATTGTTGCTGGTGCCGATTACGGTCAAGGTTCATCACGTGACTGGGCGGCAAAAGGCGTTCGTCTCGCTGGTGTTGAAGTTATCTTAGCCGAAGGCTTTGAGCGTATTCACCGCACTAACTTAGTAGGGATGGGGGTTCTGCCGCTCGAATTTGTAAACGGTGAGACTCGCAATACCTTCGATATCGATGGTACTGAAACCTATGATGTTATTGGTACACCAGCACCAGGTGCGGCGCTGCAAGTATTAATGACGCGTAAGAATCGTGAGCAGGTAACTATCGACGCTAAGTGTCGTTTAGATACGGCAGAAGAAGTTTCTGTGTACAGTGCTGGTGGTGTGTTACAGCGTTTTGCGCAGGATTTTTTAGAAGGTAGTGTTTAATAATCGGGCGCGTCATTATATTTGACGCGCATTTACCTGAAGCGATCAAGTAAGTTTGATCGTATGCGCGCCAGTTACTTTTCTTTATGAAATACATCCATGTATTTCACCCTGCGGACCAGCCTACGGCTGTTCAAATTAGTTCCAGACTAATTTGTGCTCGACGCAAAAGTGACTGGTGTGCTCACGAAGATGTTAATTCAGGAGATGAATTGATTAGCACATCAAACCTCAGCAATACTAAATATGAAAGTTATATAAAGGCTCATAATATGTCCTATAAACCTCAAATAAAAATCCCTGCTACCTATATCCGTGGTGGTACTTCTAAAGGGGTATTTTTCAATCTAACGGATTTACCAAAGGCTGCGCAGGTGGCGGGTGAAGCTCGTGATGCTATGTTGTTGCGCGTGATTGGTAGTCCAGATCCTTATGGCAAACAAACTGACGGTATGGGCGGGGCAACTTCTAGTACCAGCAAAACTGTGATTTTATCTAAGGCTTCGGTGCCGGATCACGATGTGGATTACTTATTTGGTCAGGTAGCTATCGACCGTGCCTTTGTTGATTGGAGTGGTAACTGCGGTAATTTAACAGCTGCGGTTGGGTCATTTGCTATATATTCTGGTTTGGTTGATAGCGATCGAATTCCAGAAAACGGTGTTTGTACCGTGCGAATTTGGCAGGCTAATATCAAGAAAACCATTATTGCTCATGTGCCTATCACTAACAGTGAAGTGCAAGAAACGGGGGATTTTGAGCTAGATGGTGTGACTTTCCCAGCGGCGGAAGTGCCAGTCGAGTTTGTTGACCCTAGTGATGGCGACGGTGCGATGTTTCCAACGGGGAATTTAGTTGATGATCTAGATGTTCCAGGTGTTGGTAGCTTTAAAGCCACCATGATTAATGCTGGTATTCCTACCATTTTCCTTAACGCCGATGAAATCGGTTACACAGGTTGTGAGCTGCAAGAAGCCATTAACGGCGATAATGCTGCGCTAACTAAATTTGAAACTATTCGTGCTTATGGTGCGGTGAAAATGGGTTTAATTAGCGATATTTCAGAGGCTGCTGCGCGTCAGCATACGCCGAAAGTGGCGTTCGTTGGTGAGGCTATGGATTACGTATCATCAAGCGGTAAGGCGATTAGTAAAGATGATATTGACTTAAACGTTCGTGCACTATCGATGGGGAAGCTGCACCATGCCATGATGGGCACCGTGGCAGTTGCTATTGGAACGGCTGCGGCCATTCCTGGCACGTTAGTTAATCTAGCCACTGGTGGCGGTGAACGCGAGTCTGTATGCTTCGGTCATCCGTCAGGTACACTGCGCGTTGGCGCCAAAGCGAGCTGTGTTGAAGATGAGTGGCAAGTCGATAAAGCCATTATGAGCCGCAGCGCTAGGATATTGATGGAAGGTTGGGTACGTATTCCAGATTTTTTCTAACGGGATTAAAGACTGCCGATGCATTGCATGCTTTGGCAGTCGATTAAACTAACATTTTAGAGACGGTTTACTGCAGGCACTAACGCTTGATCAAACCATTTGTCTATTAACATCGTTTCCATATAAAAGTCAGATTGGCTTCCTTTCATTCGAAACTCACCGTGTTTCATATCATTATTTTTGAGGTTTTGACGCCCTTGAAAAACAATATTGTTATTTTTATCGCGTAAGATCATATAAAAAAGAATTCGCGGAAAATCTTTGTCTGATACTTGTCTAATATCTTGTCCCATGCCTAGACCACGGGCGACATCTCCAGCTAGGTCTATATCTAATACAGATATATCTAATATCATGTCTTTTGGTAGTTGCTTTTCACCTTGTCTCTTGAAAGTGCGTTCAAGAACAGAAAATAACTTTTCTTCGAATCTCGCCTGGCTTTGATTGGCACCAGAGTCAATATCTTTAAACTGTTCTTTCTTCACAAATTCAACTTTAACCTCAGCAGCTTGTGCACTAAGACAGAATAGGGCAGTCGCAATGAGTGTTGATAGTTTTTTCATTGTTATTCCTTAGAATTTATTGTTAACGGTTTGATTATGACTGATTACATATTGTTATCAATAAAACTCTTTTTAATTAAACATTTTCTTACATCAAACTTTAAAAGGTAAAAAAAAACCGCGCCAAATGGCGCGGTTTTTAGTTACCTCAGTAAGTTCTTAGAAACGAACTGATGCGCTTAACTGCACGTAACGTGGAGTTTGGAAGCTGCTTGGCAATAGGAAGTTCGGGTTAGTTTCGTTCTTCGCTGATTCAGCTGTCTCGATAACTTCAGTTACGATGTTAGAGCCCAATACGTTGAATACGTCAATTTGGAAGCTAACTTCTGCATCAGAAATTTGAGTAGTGTATTTAGCGTTAACGTTTAACTCGTTTCTCCATGGAGTACGGCCGTAGCTACCACGTGGAACCTTGTTACCAGCTACGTAGTAAGTATCACCGTATCCGTATGGATCAGCGTAGTCGTCAGGTAGACCGTGACCGAAACCATTTACTGGACGGCCAGATTGGATTAATAGGTTTGCACCTACAGTCCATTTCTCTGTTAGAGCGTATGCACCGTAAACTTTGAACGTGTGGCGACGATCATTTGGTAGATCACCGTAAGCACCATCCATTAGGTAAGGGAAATCCCAGTCAGTTGTTAAACCAGCATCGTCTTGACCGTTATCTGATTTCACGTAACCTTCAGCATTACCGTAGCTCTTAGACCATGTGTATTTCGCATCTAATGTCCATACGTCATCCCACTGGCGTTTAATTGTGAAATCAATTGCAGTGTATACACGCTTTGGATCTGGGTAACCTAGAGTATCTGCCGCGATCTTAACTTGCTCTAAAGTACCATCACCATCTGTATCGTAGTAGGTAACGATGTCAGAGTTAGGGTTAGTTAGAACGTAAACATCGTGACCTGGCTCTTTCCAACCATTGGCAGTGATAGCTTTGTTGATAGTAATATCATCGATAACACTACCTAAGTTACGGTAGATACCTTTCACAGACCAAGACCAGTCATCGTTGATTAGACCTTCGTAACCTAAGATGAACTCATCTTGGTACATTGGGTCGATAGATGTATCTAATACTTCACGTACATCTGGCGCAGAACCATCACCATTTACACGAGTACCTAGCTTCTCACCTAGAATAGGAGTTAAGTCAGCGTTTTGTTGGCTGTAATCGCCTTCAACTTTGTAGTAGTCGTGGATGTATGTTTCTGGACCAGCCATACGGATATTTGTGTTAGCCGCGATTGGTAAGTGGTAACGACCGAAGTTAGCAAAAACTTTAGATTCGCCATCGCCGTTTACATCCCAAGAGATACCTAAACGCGGAGCGATTTGGTTGTCAACTTTGATGAAAGAGTTGCCAGAAGCATTCTTATTGTTGAAAGACTCACTACGTAGACCAATAGTTGCCACAAGGTCATCGTTGATTGTCCAAGTATCTTCTATGTAGAAAGCACTTGATAGAGTCTCGAACTCACCACCAGTTGCATAAGTACGTACACGAACAGTGTCTGTTTCTTCTGCGAATGTGTAGTCAATTGCTGCTTCAGTAGCACCAGCTGCATATGTACGGTATAGGTAGTAAACACCGAAGTCACCAGGACCAGATAAACGAGTTTGGTCTAGTGACGTATTCGTTTCGTTGTCGTAACCAAAACGTAGAGTGTGATCACCCATTACATATTCACCGTCGATACGGAATGCTTCACGAGTATCTTTAGCTTGTGAGAAGCTAAAGTTTACGAAACAACCTTTACGTAGATAAGAACCTGCATCGTATTGGTAAACTACTGGACATGTGAAATCAGCATCTGATGAATCACTTAGATCAGCTTCGTTTTCACCCCATAGTGCAGATAATGTGAAATCGTCTGTGATGTAACCGGTGTATTTAACAGAGATATTGTCACCACCACGTGAAGAAACACCAGAACCAACTAAATCACCACGCTTATCAGTTTTGTAATCGTAGCCATAGGTAGTAGTAGTAGTTTCACGCTCATCAGAGAACGCTGTTAATTCTAACTTGTGGTTTTCGTTGATATTCCAATCAACTTTTGCACCCCAGAACGCATCGCTAGAATCTGTAGTGTCGAAAGACGTACCATTTGAGTAAGCGTATTCTTGTTGAACATCACGTGGGTTATATAATACGTAGAAGAATAAAGTATCTTCGATTAACGGACCTGAAAGGTAGATGTTTGCTTCAGTCTTGTCATAAGAATCCGCACCGTTGTATGTAAGCATTGTACCGTCAGTACGAAGTACATTAGGAGACTGCTCTGATAGAGAATCTGGACGTAAGTAGATGTTTGCACCGTATTCCCAGTCATTGCTACCGCTCTTAGTTACAGCGTTAACTACACCACCAGTCGAACGACCGAACTCAGCTGAGTAACCACCAGTCTTAACTTGGAATTCTTTATAAAACTCGAAAGGAATAGTAGAACCACCTAAACCGTTACGGAAGTTTGTAACGTTCAGACCGTTTACGAAGTATGCGTTTTCTGCAACTGATGCACCACCGAATGAAGCGTTGTTACCGAATGCGCCGTCACCTTTAGTTGTACCTGGAGCAAGAAGTGCTACAGAAGTTACGTCACGAGCAACAGGAAGACGAGATAGCTCAACTTCACCGATGTTTAGTGCAGACTCAGCAGAGCTTGTATCGATAACAGCCATTGCTGAACCACTGATTTCGATAGTCTCAACGTTATCGTTTACACCAGCCATTGGTGTACTGAATTCAGTTTGACCACCTAGCTTGATACGTACACCTTTTTGCTCGATGCTTGAGTAGCCATCTTTGCTAATTGTAATGTCGTAGTTACCTACTGGTAAAGCTGAAAAGCGGTATGAACCGTCAGCTTTTACAGTTGTAGTACGAGTAAAACCTGTTTTAGGATCCTTTGCTGTTACAACTGCACCAGCGATTGGAGCTTGAGCTGTATCAACGATTAAACCTTTAAGGATACCGTCATTGTTACCAGCAAAAGCTGTAGATGAAATGCTTAGCGCCGCAGTTACAGCAGCTGCTGCAACGGTGCGTTTGAAGCTAGTCATATTTTTCATTAGCTATCTCTCTCTCTTTATTTATTATTGTTTCT
>JBMYWG010000020.1:0-59156 GCA_049607155.1 Psychrobium sp.
CATCTGGTTTGGGACCAGAGGGTCAGAGGTTCGAATCCTCTATCACCGACCACTTATTCCTATCGTTCCCCTTAATATTAATTACTCTTTAGTCTTGTGTGATCGCTCGATAATGCGTCGGTGATTAGCGCAGCCTGGTAGCGCAACTTATCGAAACAAGCTGCGTTAAACCTTGTTTAACGGTCTTGTTTCTAATTCTTATATAGTTGATGTTATGGGAATCGTGCATATTTTTAGGGACCAGAGGTTCGAATCCTCTATCACCGACCACTTTCTCTTAGTATCTTCAATCAAATAAATTATATTGCACCTGCTTCGCTGGAGACGATCGCTTTATAATTCTTTTCGTTAAATCAAGCGCTTCTGATTTTTAGTTGTCAGCCACTAGTTGGCTTATACGACGATAAAACTCTCTGTTTTAAATTGTGTTAAAACAGTTCTATTGAGCCAGCTTCTTGTGGTGCGCTTAGCTTTCCTTCTAAAATCAAATGTTCGTAATTATAGAGGCAATTTCGACCGTGCTCTTTTGCGTAATAGAGCGCCTTATCGGCTTGATCTAAAATACTTGGTGGAAAATCATCAACGCAAAATTGCGAGAAGCCCATGCTGATTGTGACATTGCCAACAAATGGAAAATTGAATTCAGAGACGAGATTTCTAAAGTGCTCAAGTGTTGCTATGGCGACTTCCATTGGCATGTACTCTAAGACAATGACAAATTCTTCGCCGCCAAATCTAAAGAGTAAGCTGTTATTTATGAAGTAGTCTTTCATCAATTGTGATAAATGAAGTAGGATTTCATCACCACACACATGGCCATAATTGTCGTTGACTGATTTGAAGTGATCGATATCTATCATCACGAGCCAACAATTAGACAGTAAACTCGTCGTTGCTGATTCGTCACGTGGTTTTAGAAGGCGATTTAGCTTATTCTCAAAGGTCTTTCGATTAAGCAGTCCTGTCAATTTGTCGCGTTCGTTTTCCGTAAGAATGACTTGATAGTTTTGATAGATGCGAACGAAGCCATTAATTAAGTCGCTATGCTGCATAATGTCTGATTGACTATCTATTCTTAAAATAGAGTTTAATTCATCATCGATCACGATCGGAAAATAGAAAGCGTGACCTTCCGCTGTGTTAACGCTGAACGGTTGGTGGTGGGAGATCACGGTCTGTAGATCGCCCTCAACGTCGACGTTGGTAAGTTGGTTATCCCATTTGTAACGTTTTTTATTGTCTTCACGTTTGACCGTTAATCGCAATTCAGAAGACAAATAGGCAGGCGTCCCTTTGTATGGAACATTGAGCAGCGTAACAGCGTCTATATCAATAAGCTCTGCCAGTGTAGCTGCTAATGAATACTCTAAAGAATCGGTATCCTTTTGGCGGGTAATCTCGATAATCGACTCAAATATTTCATTGTTCATAACTTATCTTCCTTGACAATTTTTATAGCAATTAGATACCTAACTCATCCAATAAATCGTCGTTTCCTAGGGCTTCTTCCGCAGCTGCAGCAGGCGCGGGCGTTGGAGTCGCTGATTGATGTTGCTCTAACAGCTCGTCGGGATCGACTGTTTCCACGTTCTCAAATTCTTTGAGTTGAATGAATTGGGTGTCATCGATCGAAAGCTCTAAATAAAATACATTGCCTTGTGCTGTTTTAAATGAAACACGACGCGATACTGGTTCGTCTAAGTTCGCTTCAATTGAGATCACTAATTGTTTATTTACCGTCAACATTTTAGGTTGACTTTGAGTAATAGACGTCTGCAAATCTTGGCTAATGGTTGAAATGAATTTCCCTAAAATCTGATTCATTAGCTCGCCCATCACATTGGCCACTTCATCGGAGGTATGACTGGTAGCTAATTCGCTCTCTGGCATGCCCATATTGAGCAAGTAGCCGCGATAAATTTCCAACGCCGCTTCGGCGGTAAAGTTAATAATAACTAAACCTGAAAAACCACCGTCAAAGATAACGAAACAGCCAATATCTGGCTTTAAGCTAGTCTTTTTGATTTTTTGAACCATGGCAGCATGATGAATTTGACTGTGCGACGCTTTAGTGAGAACGCCTGATACGGAATTACATAACTTTAAGAGGATATCGTCGGTGCTGACATTGTTACTTTTTTTATCGACCATGATTTGGGGTCCAAGACACTTTAAAAATTTGTTAAAAAATTATTATGCACTAACTGGTGAGATAAACAAAGGACTTACTATTTTATGCTGATATAGCGCGGTTTGATAAAAATTTATGTTCGGGCTTGAAGTCGCGAAAATAGTCCCAATATTTTTGTCTGATTACGCAAAAAAACATTGCCAATTATTAGGGCTCGACTAACTGGATAACCATCGTTATAATGTCGCGTCCGAAAACCATAGTCTTGCTGGTTTTTTGTTGAATTTAAGAACAAATAACGGCATTTATAGATAACTTAACGCGTTGTTTTAACGTCGTTAATGTAAAAGAGCCCACAGGGCCATTTGAAATTTTTGAGGTATGCAATGCAAGTTTCTCTTGAAACGACTCAAGGCCTAGAGCGCCGCCTAACAATTACGGTTGAAGCCGCTACTGTTGATTCTGAAGTTAAGAAGCGTCTTCAGCAAGTATCTAAAACTCAGCGCATCGACGGTTTCCGTCCAGGTAAAGTACCTGTATCTGTTATTCAAAAGCGTTACGGCGCGGCAGTTCGTCAAGAAGTTGCTGGTGAGTTAATGCAACGTCACTACTTCGAAGCTGTTGTAGCTGAGAAGGTAAACCCAGCAGGTATGCCTCAACTAGCTGTTGTTAAGAACGACGCTGGTAGCGACCTAGAATTCACTGCAACTTTTGAAGTTTACCCAGAAGTTGAAGTAGCTAACTTAGATAAAATCAAAATTGAAAAGCCAGTTGTTGAAGTAACTGACAAAGATTTAGATGAAATGCTAGTAACGCTTCAAAAGCAACACGCTACTTACAAAGAAGTTAAGCGTAAGTCTAAGAAATCTGACCGCGTAACTATCGATTTCACTGGCTCTATCGACGGTGAAGAGTTCGAAGGCGGCAAAGCTGAAGACTTCGTTCTAAACTTATCTGAAGAGCGCATGATCCCAGGTTTCGAAAAACAAATCGTTACTCACAAAGCGGGTGAAGAGTTCGACATCACTGTAACTTTCCCAGAAGATTACCACGCTGAAAACCTAAAAGGTAAAGAAGCGGTATTCGCAATCAACCTGAAGAAAGTTGAAGACCAAGTTCTACCTGAATTAACTGACGAGTTCGCAGAGAAATTCGGTGTTACTGAAGGCGGCATCGAAACACTTAAAGCTGATGTTCGTAAGAACATGGAGCGCGAGCTTAACCAAAACGTTAAAAACAACGTTAAGCAACAAGTTATCGACGGTTTAATCGACGTTAACGAAATCGAAATCCCAGCTTCTCTAGCTCAAGGCGAAATCCAAGTATTACGTGAGCAAGCTATGCAACGTTTCGGTGGTCAAATTGATCCTAAGAATGCTCCACAGCTTCCTGATGAGTTATTCGAAGAGCAAGCTAAACGTCGCGTTAAAGTTGGCCTATTACTAGGTGAAGTAATCAAGGTGAACAAACTTGAAGCTGACGAAAGTCGCGTTAAAGAAATGATCGAAACTATGGCTTCTGCTTACGAAGATCCAAGTGAAGTTATTGAGCATTACGCTAAAGACGAAAAACTTAGCCAAAACATGAAAGACCTTGCGCTAGAAGATCAAGCAATTGATTTCATCTTAGAGCAAGCTAAAGTAAAAGAAGTTAAGAAAAAATTCAACGACATGATTCAGCAACAAGCTTAATCACTGCGTTTGATTAAAAAACTCGCGTTTTATACGCGAGTTTTTTTATGCCTGAAATTTAACTTAACTACAAATCCAATTTAGGCGCTATTTTTGCAGGCTAAATGCAAGATAGTCATTGTCTTTACTACAGCGAATGGTTATCTTATAGCGTAACTAACCGTAGCTCACGGTTGATAAGCATTTCAGTTATTTTCTATCGTACTTGCACTATATAATCATTAGTACACCGATTTTTAAGGGATATAAACCATGCAACACAATTCATCTTTATCACCAATGGACGCTTTAGTACCTATGGTTGTAGAGCAAACTCCGAAAGGAGAGCGTTCTTTTGATATTTATTCAAGACTGTTGAAAGAGCGCGTTATCTTTTTAGTCGGTCCTGTTGAAGACAATATGGCAAACCTAATCGTTGCTCAGTTATTGTTCCTTGAAGCAGAAAACCCAGATAAAGAAATCTTCTTATACATCAATTCGCCAGGTGGTAGTGTGACTGCGGGGATGTCGATCTATGACACAATGCAGTTTATTAAACCTAAAGTAAGTACGGTGTGTATCGGTCAAGCGGCAAGTATGGGCGCGTTTTTATTGGCCGGCGGCGAAAAAGGTATGCGTCATTGTTTACCTAACTCTCGTGTGATGATTCACCAACCGCTTGGTGGCTTCCAAGGTCAAGCCTCTGATATTCAAATTCACGCACAAGAAATTTTGGGTATTAAAAACAAATTAAACACGCTATTAGCTGAGCATACTGGCCAGCCATTAGAAGTACTTGAGAAAGATACTGACCGCGATAACTTTATGAGCAGTCAAGAAGCCCTTGATTATGGCTTAATCGACTCCATATTAACTAAACGATAAGCAATAAATAGCAAATAGCTCAATGGTGGGTTTTGTTTGCTAATTTGAGCAGTGTTAAACTTGATGTAATCAAGTGTGAAAGATCCAGTGAGGATGATAGATGACAGACATCATTAGTGGCGATGACGACAGCAAAGCATTATTGTATTGCTCTTTTTGCGGCAAGAGCCAGCATGAAGTAAGAAAGTTAATCGCCGGTCCTTCAGTGTATATTTGTGATGAGTGTGTAGATTTATGCACTGATATCATCACTGAAGAAATTAAAGAAAAAATGGATGCGGAAGAGCCGGATAAGTTACCGACGCCGCATGAAATTCGTGAAAACCTAGACGATTACGTTATTGGTCAGCAGCACGCGAAGAAAGTATTGTCTGTAGCGGTATACAACCACTACAAACGCTTACAGTTTGCTGGCAAGACAGATGGCGTTGAATTAGGTAAGAGTAACATACTACTTATCGGCCCAACCGGTAGTGGTAAAACGCTGTTAGCTGAGACGATGGCTCGTATGCTTGATGTGCCATTTACTATGGCGGATGCAACGACGTTGACTGAAGCAGGTTACGTTGGTGAAGATGTTGAAAACATCATTCAAAAGCTGCTGCAAAAATGTGATTACGACGTCGAGAAAGCTGAGCGCGGTATTGTTTACGTTGACGAAATCGATAAGATTTCTCGCAAATCAGATAACCCGTCGATCACGCGTGATGTATCGGGTGAAGGTGTGCAACAAGCACTACTTAAACTGATTGAAGGTACGGTAGCTGCGGTTCCACCACAAGGCGGTCGTAAGCATCCACAGCAAGAGTTTTTACAGGTTGATACCTCTAAGATATTATTTATCTGTGGCGGTGCTTTTGCTGGTTTGGATAAAGTAATCGAAGCCCGCTCACACGTTGGTTCGAGCATTGGTTTTGGTGCTGAAGTGAAGAGCGCGGAAAGCGATAGTCTATCGGCTACTTTTGCTAAAGTTGAGCCAGAAGATTTGGTGAAATACGGCTTGATTCCTGAATTCATCGGTCGTCTACCAGTAGTAGCGACGCTGAATGAATTAGATGAAGAAGCATTAATTCAAATCCTATCTGAGCCTAAGAACGCGTTAACTAAACAATATGCTGCGCTGCTAGCGTTAGAAAACGTAGAGTTAGAGTTTAGAGAAGATGCCCTAAAAGCGATTGCTGCTAAAGCGATGAGCCGTAAAACAGGTGCTCGTGGTTTACGCTCTATCGTTGAAGATGTATTACTCGATACTATGTATGATTTACCGTCGGTTGAAGGCGTTACCAAAGTAGTTATTGATGATACTGTTATCAAGGGTGAATCAGATCCTATCTTAATCTACGAAACCCAGTCGCAAGCCGCGTCAGAGTAGAATTAACACTTGTTTAAAAAAGGAGCTTCGGCTCCTTTTTTTGTTATGAGATATATCCTTTACGCTCAGCGCAATTGTTTCAAATCATGTATTATCCCTTGCTATTTGCCTGCTTCTTTTGCAAGCTAGGGCGTAAAAAAAGAGAACCGTATGATTTTTGAAGGATTTTGGACACTACTTCCGCCGGTAGTGGCTATTTTAATTGCTGTGTGGAAGCGCAATGCAATCTTGGCGTTAACAGTAGGCATTGTTCTCACTTGGATGCTTAATGCTCAGCTCGATGTGATTCAAGGCGCTAAAGATACATTGGGTAATTTGTGGGATGTAGTGTCTAGTGATGGCAATCGCCGTATCATTATTTTCAGTTTACTCATCGGCGCATTACTGGCGTTGATGAAGCAAAGTGGCGGCGTAAGTGCTTTTGTCGATAGGTTAGCGCAAAAACGATTAGTCACTAATCAGCGACAAGCGAGTTTACTTCCATCCGTCATCGGTACCTCTATTTTTACCGATACCAATCTAAGTATGTTTACTGCGGGTATCGCCAGTCAGAGTCTGTTTGATAAATATGGCATGAGCCGCGCTCGTTTGGCGTTTATTCTCGATTCAACTTGTTCACCAATCAGTATTTTACTGTTAGTAAATGGTTGGGGCGCTTATATTCTTGGTTTACTCGATGGCTATCAACTGTCTGACACTGTTGGCGTCCTCATTGACACCATCTTCTTTAATTTCTATCCAATCATTATTTTGATTATGGTTTATTACACGGCTATTTCGACTCGTGTGTTTGGGCCGATGAAAAATAGCGTGCCTAATCCTTACAATAGTGAAAACAATGGTGAAGTTACCGACGCTAGCGATCCTATGCTTAAGATAAAAGCGACTAAGGCACGTTACTTAGTTATTCCACTAGTTGGCATCTGTGTAATCACATTAGGTTTATTGCTGTATAGCGGTAATGGCGATATTCGCAAGGGCTCTGGCTCTTGGTCTGTAATGTGGGCGGTAATTAGCTGTTACGTTGTGTTAATGGCGATGTTGCTCAGAGATAAGGTGTTTGATATTAAACGCGCATTAACGATTAGTGCTTCAGGTATGAAAGATCTATTACCTGTAGTGGTAATACTTGTGTTGTCATTTGCCTTTGGTGATGCGGTGAAGGCGTTTGGCACAGGCACCTTTGTTAGCGAATTACTCGGCAGTGAATTTCCACTAATGTATATAGCGCCACTATTATTCATTACCGCTGGTATTATGGCGTTTGCAACAGGCACGTCATGGGGCACCTTTGCGGTGCTTATTCCAATTGCTATGCCTTTGGCTGCGAGTACAGGACTTGAGCCAGCATTTCTTGTTGCGGCGGTATTAGGCGGTGGTATTTTTGGCGATCACTCATCACCAATATCAGATTCCACCATCGTTGCTTCCATGGCCAGTGGCTGTGACCACATCGAGCACGTTAAAACCCAATTACCTTATAATTTAGTAGCAGGTGCCTTAACGTTAATTGGCTATGTTATTTACGTGGCTTGGATAATGTAGCTTACAATTTTAATGAGTTTTTAATGAAGGCCAGTGCTAATCCACTGGCTTTTTTTTCGTCTTCGCCACGACATCATGAATTTAATTTGATATAAAGTATACAATTTTGTTCATCGAGTTAAGTTATGAAAGTCACTCCTTTGTTATTTCTTGGGGCTGCCGCGTTGGTTGGTTTCCAGAGTCAGTCAATTGCTAGCGAAACGAATAAGCGTCAGCCGTGGGAAGATCACCGTGTATTTGGCATTAACAAGTTACCGCCACGGGCCACTAGCTTTGGCTTTGCCAACGAAATGGCGGCCTTAACCTTATCAAAAGAGCAATCGGCGAACTTTATGCTGCTTAACGGTCAATGGCCGTTCCATTGGCGTAAATCACCTGCTGATGCCCCCAAAGGCTTTTTCCAACCTGATTATGATGCCAGTGGCTGGTCGTCAATTAAGGTACCTGCCAATTGGGAAGTTTCTGGCTTTGGTTATCCGATTTATCTCGATGAACGTTTTCCATTTACAACTAAATGGCCCGATGCCCCAAAAGATTACAACCCTATTGGTAGTTATCGAAAGCACTTTGAGCTGCCAAAAAGCTGGCGCAATAAGCAAGTTTTCTTGCATGTTGGCGCCGCCAAATCTTCGTTAGATGTTTGGTTGAATGGCGAGAAAGTGGGCTTTAGTCAAGGGGCAAAAACACCTGCTGAGTTTGATATTACCAATTATCTTCAAGCGGGCGAAAACCTATTGGCATTTCAACTGCGCCGCTGGACTGACGCGAGCTATTTAGAAAGTCAGGATATGCTGCGTATCTCTGGCATTGAGCGGGATGTGTATTTGTACGCGACGCCTAAACAGCGTATCTATGATATTGAAGTACAAACCGACCTCAATGACGATTTTAGCGCTGCTGAACTTTCAGTGGCGGTGAAGGTGAACAATTATAGCCAAGCTAACAAGCGAAACCTCAATGTTGAATTTTCCCTACTCGATCCTAGAGACCAGCTTAATGAAGTGGCCTCATCAGTAAGTAAGGTCTCAATTAGTAAAGGAAAACAAGCGAAGGTGGCGCTTAGAAAGACGGTAAAATCGCCAGCCTTGTGGAATGCCGAGCAGCCAAATCTATATACGCTGTTAGTGACGTTAAAAGATAGTCAAAATAAAGTCATTGAAACTCATCGTCAGAATATTGGTTTTCGAGAAGTCACCATCGAAAACGCGCAATTAAAAGTTAACGGGAAGGCAATAACTATTCGCGGCGTCGATAGACATGAAACGTCGCCGCAAACAGGTCATGTGGTGTCTAAAGAATCGATGGAGCAAGATATTAAGCTAATGAAACAACTTAATATTAACGCGGTGCGCTCGAGTCATTATCCCAACAACCCGTATTGGTATGAGTTAACTGATAAATACGGCATGTATGTGATTGATGAGGCTAATATTGAGTCTCATCCATTGGCGATAAATTCGAAGACGCAAATAGGCAATGAGTTATCGTGGATCCCTGCGCATTTAGATCGCACCAGACGCATGGTTGAGCGAGATAAGAATCATCCGTCGATTATTATCTGGTCGCTGGGCAATGAAGCGGGTGAGGGTAAGGTCTTTGAGGCGACTTATCAGTGGATCAAAGAGCGCGATCCTTCACGCCCTGTACAGTATGAACCTGCGGGAGAAGAGCACTACACTGATATTTTTGCGCCTATGTATCCATCAATCCAGCGTCTTGAGAAATACGCCAAATCTAATCCACATCGTCCAGGCATTATGATTGAATATGCGCACGCGATGGGTAATTCAGTGGGCAACTTAAAAGATTATTGGCAAGTAATCGATAAATATCCTGTATTACAAGGTGGCTTTATTTGGGATTGGGTGGATCAGTCATTGGAATATACTGATGAAAACGGCGTTAAATTTTGGGCTTATGGTAAGGATTTTCATCCGACGCTACCAACCGATGGTAACTTCTTAAACAACGGTTTAGTTAACCCAGATCGCCAGCCTCATCCTCATGCCTATGAAGTTAAAAAGGTTTATCAGCCGGTGCGCTTTAAAGCCGTTGATTTAGCGCGCGGTACGGTGAGTATTGAGAATCGTTATAACTTTAAGCAGTTAGACGAACTCACTCTTGATTGGGTTATTGAAGCTGATGGTGATGTTGCTTACTCAGGCCGAGTAGCGATGCCAAAAATCTCAGTGCAATCTGCTAAAACATTAACGCTTGAGCTGCCTAAACTGCCTAAGCGTGATAGTAAAGAATATTTCTTAACCCTTAGTGCTGTTACCAAACAAGCGCAATTACGTGACAATACACAAGTATTAGCTATTGGTCATGAAGTTGCGGCTGAACAGTTTAAATTACCAGTTGCCTTGAAAACTGCGTCACTTAATGTTGCTAAACAGCCTGTGACTAAGCGCACTAAAGGTGATGTTATAGAAATTGCCAGCGGTGATACTCGTTATCAATTTAATCAACAAACGGGCTGGTTAGAGCAAGTTATTGTTAATAAGACACCGCTGCTTAGCCAGCCGTTAAAACCGAACTTTTGGCGTGCACCAACTGATAATGATCTCGGCAACAAAATGAATCGCTGGGCCAGTGTATGGCAGAAAATGGCGGATTCGTTATCTGTAGATGAGCTAACTGTTGTTAAAAAGAAACAGGGCATTGAACTATCCGTTGCTTATCAAAGTAAGTTATTGGCGGGTACATATAACGTCAGTTATTTAGTGTCACAAACTGGGGCGCTTGATGTTACAAGCTCACTGTCTCTTGATAGCGAGCATAAATTATCATCGCTACCGCGCTTTGGCATGCAGTTGGTTACAACGCAAGGCATGGATAATGTTAAGTGGTTTGGCCGTGGCCCACATGAGACCTATAGCGATCGCAAAACTGGCGCGCGCGTCGATTATTTTGCGGGGCAGGTCAAAGATCAAATTCACCACTATGCCCGTCCACAAGAGAATGCCAATAAAACCGACGTTCGCTGGATGGCTGTGCACAATAACGACGGCATGGGGTTATTGGCAATTGGCAAACAGCCGCTAAGCGCCAGTGTGTGGCCTTATTATCAAAGTGACATCGATTTCAACGATGGTGATGGAGCGCAATCAGCATCTGGTCTTGTTCCGGTAACCACAAAACACGGTGCTCATGTGCCGATGCGCGATATTACCACTTTCAATATCGATATGCGTCAAATGGGCGTGGGCGGTGATACGTCGTGGGGACGCATGGTGCACAAGCAGTATCAAATTGCACCAACCTCAATGAGCTATCAATTTACGCTAGTGCCATTGCAAACTGTTGAAAAATTAAAACAGCGAGCGCGAATGAAGTAAATCTTTCTTTTAATTAGTAGAGGGAAACTTCCGCTATTTCATGAGTTTGTTGTTTAGTGTTCAAAGTGTGGTTATAGTGTTTAAACAAATAACGCATTTTTGCTGAAATTATTTTTTGCCTATCAGGTCTTTTAAGATAAGTTGAGCATATGTCGGTTACTTGAATATGCTGTACTAAATTAAACAACACACGAGGAAGAAATTATGTCTAACAAAGTATTAGTGACGGGTGCAGTTGCTGCTGCAATCTCTCTAGCAGCAGTAACATCAGTTGATGTTGAAGCTAAAGGTAAAAAGCTTGAAAAGTGTTACGGTATTGCCAAAGCTGGTAAGAATGATTGTCACGCGGGTCCAGGTACATCTTGTGCTGGTTCATCAACTAAAGATGGTCAAAAAAATGCTTGGATGTTTGTTCCTAAAGGCACTTGTGAAAAAATCGTAGGCGGTAGCTTAAAGCCAAAGAAATAGTCACATTACTAAATGTTTAACTATTTAAATCAACCAATTCCAGCACGTGCTGGAGTTGGTTTAAAACCTCAGCATATCGAACAAATCCTCAGTCAACCAACCAAGGTCACTTGGTTTGAAATCCACGCAGAAAATTACATGGGAAGAGGCGGTAGCTTTCATCGTCATTTAGAGCGTATTCGTCAAGAGTTTCCATTGTCTATTCACGGAGTTGGTCTGTCTTTGGGGAGTAGCGATGGACTGTGTTTACAGCAGCTATCTGAACTAAAACATTTGGTAGAGCGTTATCAACCAGCGTTGGTGTCAGAACATTTGTCTTGGTCGCGACACGGTGCTCATAGTCTCAATGATTTATTACCTATGCCGTACACTAAAGAGACTCTGCAAGTATTCGTTAGTAATATTAGTCATACCCAAGAAGTGTTAGGTCGCGAAATCCTCGTTGAAAATCCATCGAGCTATTTTGAGCTTAATTATAACGAGTACTCGGAGCAGGAATTTTTAATCGAAGTCGCTAAGCAGTCGGGCTGTAAAATTTTACTAGATGTTAATAATGTTTACGTCAGTGCGATGAACCACGGTTTTGACGCTAAGGGATATATCGATGCAATAGCGCCTGAGCAAGTTGGTGAGATTCATTTGGCGGGCCATAGTGTACAGAAGTTGCTCGACAGTGAAATTCGTATTGATGATCATGGCTCTAAGGTTTGCGACGATGTTTGGCAATTGTATCAGCACACATTGAAAAAAATGGGTGCTAGACCTACGCTGATCGAATGGGATCACGATGTTCCAACGTGGCAAACATTAGAAGCACAAGCGAATATCGCTAATGACTATTTAGGGCAGGTATCTTGAGATGACGGCACCTAATTTGAAATCTTATCAAGCATTAATGGAGCACAGTCTATTAACGGCGACGCTGGACGATGATTGCGATGAGCTAATGGCACTGTTTGCCAGTAAAGGTGAGGTTAGTACATCTAAGGACGAAGCTGAGCTTAGACTCGCTATTTATCGCAATAATGTGATGCATTCGCTTACTACCGCACTTGGCGATTTGTATCCTGTTATCAATAAATTAATTGGCGATGATTGCTTTAAGGCAGCAGCCACAGAATTTGTTCGTTTACACCCGCCAAAGCACGCTGCGTTATTACATTACGGTGAGGAATTTAGTGAGTTCATTAGCACCTTTCCGCCTTGTGTAGATTTACCATTCTTAGCAGATGTTGCGCGTTTGGAATTTGTGCAAAATCAAGCCTATCACCAAGCTGATAGTGAGGTATTAGATCCTCAAATATTAGGGCAGGTTCCTGCCGAGCAATTGGCGAATGTTAGCTTTACTGTCGTTGATTCGCTGTACTTGCTTGATTCAGTGTGGCCAATCGACGAAATTTGGCAGCAAAATCAGCAGCAAGAGCAGCAAACAATCGACTTGGATAATGCTACTGCGGCAAACCTCATCGTCTATCGCGAAGCGTTAGCCGTGCAAATCGTTAATTTAGATGCCAATTGTTATGTGCTTCTTAACCAATTGATTAGCGGAAAAGCGATTGGCGTTGCGTGGCAGCAAACGGTGAATTCTGCTCAAGAAGCAGGAAGGGATATCGATGATAGTGAGCTTGGCGGCATGCTCGGTTACTTATTTAGTTTAAACGTATTTAGTGGTTTCCAGTTAGGTACAGAGGAGTGAAGTAATGAAGAATTTTTTTGAATCGGTAAATCAGTTGTTGAGTAAAATTCCTGATGACGTTATCGCATTGGTGGCACGTATTGCTGTTGGTATGGTGTTTTGGCGCAGTGCACAAACGAAAATAGATGGCGGCACTATCTTGGGGCAAAAATGGCAGTTTTTTAACGTGTCAGATTCTGCTTATGCACTGTTTGAATATGAGTACGAATTACCAATAATTCCTGTTGATATTGCTGCGCCTTTAGCAACTTATGGTGAGTTCTTCTTAGGGGGAGCTATTATTCTGGGTATTTTGACGCGTTTGAGTGCGCTTGGTCTGTTAGTGATGACAGCGGTGATTCAGTTTTTAGTTTATCCAGATGCTTGGCCAACGCATATCTTATGGCTAGTTCCATTGCTTTATTTGATTAAGCACGGCGGCGGTAAAATTTCGGTGGATAGTTTAATTAAGTAATTTACTTTCAGAGATTATTATCTAAAAAGAAACGCCCGCTAACACCATGGTGTTAGCGGGCGTTTTAGTTTGATTCGCATTATTTACGAAATTAGCTTGCGTCGAATAACTAGGGCAAATCCAGCAATTAGCATTATGATGCCTGCACCGCCACTTTGCTTATCATCAGACGCTTTTTCTGCAGATTTTCCTTGCTCTTGAGTCTTGCCAAAATCCAGTGAAATAATGACTGGATCGTGATCTGATGAGCGATAAACATCGGCAAATTTTTTCATGTCACCGGTATATCGGGTGCCATATTCGAATAGTGTCGACTCTGGTGAGTTAATATTCCATTCAGTGACATCAACAATGTGAGACTTTAATGATGGTGACGCGAGAACGTAATCTAGCGTACCCACAACATTTGAGAAGCTATAGCCGAATGCATCAGGATGAAGTTCACGTACCGTATTAATGTACCCAAATGATTGATTGATAATTGCGCCATCATCGCCGTGTAACTGCTGACCTTGCGACGAATTACCACCAATATAGGTATTACGAGCTGCTCGAATGACGTAATCTTGTGGTAAGTGCTGGCGATTAGTAAGAACTGATAATGGATCCTCTAGAGCATAGGCATTGAGATCGCCAATAATCAGTTTGTGGCCATCGATTTTCGCCAGTGTTTTTCCTAGGTGGTAAGCACCTGATACGCGAAAATGCTCACAGCTGCCTTGTTGATCAACATCTTTCGAGTCTTGCAGCGCGACATCTTCCCAGCACGTCGAGCCTTTTGATTTAAAGTGGTTAACGGATACGGTAAGACTTTCGCCACTTTCGGTTAGCTTAAAGGTTGGTGTCACTGCGTTACGCATGAAGTTTTTACCATTTTCTTTACCAACTTCAGGCGCATCTTGCTGTGGCATGTTTATAACTTGGAAATTGGCGACAGACATTTTACTCGGGCGATAAATAACCTGTGAGGTAATAGCACCAGTACCATTGTATTTTTGACCGTTAGATGCAAATTGATAGCGTTTTTCTAGCGGCAGATGTTTATTGATGTGATTAAGTAAATCCTGCAACGCTGAATTGGTTTGAGTGCCATTGTTCTCAATTTCCATTAAACCGATGATATCGGCATCTAGCGCAAGGATCGCCTTAACGATTTTCGCTCGCTGCATTTCAAATTCTGCTTGAGTCTTGGCACCGCGATTTTGCGATAGGGGATTGGCATCACCACCAAATGGAGAATTGAAATAATTGAGTACGTTAAAGGTAGCGACCTTAATATCACCGTCTTTTAAACTTGGCGCCGAGGTACGTGGATTGTGATGAGCAAAGGTTTCTTTGTTTGCTGTACTTTCCACAAATAAGCGATAGTTGCCGTGTGAATAACCTACGATACCCGCCATGCTATTAACGCTATCGCCAATGCGAATGTAATTGTAATCTGCGCCGTTAGTGCTTTGACCAAAACTTGGATACCAAGCGATAGTGCCAGCAGCAGCCTTGTTGAATGACTCGACAATCAACTCGTTATTACGAATATTTCGAATTTGATTCTTAGAGGCTTGTGAGCTTGGAGCTGCCTGCTGATTGGGCTGCATGTTGATTGACTGATATGACAGAGCGAGGTTATTGCGACGTACCTTGCGATCAAAACCATAGTTGCGACTGACAAATAACTTGTTGCTGTCATCGATACTTACTCGCATGCCTTCGTAACGCTCCAGCGCATCACTCAGGTGTTTGTCTTTTTGATTTAACACTACTGGAGTAGCGTTGATCTTTGTGATTGATTTGTCGCTAATGTTAACGTCTTTGGCTGATAATTGAGTAAAGCCGTAATGCTCTTTGGCTTTACCTGTCACTCTTACCGTTTGTCCTACTTTGAGAGCTAGTTTTGCGAACTGCTCTTTCGATACGCTAACAAAAAGCGCATCTGAGGTGTATGGATTATTATCGCCTTTTACATCTTGAATATAAAAACCCGTTGTGATGTCTCGACCCAGTGGGCGCTGTTGAATGTGGGTGATTACACCGGTAGTTGTAATCTCATTCTTTGATTCATATTGTTTGTCATCAATATTGACCAAAGGTGAATGAGCGCCCGCGCCCTGAATTTCCATGATGGTTTTTGTGGTCGTTGCGTGAGCTACTTGAGTCGCAGCCCCAGTTGCTAACAGCAGGGGTACAAGCATCGGGTTAAATTTCATGAGTCATCCAAAACCTTATTATTAGAGTGGGCTTAGCCTAACACAATTATTTTTAATTTAAGTGAATGTAAATACTATCAATTTAAAATTGTGACTTTAATCGTCGCTCCTATAGTAAATCCCTTGACTATACTTTGTAACACGCAAATTGCAGGGAGCAATGAAATGAAGCGATTAAGTAGCGGGTTTACTATTGTCGAGCTCATGATAGCAATGGCTATTGTTATAATCGTCCTCCATCTAGGTGCCTCGTCTTTAAAGGAAATGACACTGCGTAATCACATGACTACTCATGTTAATGAATTTGTTGCAGTACAAAGAATGGCGAGACAATATGCGTTGTACAATAAAACAGATGTCATTATGTGCGCGTCAACAGATGGCCAAAAGTGTATGGCAAAGAAGTATTGGCATGAGGGAGTGTTAGTATTTGTTGATAACAATGGTGATCGAAAAAGAGATCCTGACGATAAAGTGATTAAGTTCTTTCAAGCCCGAGCCAAAAATTTACAAGTGACATGGCGTGCCTATCAAAATAAGCGTTATTTGCAGTTTACAGCAAATGGCTGGACCAATTATCAAAACGGTACCTTTCGCTTTTGTTTTGCTAATGAACCACAGCAGTACAACAGAGCACTCATCGTCAGCCAGATTGGGCGTGCTCGATTATCTACCGATAGTGACGGGGATGGTTTTCATGAAGACAGAGATGGCGCGCTAATCTCTTGTGCTTAAGGGATTAGCTCACCACAGTTTATTGAATTTAAATTCGAACGGCCAACTCGGCGCCTTGTCTAATGGCGCGCTTGGCGTCTAACTCCCCGGCGAAATCAGCGCCACCAATTAAGTGAACTGGAATATTGGCATCCTGCAGGCCTTGAGCTAGTTGGTTTTGTGATTCTTGGCCAGTACAAATAACAATATTATCTACTTCTAGGGTTTGTGGTTTACCATCAATTGAAATATGTAGACCCTGATCATCAATCTTCTCGTAGCTAACACCGCCAATCATTTCTACGGTTCGTTTCTTTAATGCGGCGCGATGGATCCAACCAGTAGTCGGTTGTAATGATTTACCAAAACGTTCGTCTTTACGCTGCAACATATAAATATGACGAGCAGACTCTGGTTGAACTTGCTGCACGCCTTCAATCCCGCCGGGATGAGATATCTCTTGATCGATGCCCCATTCCTTCAGCCATAAATCGAGGTTAACAGTGTGCGATTCACCGCTTTCAGTTAAAAACTCACTAATGTCATAGCCAATGCCACCTGCACCTAGTACGGCGACTTTATTACCTATGGTTGCTTCACCACTGAGCACTTGTTGATAGTTGTAAACACTCGGATGCTCAATTCCTTCGATAGCTGGAATACGTGGCACCACACCCGTGGCTAGAATAACTTCATCAAAATCTGCAGCTTTTAATTGCTCAACAGTTTGTGGCGAATTGAGATTTACAGTGATGTTCTGACGGCTTAATTCACTAGTAAAGTACTTGAGTGATTCAATAAATTCTTCTTTGCCAGGAACGTTTTTAGCAAGGTTAAACTGGCCGCCCAATTGATCTTTAGCTTCGAACAACGTGACTTCATGGCCGCGTTGCTTGGCATAAATGGCAAATGACATCCCCGCCATACCACCGCCTATCACCGCGAGTTTTTTCTTCTGTGCTGCGGTTTCGAAGTTAAGCTCAGTTTCATAACAGGCACGTGGATTGACTAAACAAGAGGCGCGTTTTTGCTTAAAGACATGATCTAAACACGCTTGGTTACAGGCAATACAAATATTAATGCTATCGCTTTGATCAGCCGCCGCTTTATGTACAAAGTCAGCATCTGCCAGCATTGGTCTTGCCATCGATACCATATCGGCGTCGCCGCGGCTCAGAATGTCTTCTGCGACTTCTGGGGTGTTAATTCGGTTAGTCGTGATCAGGGGAATGCTAACTTCTTTTTTCATTTTCGCCGTCACCCAGCTAAATGCTGCACGGGGAACTGAAGTTGCAATAGTCGGAATGCGGGCTTCATGCCAGCCGATACCTGTATTAATGATAGTCACACCAGCTTGCTCTAGTGCTTTAGCGAGTTCTACAACTTCGTCCCACGTACTCCCTTGCTCAACAAGATCGAGCATTGATAGCCTAAAGATAATAATAAAATCAGTGCCGACTTTCTTACGTGATGCTTTGACTATTTCTAATGCCAATCGCATACGGCTTTCATAATTACCGCCCCATTTATCTTGGCGCTGGTTAGTGCGCTGACATAAGAATTGATTGATCAAATAGCCTTCAGAGCCCATGATTTCAACACCGTCGTAACCCGCTTTTTGGGCAAGTTCACAGGTCGATGCGAAGTCTTTAATGGTCTTTTTAATTTGGCGCTCGCTCATTTGACGAGGTTTAAATGGATTGATTGGTGCCTTAATAGCCGAAGCACTGATATTAAAAGGGTGATAAGCGTAGCGACCTGTATGCAGAATTTGCAAACAAATCTTGCCGCCTTCTTTATGCACAGCGTCGGTCACTGTTTTGTGTTTTTTAGTTTGCCACCCGAAACTTAATTGTGAGCCATGCGGAGCGATACGACCGCGAAAATTTGGTGCTATACCGCCTGTTACTATTAAACCTACACCGCCGCGCGCGCGTTCTGCATAAAATACGGCGAGTTTATCAAAACCGTTTCTCTCTTCTTCGAGGCCTGTATGCATTGAGCCCATAAGTACACGGTTTTTAAGGGTAGTAAAACCTAAATCCAGTGGCGCTAGCATGTGTGGATAAGGCGAATTTGGCAAAGGTGTTGCTGAGGTTGTAGTGCTCGACATATTGGCTCCGAAGGTGCAATTCGAATTTGCTATTTTTATTGTTGTTAGTGCTGCTTTTCGCAGTTTTATAAGTTAACGAATCAAACGCTAGTTTGAACTTTACGCTAAGTCTAATTAGATTACAACTTAAGCAATTTTAATCGTTGTGCATAGGGGATAGATTATACGAAACCGAATTGCTGTTTTAAGATGTCATGAGTAAAAGGAATTTTGAGATAAAAACCGCGGGGCAGGGTTTTGATAAGTTCACCATTAGGACCTGTGGCATCTGTCAGCGCTTTAGAGTTAGCCGCTTTGGGTCGCAACTGCAAAACTTCGCCAGTTTTGCCAGTAATCTTCTCAATCTGTCCCATTGCAATCATTTCCATGATCTCTTCCCAATCCTGTTGTAATAAATGATTTTGCTCAGGTGATGGTTGCCATAAAAACGGTGTACCGATTTGACGATCGCCAATTGCTAGCTCTTTTTCAGATAATATTGGCACCCAAAGTACTTTACTCAGCTTATTGGCGATGTTGCTTTGCTCCCATTGCAGTCCAGCGATACCGAGTAGCGGAGTTACGCAAACAAAGGTTGTTTCAAGCGGCTTGCCTGTGCGGTCAATTGGGATAGTTTTTAGCTCTATGCCCAGCTCTGGAAAATCCTGTGTCGGTTTAGAGCCAGCATTAGCGCCAAGTGCAATCTCTAATAGATTGCCGATCCAGCCTTTATTTCTAAGCAATGATTGTGGCACTTGGATATTATTATCACTAGCAACCTGCGCCAAGGTTAGTCCTGACAGTGCCTGTGCGGCATTAAGTAGATCACTTTCGGAAATAGGTGGCTGTGACATAGTTAGGAAACTGATTAATGAGGAGCCATTAGTTTACGATGGATAAGTTGCTAGCTGCAATCTCTTTGCTGTAACTCATTCTTTAATACTAGTGATTGTTTTTTGTTCAGTATTTTATTGTTAAATAGTGACGGTTATAGCTAATGCTTATTTTACAGTAAGTTAATTGCATTTAGAGGTAGTTTTTCGCGCAGTTTTTTACGCATTGTGCGATTAAAATTAACATATAAGACTCTCATGCACAAAGTTATGCACAGATTTGTTGGATAAGTTAGTTGGATATTTGCTGCGCTGTTCATAACTTACATAAAAATTAAAATTTAGTAATATTTAGGCAAATTTTACTCAATTTAAATCGATTATTTGTGGGTAACTTTAAATTGTCTGAATAATGAACAGTGCTTTTAGCATTTTATTAGCCGGTAATTTGAATAAAATTAGGCCGTGAATTATTTGTTAGCTTTCTTGTGAATTAGTTAATTAACCTTATGTTTTAAAGTTGATTTTTGTTTTGGATGTAAAAGTGGTTAACTCTGAAAGCAACATGTGATGCTATTGTTTTTGTGGATATAATGACATTTATTTCATTTTTCACACCGCTTTATCCACAGAAAAAGTTAATAACCTTATTGGATCATAATATTCGAGGTTTTGTAATAAAGATCAACTGTGTGATCTTTACGCGATCTAAATGGCTGTTATATCTATTTATTCCATATTCTGATATAAGGTCTCTACTCGATAAAAATCGCCTATTTTTGAGGTTACTTCATGATTGACGCTGACGGCTACCGACCTAATGTCGGCATAATTATATGCAATGGACATGGGCAAGTAATGTGGGCAAAACGCCATCGTCAACACTCTTGGCAATTTCCTCAAGGTGGCATTGATAAAGGTGAGTCTCCTGAAGAAGCTATGTATCGAGAGCTTTATGAAGAGGTTGGACTTAAACCTAAAGATGTCAAAATTCTCGGTTCAACGCGTTCGTGGTTACATTATAAATTGCCTAATCGGATGATTAGACACGACAGTAAACCCGTGTGTATTGGTCAGAAACAGCGCTGGTTTTTACTCAAGCTCGTTAGCTCTGAAGATGCTATCGATTTTGGACGTACTAACCATCCTGAATTTGATGACTGGCGCTGGGTAAGTTATTGGTATCCAGTTAGGCAGGTTATTTCTTTCAAACGCGATGTTTACCGACGAGCAATGAAAGAGTTAGTCGGCCACTGTATGCCTATTCCTAAAAAAGAGCACGCAAATCGCCATTAACGCTTTTTTCACCGATCACTAATTGAGTTAAAACGCCTTGGATATCTCACTACAAATTTTCTTGATGTGTTTAGCACTGGGCGCTGTAGTGGGTTTCTTGGCAGGGTTGCTCGGTATTGGTGGCGGTTTGGTTATTGTTCCCGCACTTATTTTAATGCTCCCCTTAACTGGTATTGCACCCGATGCACTAATGCCCGTTGTGCTGGCAACATCCTTGGCTGCAATTGTTTTAACGGCCATTTCTACCTTATTAACTCACTATCGAAAGCGCAATATTCCCCATTTTTTCTTACCACAAATGCTAATTGGCGTTGGCACAGGTGGCTTAGCTGGTGGATATTTTGCAGATCTCATCCCCAGCGATTATTTACAAACTCTGTTCGCTGTTTTTGCAATGTTGATGGCAGTGCAAATGTGGCATGGTTCGAAGAAAACTGAAGGCGAGTATATTGAACGTCCAGAGTATTCATCGGTCACATTGACGGTTGTATGCTTCATCATTGGTGTAATTGCCAGTTTATTGGGTATTGGTGGTGGTGTATTATTGGTACCGTTTTTAACATCGGTCGTTAAACTCGACATGCGACGCTCTATTGGCGCTTCGGCAGCAGTGGGATTTGCGGTTGCTGCAATGGGCTCAATTGGTTATTTAGGCGCGGGATTAAGCTCGTCAATTGCCTTGCCGACGTGGAGCCTTGGCTATATTTATCTCCCTGCGCTATTGGGGATTATTTGTTTGTCGATGTTTACTGCACCACTGGGCGTTAGCGTTGCCCAGCGGTTACCAGTTAAGGTGTTAAAGCGTTGTTTTTCAGTGTTGCTCTTTATAGTCGCAGCAGAAATTATTTTTAGTTAAAGGTAGCTTTGTGCAAGAGTTTATTCAGTTTCCGCAAATAGATCCTGTGATTTTCAGTATTGGTCCTATTGCTCTTCGTTGGTATGGATTAATGTATCTTTTGGGCTTTGCCGGGGCAATTTGGCTTGGTAACAAACAGGCTGATAAACCTAATTCTGGTTGGACCCGCGATCAAGTTAGTGATCTACTATTTTATGGCTTTTTAGGGGTAATTCTTGGCGGTCGTATCGGTTACGTCTTGTTTTATCATTTTGATTTATTCCTCGCCGATCCTATTTATTTGTTCAAAGTCTGGGAAGGCGGTATGTCATTCCATGGCGGTCTCATTGGCGTCATTACCGCGCTGTTTTACTTTGCGCGTCGCGAAAAGAAACACCTGTTACAAATTGGTGACTTTGTCGCACCTCTAGTTCCGTTGGGATTAGGGTTTGGTCGTATCGGTAACTTCATTAATGGCGAGTTATGGGGACGAGTCACGGACGTTCCTTGGGCAATGGTATTTCCAGGCGGTGGCCCACTAGCAAGGCATCCATCTCAGTTATATCAAGCGGCATTAGAAGGCTTCTGTTTGTTCTTAGTGTTGTTTTTACTTTCTCGTAAGCCACGGCCATTAGGTTTAATTAGTGGCGCCTTCTTGTTTGGTTATGGTGTATGTCGCTTTATTATTGAATTCTTTAGAGCACCAGATAAACATTTAGAGTCATTGGTAACAGATTACAGTTTAAGCATGGGACAGATGTTAACGATCCCAATGCTAGTTATTGGTGCGTGGTTAATTTATCGCGCATTACAAAATAAATCGTCGTTAAAGGAAGCCGCTTAATCATGAAAGAGTATTTGGATTTAATGCAACACATTGTCGATAACGGCAATGACAAATCAGATCGCACTGGCACGGGCACACGCAGTGTATTTGGTTATCAAATGCGTTTTGATTTAAGCAAAGGCTTTCCATTAGTGACCACTAAGAAATGTCATTTGCGCTCTATTATTCACGAGCTACTGTGGTTCTTAAATGGTGATACCAATATTGGTTATTTGACGGATAACGGTGTGCGAATTTGGGATGAATGGGCTGACGAAAATGGCGATCTTGGTCCTGTTTACGGCAAGCAATGGCGCAGTTGGCCAAAAGGCGATGGCGAATTTGTTGATCAAATTACAGATTTGGTAGAACTGTTGAAAAACGATCCTGATTCTCGCCGTATGATTGTGTGTGCATGGAATGTTGGTGAGCTAGGTGAAATGGCATTGTCGCCTTGTCATTGTTTGTTCCAATTTTACGTTGCTAACGGCAAACTTTCTTGTCAGCTTTATCAGCGCAGTTGTGATGTGTTCTTAGGACTGCCATTTAACATAGCCAGCTACGCCATGTTAACGCATATGCTGGCGCAACAAGTAGGACTCGAAGTCGGTGAGTTTGTGTGGACTGGAGGCGATACTCATCTATACAGCAACCACATGGAGCAGGTAGCCTTGCAGCTTAACCGCGAGCCGCGTCCAATGCCAACACTTACCATTAAGCGTAAACCTGATTCGATCTTTGACTACAAATTTGAAGATTTTGAGATCAGTGATTATGATCCACACCCACACATTAGCGCGCCTGTTGCGGTTTAGCTAAACCACTAGTTTTAGGAAATAAAGAAATGAGTAACGAAAAACCAACGCTAGATAAACCTCGTTTACGCTGGGCTTGTCGCCGCGGTATGTTGGAATTAGACGTACTGTTTAGTCCTTTTGTTGAAGAAGCGTGGGATGATTTGAGTGATGTCGATAAAGCGACGTTCGAGCGTTTGTTGCGTTGTGATGATCCTGATTTATTTGCGTGGGCGATGGGGCATCAAAAGAGTGATGATCCAGCATTGCAAGCGATGATGACCTATATCGTCAATCGCGTAAAAGTGTAACCGAAATACGTCAAAGGGCAGTTAGTTGAAACTAGCTGCTCTTTTTGTATGTATACTGCAATACTATTTCGATTCGATTACAAACTTCTCAAATTCTTCATTCAAACGCTTTAATACTCACTATGCTGAAATGGTGAGCGATTGATTTATGTGGTTTTATTTGTGTAATCATCTCCAGCTATTTTATATCTGTTTTAAATCTATGATTTATTAGGGGGCTTGCTAGCTCTTTATAATACTTAAATTAGCATTCTTGGTCTAAAGAGAAACTCTCCTATACTTCTACGGTAACTTTTTAAATGAGAGCTTGAGTTTGAGATGAAATCCAAATACTCCGTCGAAGTGACAACATCTAGATTGCGTGCTATTTCAGCAGTCTCTGCTTTTGCTGTGCTTCATGGCTTGATGTTTTATTTCAGCCTGAGTTGGTTCTCATCTATCTGGCTAGGTCTTATAGTGTGGGGCGGTGGTTTTATTGTAGCTTGTGGACTACTGTGGTTTGAGAAAGAAGCGCATTACCTACTAACAGTTAGTCAATCGGGAGATGTTCATTACCGCGGTAACTTGATCTTCGATGCTAGGATTTTACCCACTAGTGTTGAATCTTATATGTTGGTTTGTTTAAAGCTTGAAGAAACAGGAGAAGCAAAACACATGCAATTGCTTATTTGGCGAGATGCTGTGCCGCAACAACAATATCGACGTCTGCGCCGAATCATACGGCACAGACAACGTTGTGTTAGCGAGGACCTAATACCGTAGGGCCACTATTTTCACTCGCCTGAGGATAGTCAAGGTTATAGTGAAGTCCCACACTTTCCTTGCGAGCAATGGCGCAATCGATAATAAGCTGGGCAACCTGCACTAAATTTCGTAACTCAAGCAGATTATTTGAGACTCTAAAGTTAGAGTAGTACTCGTCGATTTCTGTTTGCAATAGTTCCACGCGGCGTTTAGCTCGGGCTAATCGCTTGTTGGTACGCACAATTCCCACATAATCCCACATAAATAAACGCAGCTCATGCCAGTTGTGTTGAATGACAACTTCTTCATCTGAATTGGTTACCTTAGACTCATCCCATGCCGCAATTGGTGTATGGCTATGTGGTGCTTTGACGTCGGCCTGAATATGGTCGGCAGCGGTTTTGGCAAAGACTAAGCATTCTAGAAGTGAATTACTCGCCATGCGATTTGCACCGTGTAACCCGGTATAAGCTACTTCGCCGATAGCATAAAGCCCTTTAATATCTGTTGCCCCGTGTTTATCTGTTTTAACGCCGCCACAGGTATAATGCGCCGCTGGCACTACTGGCATTGGCTCTTTGGTAATATCGATACCCAAGGATAAACAGTGTTGATAAATCGTTGGGAAATGCGAGGTAATAAATTCATCGTTCTTGTGGCTAATATCTAGATAGAGACAGTCCACACCTAAACGCTTCATTTCATAGTCGATGGCTCTAGCTACAACATCGCGCGGTGCAAGTTCACCACGCGCGTCAAAGTCATCCATAAAACGGCTGCCATCAGGGCGTTTTAAATAAGCGCCTTCGCCGCGTAATGCTTCCGATAAGAGAAAGTTATTCGATTGAGGATGAAATAGACTCGTTGGATGAAATTGATTGAATTCCAAGTTAGCAACGCGACAACCTGCGCGCCAAGCCATGGCTATACCGTCACCGCTGGCAACATCAGGGTTACTCGTATATTGATAAACCTTGCTAGCACCGCCAGTTGCTAACGCGATATGCTGTGCGTGAATTGTTTCCACTTGTTCGCGATCGCGACACCAAACATAGGCGCCAATAACACGTTTCGTTTCATCTTTAGAAGCAGTGACGAGATCAACGGCATTATAACGTTCTAACACAGTGATATTTGGATGAGCCAATACTTGAGATTGCAAAGTGGTTTGCACTTCTTTACCTGTAGCATCGGCGGCGTGCAAGATACGACGATGACTGTGGCCACCTTCTTTAGTCAGGTGATAGCGTTGTTCACCTTTACTCGATAGTTCTTGATCGAAATCTGCACCGCAATCAATTAACCACTCTAGAGATGCTTTGGCATTTTGCGCTGTCATTTCAACAACACTTTTATCACACAAATTCGCGCCTGCGATTAAGGTATCTGAAACATGGGATTCAATGCTGTCTTTTTTATCAAAGACTGCTGCTATACCGCCTTGGGCGTAGAAAGTCGAACCATCGTTGATATTGGCTTTGCTCAACACGATAACTTTTGAAAATTGAGCAACTTGCAGTGCCAGCGTTAGGCCAGCAGCACCACTACCAATAATTAATGTGTCACAGAAATGTTCAATCGCGTCTGTCATGATATTGTATGGAAATTTGAAGTTGGCCAATATTAGCTAACAAACGTTGAATTAACTAGTAAAAAACTCGTCCAATGGTGTTAAATTAGGCGTAGTTTTTACGTAAAATAAAAAATTGTTACATTAAGTGAACTTTTACCAGACACCTAAGTCTATTCATTGTGCGTTTACTTCGAGCAATCAGTAAAGTGGAACAAATGTTGAGGAAAATGCTTGAATGAGCGAAACAAAAACAGATCAGCAGTTAGTTGAATTAGTACAGCAAGGTAATAAGGCCGCTTTTGATCTCTTAGTTAGAAAGTATCAACACAAGGTATTAAATTTAGTTAGTCGTTTTGTGAAAAACCAAGGTGATGTGCCAGATGTTGCTCAAGAAGCATTTATTAAGGCATATCGCGCACTGCCAAACTTTCGTGGCGATAGCGCATTTTACACTTGGTTATATAGAATTGCGGTCAATACAGCTAAAAACTACCTAGTTGCACAAAAGCGCCGGCCGTCGAGTTCAGATATCGATATTGAAGATGGTGAATATTACGATGGCGGTGAAGAGCTTCGCGAAGGTGCATCGCCTGAACGCTTGTTGCTAACCGATGAATTACAAGGGGTAGTAGTTGCTACTCTAGAGAAGTTACCAGAAGATTTACGCACGGCAATCACGTTGCGTGAGTTAGATGGCTTAAGTTATGAAGATATCGCTAATGTAATGGAATGTCCTGTTGGGACAGTTCGTTCGCGTATTTTTAGGGCTCGTGAAGCGTTAGATAAGCAAATCGATCCGCTAATGCAACGATAGAAGGTATTAATAGTGTCAAAGAATAAAGAATTATTGTCGTCTTTCATTGATGGACAAGAACTTTCAGCAGCACAGTTAGAAGCATTGATTAACGATGTAGAAAGTGCAAAAGACTTCGAGCATTTTCACACCATTGGTGATGCGATACGTGATGAATTAGCACCAGCTTTTTCAACAGATTTTGCCAGTAAGGTTAGTGCGGCTATCGAG
Source organism: Psychrobium sp. (assembly GCA_049607155.1). Classification (GTDB taxonomy): domain Bacteria; phylum Pseudomonadota; class Gammaproteobacteria; order Enterobacterales; family Psychrobiaceae; genus Psychrobium. The sequence goes on from JBMYWG010000020.1 coordinate 26,806, forward strand.
CTAGAACCAGCTATCTTAGCACCAAAAACTGCGGTTAATGCCACAGATGAAAAAGTAGAAAACCCAAGTGGTAACGTAGTTTCACTATTTGGTCGCTTTGGTTCATATGGTATTGCTGCTTCTGTTGCTGCGGTTATGGTGGTTAGTGCAATTCAGTTGCAGTCTAATCAAACTGCCGAGCAAGATATTCCAGTATTACAAACCATGCCAACGGGTGGTTATGCATCTCCAGTAAGTCAACAGTTCTCAAGAACATCAACTGATGTTCAACAGCAAATGACTGAAGAAGAGCGTATGGCGGTTGAGCGTAAAATGAATGCCTATATCAAAGATCATTTATTACAGCAGCGCTTAAAGGCGAGTTCGCCACAAAAAGACAAATAGGGGAAAGTATTGTTCACTTGTCGTCGCATTATCGGTGCCTTTTCATTGCTCTTTTCGAGCGTCGCTTTAGCGGAAAAGACACCGACTGATTGGCTAGACTCGATGAGTTTGGCCCATCAGACACTCAATTTTACCATTCCTATGGTTCATTTAGAGCCAAATTCAGCCCAAACTTATTTATTTGAACACGGTGTTAGTAACGATCGTCAAGTGGTCTATATTGCTGCATTGAGTGGTCCGGTACGTCACAGTTATCGGGTTGATAATGTAGTGACTTATATGGAGCCGGAGAGTCGTCCATATAGTATTAATGCTGCGCAAATTATTGGGCCGTCGCCTGCGATATTTGTTGGTAAAGTACAGCATATTCTCGATAATTATACGCTGACAATGATTGAGAAGGGCCGCATTGCTGGCCGCGTTACTCAGCTTATTCGTCTTAAAGCGAAAGATAACAATCGTTTTAACTATATTTTGTGGTTAGATGTCGAGACTAAGTTGTTGTTGCGTTACGATCTCTTTGATCTTAACAACAACCTGATTGAGCAGGTTCAAGCGGTTGGTTTACATCTTAACGAGCGACCAAGCGATAACATTGAAAAGCTTGCGGCGCAACCTAAGCACGAAACAGTTATGTTGCCGTCTACTGCGCAAGATAATTGGCGTTTTAGTTGGCTGCCAGCAGGATTTGAGGTTAAGGCCAGCGATGAGCATCGCGTAGTAAACACGGCGCAAAATGTCGATTACTTGATGTTAAGTGATGGATTGACGCAAATCTCCGTTTACGTTGCTAACGCTCAAAAAGCCGAATTACCATCGAGGCTGCAAACGAATAATGGCCTGTCGGTTGCGAACTTTAGACGAGGCTTAACGGATATTACTGTCATTGGCCGAATTCCATATGAAACGGCATTAAAAATTGCCCAATCAATTGAGCCAAAAGGTTAGTCGATGATTGAGCAAAAAGCCTTAGTACGTGACGTTTTTCACAATGGTGTTGAGCTTGAGTATGAGCTCAACTCCAGCTGTTCTGGCTGTGCCAGTGAAGAAAGCTGTGGAGTAGGGACTGTTGCTAAGGCTTTTAACGGTAAAACACAGCGCATCAAAGTAGCAACCAATCAAATTCTTAATGTTGGCCAATGGGTGACTATTGCCACTAAAGAAGCCAACGTTTTAGTGGCTAGCGCGGTGACTTATTTACTCCCCTTGGTTGGGCTTTTGCTAGGTAGTATTGTCGGTCAAAAATGGCTGGTTGATACGTTGGCTTTTGCTAATTACAGTGCAATACTATTCGGCATTAGTTGTGGTGTTTTAAGCCAACAACTCGGTAAACTTTGGCTGCGTAAAAATTCTCATCTCTCCCCATCAATAATGATTGTTGCGCCACATTATTCATAATCAAATTCCCGTGTGACGATTTTCACTGTTAGCGCGAATACCTTTGGCTTGTCGCGCTTATTTACGGTAGAATTGCCGACAATTCTTGTGTCTAAATTTATGATCCGTTTGCAAATGATAACCGATCGTAAATTAATTAAATTTTTAAGTTGGCTATTCTTTCAATGAAGCATATACGTAATTTCTCTATCATTGCCCATATCGACCACGGCAAATCAACTCTTTCTGATCGTCTTATTCAATTTTGTGGTGGTTTGTCAGACCGTGAAATGGAAGCGCAAGTTCTTGATTCAATGGATATTGAACGTGAACGCGGCATCACCATTAAATCGCAGAGTGTTACCTTGGACTACAAGGCAAAAGATGGTGAAACTTACCAGCTAAACTTTATCGACACGCCGGGACACGTAGATTTTACTTATGAAGTATCTCGCTCATTAGCGGCCTGTGAAGGTGCGTTATTGGTTGTTGATGCGGCGCAAGGTGTAGAAGCGCAAACACTTGCCAACTGTTACACCGCTATTGAAATGGACTTGGAAGTTGTTCCTGTACTTAACAAAATTGACTTGCCATCAGCAGATCCTGATTCAGCCTCTGAAGAAATTGAAGATTTAGTAGGTATCGATGCCGTTGATGCAGTGCGTTGCAGTGCTAAAACAGGTCTTGGTATCGAAGACGTACTTGAAGAAATCGTGGCTAAGGTTCCTGCGCCAGAAGATAACGTGAGCGATGACGACCCATTACGCGCCCTTATTATCGATTCATGGTTCGATAACTACCAAGGCGTAGTATCTCTGGTTCGTATTATGGAAGGTCAGGTTAAAGCTGGCGACAAGATGAAAGTTATGTCGACAGGCGATGTTCACGTGATTGATAAAGTGGGGATCTTTACGCCGAAGCAAACAGATACTGGTGTGCTTAAGTGTGGTGAAGTAGGTTACATCATCGCGGGTATTAAAGAGATCCATGGCGCGCCTGTAGGTGATACCTTAACGCTGGCGAAGCACGGTGCTGAAGAGGCGCTACCAGGCTTCCAACGTGTGAAACCTCAGGTTTATGCTGGTCTATTCCCAATTAGTTCTGATGATTACGAAAACTTCCGTGACGCACTAAACAAGTTAAGTCTTAACGATGCTTCACTGCAATTTGAGCCAGAAACATCGAGCGCATTAGGTTTTGGTTTCCGTATTGGCTTCCTTGGCATGCTGCACATGGAAATTATTCAAGAACGTCTAGAGCGTGAATATAACCTCGATCTTATTACCACGGCGCCGACGGTAAACTACGAAGTGGAAACAACAGCGGGCGAAGTATTAAACGTTGATAACCCCTCTGATTTACCGCCTGTACAAAACATTCACGAGATCCGCGAGCCTATCGTTGAAGCAAATATCCTTGTGCCGTCTGAATACCTTGGTAACGTAATTACGCTGTGTATTGAAAAGCGCGGCATGCAAACTAACTTGGTGTATCACGGTAAACAAGTTGCGGTAACTTACGAGCTGCCAATGGCTGAAGTAGTGCTAGATTTCTTTGATCGCCTGAAATCGACATCTCGTGGTTATGCGTCACTTGATTACAACTTCAAGCGTTTCCAAGCATCGAACATGGTACGTGTTGACATGCTGGTTAATGGCGAGCGCGTTGATGCATTAGCGATGATTACTCACCGCGACAACGCGCAATATCGCGGCCGTGCTGTGGTTGAGAAGATGAAAGAGCTTATTCCGCGCCAGATGTTTGATATTGCGGTACAGTCTGCTATCGGTAGTCAGATTATTGCTCGTACTAACATTAAAGCATTGCGTAAAGACGTAACTGCTAAGTGTTACGGTGGTGACGTGAGTCGCAAGAAGAAACTTCTACAAAAACAAAAAGAAGGTAAAAAGCGCATGAAGTCTGTAGGTAACGTAGATTTACCGCAAGAAGCGTTCTTAGCCGTATTAAAAGTTGGAGACTAATTAATGGCGGTATATTTCGAACTAATTTTAGTTCTCGCTACATTATTTACAGGGATTGTATGGGCAGTGGATCATTTTATGTTCCTGCCTAAGCGGAAAGCAGTAGTGGCTGGTTTGCCTGACAATATTGAAGAAGAAGCTAAAGAGGCGGTGTTACAAGAATCGCCGCTGGTGGAAAATTGTCGCGGCATTTTCCCTGTTATCGGCTTTGTGTTGGTATTGCGCTCGTTTTTGTATGAGCCATTTCAAATTCCATCGGGCTCTATGATGCCAACGCTGTTGGTGGGCGATTTTATTCTGGTAGAGAAGTACGCCTATGGCGTTAAGCTACCAGTGTTGCGCACTAAGGTATTGGAAACTGGTAAGCCTCAACGTGGTGATTCGGTGGTATTTAAATACCCGCCGAAACCAGATGTTGATTACATTAAACGCGTAATCGGTGTACCTGGTGATGTAGTGCGTTATCGCAACAAGCAGCTTTCTATTAAAACTCCTTGCGTTGACGGGCTGGAAGTTGAAGGCTGTGGTCAGTTTAAGCGTGTTGAGTTAGATATAGTTTCTCAAGGTGATTTCATTCAAGAAGGCTACCCGTTAACGGAAGCTAACGAGAACTTATTAGGTATCGAGCACCAAATTTTATATAACCCTGCATTTGTAGGTACGCCTGAGTACTTTGGCGCCACTGGTCCCCGTAAAGACGAGTGGGTTGTGCCACAAGGGCAATATTTCGTGATGGGTGACAATCGCGATAACAGTCTAGATAGCCGTTTTTGGGGCTTTGTTCCTGAGCAGAACATGGTGGGTAAAGCGGTATACGTGTGGACGAGTTTTGAGTTTGATCGTTCGCCACAAGACTTTCTTCCAACGTGGGTGCCGAGTGGTATTCGCACCGAACGTATAGGAAAAATTGGACAATAGTAAATGAGACAGATTCCGTACGAAAAATTAGAAAAACAAATCGGTTATCGCTTTAAAAATAGAGATTTCTTGCTTCAAGCCTTAACCCATCGCAGCATGGGTGGTGAGCACAACGAGCGTTTAGAGTTTTTAGGTGATTCACTGCTAGGCATGTTTATCGCCGAAGCCTTGTATTTTAAGTTTCCCAAGGTGCCAGAGGGGGATTTAAGTCGCATGCGCGCAACCTTAGTGCGCGGTCAAACATTGGCTGAATTAGCACGTGATTTTGGTATTGGTGATTTCTTGCGTTTAGGCCCCGGTGAGCTGAAAAGTGGCGGTTATCGTCGTGATTCTATTCTTGCTGATTCGGTTGAAGCCATTATTGCTGCAGTGTATCTCGATAGTGATATGAAGCAATGTGAATCTTTGGTGTTGGGTTGGTATAAAACTCGTTTGGAAGGCATTAAGCCAGGCGTTAGTCAAAAAGATCCGAAAACACAGTTGCAGGAATGGTTACAAGGTCGCCGATTGCCATTGCCAACTTATGAGGTGATTGAAGTTACTGGGCAAGCGCATAATCAGCGCTTTACCATGTCGTGTAGCGTGGAAGGTGTTGCCGATAAAACCGTAGGCGTAGGTACGTCTCGTCGTAAAGCAGAGCAGGACGCGGCGCAAAAAGCATTAGAGGTTATTCATGCATCAGCAAAATAATGATGACGTAACATATTGTGGTTTCGTTGCCATTGTTGGTCGTCCCAATGTCGGTAAATCAACACTGATCAACCGTATATTAGGACAAAAAGTTAGTATTACATCGCGCAAGCCACAAACCACTCGCCATCGCGTAATGGGCATTGATACCGATGGTGCTTACCAAACGATTTACGTCGATACGCCGGGATTACACAGCGAAGAAAAACGTGCCATTAACCGTTTAATGAACCGCGCTGCGGCGAGCTCTATCGGCAACGTTGAAATGGTGTTTTTCTTAGTTGAAGGTACTCAATGGACCGGCGACGATGAGATGATCTTGAATAAACTGCGCAAGAGCTGTCGCGATATTCCAGTGATTTGTGTGGTTAACAAAGAAGATAACGTGCAAATTCGTTCTGAAATGATGCCGCATCTTCAATGGCTAGCGAGTCAATATGACTTCGAGCAGATCATTCCTATATCGGCTAAACACGGTCAAGGTGTTGATAAGCTAGTTGATTTGGCGCGTGAAGCTATTCCTGAAGGAATGCATCATTTCCCTGAAGATTACATCACCGATCGCTCACAGCGTTTTATGGGCTCTGAAATCATCCGTGAAAAGCTCATGCGATTTACCGGTGATGAAATACCTTATTCAGTCACGGTGGAAATTGAAGCCTTTACCATGCAACCAAATGGTGTGTTTAACGTTAGCGCGCTTATCCTAGTTGAGCGTGAAGGCCAAAAGCGCATGATCATCGGTAAAAAAGGCGAGAAGCTTAAGCAGATCGGCCGCGAAGCTCGTAAAGATATGGAAGAGATGTTTGATAATAAAGTCTTCCTTGAGCTATGGGTTAAGGTTAAATCTGGCTGGGCTGATGACGAGCGCGCCTTAAATAGCCTTGGTTATGGCGACGACTAACCCTTATTCTTCGGCGCGTAGTTCCAGTGATTCTGGACTGTGCGCCGCCTATCTTATTCATTCACGTCCCTTTAGTGAAACTAGCCTTATTGTCGAACTCTTTACTGAGTCACATGGTCGCATTGCTGCAGTAGCTAATGGCGCCAAACGCAAAAACAATATCAACAAGAGTTTATTACAACCTTTTAGACCTTTGCTGGTTAGCTGGCGCGGGGAAGGGGATTTAAAAACACTGACTCGAATTGACTCTCCTACCTTGGCATTTCCACTGGCCAAGCAATATCTGTATAGCGGGATTTATCTCAATGAACTCGTCATGCGGTTATTGGCTAAAGAAGCGGCACAGCCAGTGATTTACTCTGCTTATCACGCCACGTTATTAGCACTGTCTAAAAATGATGATATTGAAATATCGCTGCGACAATTCGAATTATCTTTACTCGGTGAACTAGGCCACGGCATTGCATTGTTAACCGATGTTGACGGCATCGCGATTGAAGCGCACTGGCGTTACGATTTATTAAGTGAGCAAGGATTTATCGCACGAGTCGATGGGAAATTTCTCGGACAATCGTTAATTAACATTGCAAACACAAATTATTGTGACACTATAACCCGCAATCATGCAAAGCAGCTGACGAGACAAGCGCTTTCTCCACTGTTGGGGACTAAGCCATTGCACAGTAGACGTTTGTTTTCACGCTCAAAATCGTTAAGGAATTAATCATGAATCCAATTTATCTTGGCGTTAATATCGATCATATCGCCACCTTACGTCAGGCTCGCGGAACCACGTATCCAGATCCTGTTCACGCAGCCAGTGTTGCTGAGTTAGCTGGGGCCGATGGTATCACTATTCATCTGCGTGAAGATCGCCGTCATATTCAAGACCGAGACGTTTACACGCTAGCGCAAACTATCCAAACACGCATGAATCTTGAAATTGCTGTGACGCAAGAAATGCTATCAATCGCGTGTAACGTTAAGCCCGAATACGTTTGTTTAGTGCCAGAAAAGCGCGAAGAGTTAACGACTGAAGGTGGTTTAGATGTGGCTGGCCAACTCGATACTATGCTAGAAGCAGTGGCTCAGCTAAAAGGCGCTGGTATTAAAGTATCGCTATTTATCGATGCTGACAAAGCGCAAATTGATGCGGCAGTTACTGTAGGCGCGCCATACATTGAGCTGCACACAGGTTGTTACGCAGATGCTGAAAATAGCTTCGAGCAAGCAAAAGAACTAAAGCGCATTCAAGAGATGGCAGCTTACGCACATAGTAAAGGCATTGTAGTGAACGCTGGACACGGTTTGCATTATCACAACGTTGGTCCAATTGCTGCGATCCCAGAGATTTACGAGTTGAACATTGGTCATTCAATTATTGCTCGCGCGTCAATCGTTGGTCTTGAGCAAGCGGTGAAAGATATTCGCGCTAAGATGATTGAAGCTCGTCACGGCGTTTAATTGCGCCTGATTATTCCCTAAAAAGCGCATATTGAGAATAGTATGATACGGAAAATAACAGCAGCATCCTTGTTGATATTTTCCGTTTTTTCTTTTTCATGCTTAGCAGGCAGCAATTCTCAGTCAACGCTTGTTCCTTTTACTACTGATGGTTGCAGTTTATTTCCCAACGGACCTATCGGTCAGCCAGATTTATGGCTCCATTGCTGTAAAGCACACGATTTAGATTATTGGCAGGGGGGCACTAAGACTCAACGCTTGTTATCTGATTTACGACTGCAATCTTGCGTTGCTGATACTGGCCATAAAAAAATCGCTGTTATGATGTTTAATGGCGTACAGCTCGGTGGCAGTCCTTTCTTACCAACCCCTTTTCGCTGGGGCTACGGATGGCCGTTCCCATATGGTTATAAGAAACTTTCTGCTGCTGAACAATCACAAGTTAAAGCACTTTATCCCATAGTACGTGATAATAAATAACCGTATAAAATTCAAACATAATTCTTTTATCGTATTGTAACTTAGGTTATTTTATTTATCCGACTCCTAGGAAAAGGATTGCCAATGGCTCTTCGATTATTGCTGTTATTTTGGGGAATATTGATATCACAGAGTGTTGTAGCTCAGCAAATTACTGTGCTGACCGAAGACTTGCCACCATACCAATATAAAGATGAGATGGGGGATGCTACCGGCTATGCTGTGGCATTGATGGATGCAGTACTTAAGCAGGCGAAAATTAATAGCAAGATCCGCATAGTTCCTTGGGCGCGAGGCTACAACCAAGCGCTTACTCAGAAGAACGTTGTGTTATTTTCAATGGTGAGAACACCAGAGCGCGAGCCACGGTTTAAATGGATCGGTGAAGTCGATCAACTGCATTACTATTTATATAAGCTTAGTTCACGTAAAGATCTTTCCGTATCTTCTGTGGAAGAGGCAAGAAACTATCGCATTGGTGTTACCAGGGTTTCCTTTGAGCACGATACGCTACTCAATCTTGGTTTCTCTCGATTAACCACTGGCGTGAAATATGCCCAGCTGTTGGATATGCTTGCGGCTAATCGCTTTGACTTTTTGTTTGCATCACAAGGTCCGCTAGAAGAGGTTTTAAAAGAAACTAAGCACGATGAAAGCAGCGTTGAAACCGATTTTCATTTTAAGCAAATCGATCAAAAACTTTACATCGCGCTGAGTAAAAAGTCTGACGAAGCGCTGGCTAAGAAGTTGCGCAGCGCTTATCAAGAGGTTGTCGCCAAAGGCGTTAAACATCAACTGCAATTACAGTGGTTAAAATCACCTATTCATCAGTAAGTTGATAGAGTTGTTTGCTGTAAGCTAAAGAGCCAAACAGAGCATGGGCTTTAGCGCGGTCAATAAGTGTTTGCGCTATGGGAATTTCAGTTAGCCTATCGCCAGCGCGCACAAATCCACGTGGCTCAAGATTAGGTTGCAAAACAGTTATTTCACTTGGGCTCATATAGGCAAAATTTTTGTCGTATTGCATTAGCGCTCGTTGTTTTTCAACGGGAATTTCTTGCGTGAGATCGTGACCAAGCATTGGTGTAACATCACTAATTCCCATTAACGATAATAGCGTAGGAGCTAAATCAATTTGGCTTACTAAACGCGCATCCTGTCGCGGCTTAATATCTTTACCCAATATCACACCTGGAATGCGAAAGTGCTTAACGGGAACTAACTCTGCGCCAAATACACGAGAGTCGTGATCTGCGACAACTAGAAAAATTGTGTCATCCCAGTAACTCGAATGGCGCGCTTTTTCGAAAAATTTGCCTAAAGCAAAATCAGAGTATTTAGCGGCGTTGTTGCGGGTGCGTTTGGGACTATCATAAGGCTCAATTTTGCCGTCTGGATATTCGAATGGGGAATGGTTAGAGCTAGTGAATACTAAACTGAAGAATGGTTTATCTTGCTTGCTGAGTTTTTCTAGCTCGAGATGCGCCTGATCGTAAAGATCTTCGTCACTAGCCCCCCATGAACCTTCAAAGTCAATTTTTGCAAAATCATCGCTGTCGACAATCTCATTAAATCCGTTACCGAGAAAAAAGCTCTTCATATTGTCAAAGTGGGCTTCTCCACCGTAAACAAATTGGGTGTGATAGTTGTGTTTTTTGAGCAAGCTGGCAATGGTGAAAAAATCGCGCTGTGATTTATCTAGTTTAACCACAGCCCGTGATGGCGTCGGGGTAAAGCCAGTAATTACTGCCTCTATACCTCGGACGGAGCGGGTACCCGTGGCGTAGAGTTCGCTAAAGTTCCAGCCCTGCTGCATTAGCTTATCGAGATTAGGCGTAAGTGGCAGGCCGCCCAAACTTCCGACAAATCGCGCGCCCAAGCTTTCTTGCAATAGGATAACTAGGTTTTTGGGCTTACCTGTAAAGCTTGCCCGTTTGAAACTCGCCGTGGGGATGTGATTGTCTGTGAAATCCTTAATGGCGTGCAGCGTATTTGCTCGAATGTTCTGATAAATATCTTGCTGCGGCATATCACCATAGTAACTAGCTGCTGAGTTTTCTAGTTGCATTTGTTTTATGGCAAATGCCGCTGAATAGGTTGAGTTTAGCGCCAGTGTATTGAGGAGATGGTCGGTAGAAAATGACACCATCGCTGGATTGAGTGGGCGATGTCCCAGCGATGAGCGTGCGCCAAGTAATACTAACAATATCGCGCAGATTGCTAGTGTTGATAGCTTCAATCCCTTGGTCGCTGCTTTGTCGAACCATTGTGACTTTAGAAGGCGAAAGCCGACAATCGCAGTGATTAATAACGCTAGTGATGACAGAAGAATTTCTAGTTTATAACCACTAAACAGCATCGCCATCACTTCTTTGGGATAAATGAGATATTCGATAAGTAGTCGATTAGGGCGTAAGTCGTATTCATTAATAAAGGTTGGCGTTATGACTTCTAAATAAACCAAGAGAATAAGAAATGCGCTGTACCAGATGATGGAAAAGCATTTCACAAGCTTTGTAATATGAGAAATGAATAATGTTAGGCAGGCTAGTATCACAGGAATAGCGGAGATGTAGCTGACGGTAGAAATATCGACACGTAAACCGCCAATGATAATAGATAGCCACGCATCGATATCACTAACGCGATCTATTTGCCATATGGTCAGCGTCATGCGGCTAAGTGTCAGTAATAGCAGTGAGGATATTGCGAAAACAACACTTAACCAAAAAGGACCAAGCTGCTGCGCCACTAATTGGTTGCGTATTTTATTTAAAAATGCGGTGATTATGGCCATAACACTGCGCCCCAGATAATGATGGTAATGAGGCAGCTAATAAATACTGCGGCAGAGCCAAGATCTTTCGCTAGACCAGATAGCGGGTGCATCTCTAGCCCTATACGATCAACCACGGCCTCTATTGCGGTATTAATGGTTTCGACGAGTAAAATGACCAAGAGAGCACAAATTAAAATGGCTTGTTCAACGAGTGTTATATCGAGAAAGAAGGTAATTACAGTGAGCACAGCAGTTAGTAATATTTCCTGTTTAAACGCGGCTTCGTTCTTACACATCCAGCCTAGGCCTTTGAGTGTATTTTTAAATGCTAGCCACAGACGCAGAGCACCTGTTGGCTTATTGGTGTAGTCAAAATTCATGATATTTCCTAATCTGTGAGGGAGTTGTTGGCAATGTTTGGTGATGGTTCGCAGTTGGCGAAAATGTCTAATTCGCTTTGATATGCGCTACTTGAAATTGAGAGCCAGCCGAGCAGACTGTGAAACAAGTTGTCGTGGCTAAATTCTTGTTGCCTTGCACGTCGCGAAATACAGGCGTTGCTATGACGTTGGTTACTACTCCACAACAGCATTGGAATGTGACGTTGCTCAACGGGAGAAAAAGAGTAGGGGAGGCCATGTAGGTAAACGCCTGACTCACCGAGGGATTCGCCATGATCTGACACATAGAGCATCGATGTTTTGTATTGCGGCGCTAGGGAATCTAATTGGGCAACGACTTTTGAGATGACAAAATCTGTGTAAGCAATGGTGTTATCGTAAGTATTAACCAGCTGCTCTTGGCTACAGTTTTGAATATCACTACGCTGGCAGTCCGGTGTGAATTTCTGATGGCTATTGGGATAACGCTTGTAATAAGTTGGGCCATGTGAGCCCATCATATGAAGTACCATTAAGGTTTTTTCGCGTTGTAAGTTGGCGAGTTTTTTGGCAAGTGGTGTTAGTAGGATCTCATCCTGGCAATAGTGTCCATCACATAGCGGGTTAGGCTGGTCGAGATCGATGTTAATTGTTGGCACGCGATCACACACATTTTTACAGCCGTTGTTACTTATCCACTGCACGTCAAATCCGGCGAGTTGGGCGATATCAATAACATTTTGTTGCTTGTCGGCTTGGCGACGTTCGAAGTTATCTCGCGTCATTGAGGAAAACATACAAGGAACTGAAACTGCTGTTGCCGTGCCGCACGAATACATATGCTCGAAGGAGGTCATTGTATAAGGGGCAGTATATTGGTTGGTTGCTTTGCTATAACCATTACTAGCGAAGTTCTGGGCACGAGCTGTTTCACCCAACATAATGACCATCACTTCCTTTTCTTTTGGGGTATTGAGAGTTGGTGAGCTATCCAGCGTTTTAAAAGGAATTTCACTGTCGAAATAGTTGTGTTTGACGTACTTTACGCCACTGTATATATATTGAGTTGGATTAATGATTTTCTTAAGGTGACTGTTGTTACGGCCAACTGCGGCATAGTCTTGATAGAAAAAGAACACAAGAGTAAGGAGCACTGCAAACGCAGCTGCAATTAATCGAAGACGAGAAACAATCGCTCGACCAATGCTCAAAGGAGTCAATTTAGTCGCTGCGATAAATAATGTGGGCAAGACTCCGACAAGCAAAAAAGTTATTAATGCTTGGAAGTTAACGTAAGACAGTGCTTCGCCTTGGTCTGTCTCAACTGAGTTTTGAATCATTCCATAATCGAAAACTGTGCCGTAATTAAGCGATGCGTAAAAGACTAACGCCGATGTTAATGTGATAATGATTAAAATTGGTTTCAGTAACTTTGGTAGCGCTAAAAATGAAAAGACAATCAGTAAAATAGAGCCAGTAACCACGGGCACTGACAATAGAAACATCATATTGAATTGTTCAAGCGCCAGAATCGCCCCCATGAATCCCCGTAAAAATGGATAATTGAATACCAAGGTGAAATAGAGGGTGATAACGAGTAGTAACTGGCTACTAGTGAGTGTCGGTTGTAATCTTTGCAGCATTAACGTCTTATCCTGTTCATAAAAAATCTATCGAAGGAACTGTGACGATTTTTGACGGGAGCTTAGCAGTGAGGTTGCATTTACTGAGTAAGGTCGTGTAACTCAAAATGTGGCTTTGTAAGCCTTTGTAAGCCTTTGTAAGCCTTTGTAAGGGGTTGTGTAAATGAGCGAACTATTCTTATAAAGTGCGGTCTTTTTTGTTATTTTGCGTAAATTCGGTGTGGGTCAAACATGAAAAAAGCACATGTATTATTGGTTGAAGATGATGCTGAAATATCACGTCTTACGACGATGTATCTCGAGGCAGAAGGATATACGGTTACCACCATTGATGATGGCGCTTTGGCTATAGACTTTATTGCGAGTATCAATCCTGACTTGGTGATATTAGATCTTATGCTGCCGGGAATGAATGGCATTGAAGTATGTAAGAAAGCCCGCGATTTTTATACCAACCCCATTTTAGTTTTAACAGCCTGCGATGACGACATTAGTGAAGTGAGTCTCTTGCGACAGGGCGCTGATGATTATTTGGTTAAGCCCCTCAAGCCTCATGTTTTAGTGGCTCGTATCGAGGCGTTAACAAGACGTTCTATGCGCCAAGAATTAACAGTTGATAAAGTTATTGAGATACACAATCAGCAAGTATTTTGTCGTGGCATTAAGCTCGAACTGACAAATGCTGAATTTGAGATGCTAAAAATTCTTGTCGATAATGAAGGTGATATTGTTAGTCGTGAAGAGTGCTGTCAGGCATTGCGTGGGATAGATTATGACTTTAGCAATCGCTCTATTGATATGCGTATTTCTGGTCTGAGAAAGAAGTTAGGCGATGATCAAATGCCTTATCAAATCATCACTACCGTGCGTAACAAAGGATATAAGTTGATCAATGATTAGACTACCCCTCTCGCTATTCTCAAGGCTTTATTTAGGCGTCGTTATTGTTATATTGTGCAGTATTGTTGTGACACGACTCGTTGGAGAAATGGTATTTAAAAAAGAGGAGTTTACCCATTTTTCAATTACTGCCGATTATCTTAAAGACTTAGCGATTCAAGAAGTCTCGCATAAAACACTTAATGAGCAAGACGCTTATCAATTACCACCACCATTTACTTTTTACTTTTCAGCTAAATTTGTGTCATCTAAGCAGTGGCATGAGCTATGCCATTCGTGTTTATTCATCGGGCGAGGCGAAGGTGTTGAGTATTACGAGTTTGTTGAAGGTGAACGTGTCGCCTACTTTTCTTCGGTGACGCCGAAAAGAGATATATTGATTTACGAAAAAACCGATGAAGAGCGAGTAGAGGGGGAAGAGTCTGAATTACATATCGATGAGTTAGACTCGCCGTTTTTCTTAATTCTGTGTTTGATTTTTATATTCGTTAGTTTGTATTGGCCGTTAAAAAAGATGCATCGACAGATCTATGACTTAAACAAAGCACAAAAAGAGTTTGGTCGTGGCGATATGAGTGCACGTGCCGATGAAGGCATCTTGCGGCCACTCAATGATATTGCAATCAATTTTAATAGAATGGCCGAGGCAATTGATAAAAGTGTCAAAGAAAAGGAAGTGTTTGCTCATGCTATCCCCCATGAAATTAGAACACCATTGAGCAGAATTCAACTCGCTGCGGGGCTACTTAGGCAGCAAAGCAGCGATGACAAGGTGGCGGCTTTACTCGATGACGTGGATAAATACATTGTTGATATTAACGAATTGATTTCGCAAATAGTTAACTTCTCGAAATTGACCAATTCAAAATCAACTGAGTATTACCAGAATTATGAAACGATATTTTTATCGGATTTCATAAAATCGCGGATGGCACTCGTCAATGTACCTAGCGACAAGTCGATAGCGCTAAATATTTGTAGCGAAGCTCGGATAACGACAAATCCTGTTTATTTGCGGTTAGTAGTAGATAACCTCATTAAAAATGCGCTGATTTACGCCGACTACCAAGTTAATATTATTGTCTATGTCGAATCAGGTGAAGTTTACATGTTAGTGGAAGATGATGGTGCTGGTATAGACAACGCAAGCTACGAAACAGTGTTTATTCCATTTGCTAGGTTAGACAGTAGCCGCAGTAGAAAGACTGGTGGTATTGGGCTTGGCTTGTCGATTACCAAGGCGGCAGTATTGAATATGCACGGAACCATCGATGTAGGCCGCTCTGCCTTGGGCGGTGCAAGCTTTACCGTAACAATGCCGTTAGATGGTTAAGTGTCATTCAAGCTCCTGCAATGGGAATACTCGTCCAACTATGTTTAGTACCGTGCAAGAGGTAACATGCGTGGTGCCTGTTTCATCATCGCGAATATAGACTTCATAATGCCGTTTATTACACGCAACGTACCAGTAGGCCTTATTATCCTTAATTTTATCAAATACCATTTGGGTAACTTGCTTGCAGATATTGCCTGTTGAGGTAATGGTACTGATAAAGGCATCCTGTTATTGCTTAGTCATTTGTAAAAATATCAGTTGGACTTTGTGCTAGGAGGACGGTTTCTCGCTTGGCTGCTGTAGCGCTACTGTAAGCGCCGAATATAGCGTTAATAGGGCAATAGTTATAAATCGCAATTTTCCAGTCCTTTTAAAGAATAGACTATGTATTAATCTACTTGTGCTACTCAGTGAATCACAAACCTTTTTACGATCGTCCAAAAGATAGGAGAATGGTAGTAAGTATAAACATTTAAACATCTGTTCTACGTATTTTTTGTCAAATAAAAGTTTTTTTGACGTTTTTATTTATAATTAGTGAATTCGGTATGAAGAATTACCTTTTTGTCGAATGGTTAAGTACGAATAACAGTTGATAACATGTAGTCATAAAAGATTACGTATGTCTCTTTCTCGATAGTGTACTTTTAGTTTATATAAACATGGAATAACGAGTGACTTTCAATGAGTAAATTACTTCTCACCTCTCTATCCGTAGCGATATTAAGTCTTGCAACTCCAGCGCAGGCAAATACAAAACTTTGTAAAGAAGTAACCTCTCAGATCAGTAAATTAGATAAGCATGCCGATGATTTTTATTCATTGGCGAATTATCAATTTGACGATTACAAATTATTGAAAAAATTAAAGCGCAACGCGCGCTACTTTAATGATAAGTCTTTTGAGCAAGTGCTTGAGCAAGCTGAAACAGCAATTAAGCATGAAGATAAAAACTTGATGATTAAGATGGCGCCTGTGTCTAGGTATCTCAATGATTGGAATATAGAAAACTGTAGTTAGCGATAACAGCTGATTTAGAAATGTTTTTCTTAAGCGGCGTAACTAGTAACAGGCGCCGTTTTTTTGTGGCTAGAATTCATGAGAACATATCTATCATTGAATTTGAGATGATAAGAATATAATCAAAAATAAGACAATTAATGTAGAAATTTACTAAAAAAGGTAGTTTTAAAATAGAGATTCGATCGCCATCGAAAATTAGATATGTAACCACATTAAATTCGAATTAGTAATTAAATTATCTTGAAGTGTTAGTTGAATGGTGCCGACACCAAGAGTCGAACTCGGGACCTACTGATTACAAGGTACTGACGCTAGAAGGCGGAAATCACTGTCTATGCGCTATAACTACATGTTAAATAAAGACGAGTACAAAAACAGCCCTAGCTATTTTTAACCCGATAAATTGCACTATCTGTGTGATTTATGTGTATTTTCCCTTACATTCGATTCGAACTCTAAGTTTTAGTTTTTCAATAATTTATTTGTAAAAATAGGTTGGTGCATTTTTAGTGGTTTTTATGAACTTTCGCTTATACATGGCAAAAAGCTTTCAAAATTTTAGGCAATGCACAGCTAAATTGATTTTGTGTTTGGAAAGTAATTAAGGTAATAATTTTAAATATATAGTGGGGTTATTCGGAATGCTTAGAGCTAGCTATACTTATTATCTAGTTACTTAAAAGGTTCTCACATTGAAACTTTTAATGTATATTTACCCAGTGTTTTTTGGGGTAGTAGTGTGAAATGAAATTTATTGATCTGTTTGCTGGCGCCGGTGGATTGTCTTTGGGATTACAGAGAGCCGGTTTGACACCTATATTAGGTGTTGAATTGAATGAAGACGCGTGTAATACATATAACTCAAACTTAGATCATCCATGCTGGCAGAAGGATATTACAAAGTTAACAGGCGAAGAATTGTTAACTTATACAAATGAAAAACCTGACTTATTGGCAGGAGGACCACCATGTCAAGGTTTTTCCACTATTGGAAAAAGAGACAAGAAAGATGAAAGGAACAACTTGGTCGGTGATTTTATACGTATAGCCGGCGAAATAAAGCCTGACTTTGTACTTATTGAAAATGTATTGGGAATGAGGGATATGGACTTTGTTCCTCATGTAGAAGCCGCACTAGAGGATTTAGGCTACACAGTTAAGCATTTCATATTAACTTCCGCTGACTATGGAGTACCTCAGCTTAGGAGACGTATTATTTTCTTAGGTAGCTTAAATTCTATATCAGTTTTTAAACCCACACCTATTTTGAATGAATCTAACTATGTATCGGTTTTTGATGCTATTGGCGACTTACCTGCATTAGAACAAGGCCAGAAAGCTTTTGATTATACTAATGAAGCTACAACTGAGTTTCAAAAGTTAATGCGTAATGGTTGTGAAGTGCTTCAAGGACATGAAGCAAGTAAGCATAAAAGTGAGTTAGTTAAAGCTATATCATTTATTCCTGATGGCGGAAATAGAACTAGTATCCCCGATGAGTATCAGCCATCTTCAGGTTTTCATAATTCATACTCAAGACTAAATAGTAAAGAACCTGCAGTGGCAATAACACAAAATATGGCAAAGCCATCAGGAACTCGATGCGTACATCCCTTTCAGCATAGAGGGTTGACGGCTAGAGAAGGCGCAAGGCTTCAAAGTTTTCCTGATTCTTTTACTTTTTCAGGTAAGGGGACTTCACAAAGGTTACAAATAGCCAATGCGGTGCCTCCTTTGCTGGCTGAAGCTATTGGTAAGTCGTTATTTAAAAGCTGGGCTACTCCTGAATTTGAAGTAGTTACTAAAAATGAACAAATGGCACTTGCACTATAGTGCCATTTGGGATCTTCGTTAATTTATAAAAATTCTGACCAAGAATTTGATGGAGCTATAACATTAATAAATGTTAGAAGCCTTGTTACTGCTAATGGATTTTGTTCTATATGCGCTAAATAATGTAGCATTGCAGCTAACGCTTTTTCCTGTTTTTGGAAATCCCAAGTTTCAACTATAAATTGAATGTCATCTTGATCTAAAAAAGTTGTTTCGAAAGTTTCAAGAGCCTCAATCTCATCAAGGTTATAAGCCGCACAAAAAACACAGCTTTGCGCCTTTTTTCTATTGCAATCTCTAATAAACTCACCAATTTGGCGCTCAAAGTTTTTCTCATTAATTTCAAAATCTTTGACTTCAACTGAATATTCTAGATCTAGACCATTGTAGCAATCAATATCACCTATCCTTTTTTGCCGCGCGGAACCAGTTCTTACTTTATCAGCGATAACATGGAGATGTGGCCTATCTGCAACAAAAAAAGCAAAAGCGATTGCTTGAAAGGTCAGTCCGCCATTCTCTTTAGGATCGGTTCTTTCGTAGCTTCGAATAACTTCTGAAAAAATATTGACTCTGTATTCACTTCTCTCGAAATATATATTTTTTTCCATAGCTGAAAATCCAAAGTCTATCAGATTTGATAGTGCCTTATATCTACCATTTCGAGATAACTTGAAACAGGTTTCAAGTAAAGTTAAATACTTTTTCCACTGACCAGTATTATATACGTAAGCACTAGGGTATTCACTTCTATCTGCTTTGTGAAAGAAGTCAGCTACATTTTCTTCAAATTTTCTAATTCCTATTTGATTGCCATTTACATTAATTGATAAAGTGTTGGCCTTACTACCAGCTCTTTTTTCGACGAGAGGATAAGAGGTGAATAGTTCTTTTTGAGAAAAGTTTTCTCTAAAGGTATTCAGCGCCTCGTCAAATTCACTTGCTTTTTGAGATAAAAGTAGAAAGTCCATGGCTAAGCCAAGTACATATTTCCTCTTTGAAAACTCGCGTTTAACAATATCTAGGATTTCTTCAATATAGGAAATTTCGTTCTCGAAACCACCCGTAATTTCCTCTTCAAAATACCCAATCAAAAACTTATTCTTATTTTCTATATCAGTCACAACTGAATCTCATCCCTAAAATTAGAATGACGCCACAATCTATAGTTGATTGTCAATAAATTAATAACTTATTTAGGTTAAAATGTAGGAATATTCTATTGATATATTTAAGGTAAGTGTATTGAACTGTTATTTTTGAACAATGTTCATTTATTGGTTGTTTCCGCTATACATAATCTCTAACACGAAAATGGATCTGTATGCTTTGGTCTCAGAAAAGTTTCTTCTATTAATTTGATAGTAGATATTTACCCTAACGACCCAGAGTAACTGATATGCAATCCGTTGCTACCCTATGAGAAACAAGCGCTATAAAGCCATAAGCACTAAATTTGAAACTAAGACCCTATTTTTAACCGTGAATGCTGGTGAATTTTCGATAAATACCTAGATTAAATTTAAGGTATTAACATGACACTATCCGATATAAAACTCATAAAGCCAACACCGCCAATAAAAGCTAAAAAACCGATCAAACCAAAGAAAGCAACTAAATTAAAAGTAATTATCAATACTAACGTTGATGGTGAATAACGTTCCACACTAGACATATAACTGTTACTAGGTAAAGTGGTTAATCTCGGTGAAGATAGTTGATTAAGGACGATTTATGAGTGATTGGGAATTTCTTCATGATATGCATAACGAAGGTTACAGTGCTGACCAGATAGCCGATGCAGCTGCTTGTGGTTACAACCCTTGGGAGTGGCAACCTTTTGACGAAGGCGATTTACCTGCCGATGATTTTGATATTGATCCCGAAATCCAGTTTATTTTTGAAGATCTGGTAGAAAGTGCAAAGGCTTACCATGCGTTAACTGATCGCTATTTGCAAATATGGGGAGAGTTAGGCGAGCTTTACGCAGAAGTGAAATTTGGCATAAAGCGACATAAACCACATGTGCAAGGTTCTGATGGGAAACTCGGTAATGATTTTGTTGAAGTTAAAACTATCTCACCTGAGAAGACGAATGAACAGGTTCAAGTTAAACGAGCAGGAAATTTTAATAAATTACTCGTAGTCAAAATTAGTAGTAATTTTGAGTTTGAAGGCAGAATTATTCGTAGAAAGAACCTAACAAAAGGTGAAGGTAAGCATGCTAAAGTATCATGGTCGACTCTTCCTGACGAAAACTAGCGCTAGTATCGTGTTATTGCTTTTTAGGCCCTTTAACTTTAGCTAACTCAGCATCTAAAAAGCCTTGCTTAGTAGCATCAATAATCGTATCAATCACCGTTAACAATTCCTCTTTGCTACCAACATCAATCGTAGGTTTGTTCTTTTGAATTTCCAGTGATTTAGTGCCGTATTTGATTTCAAAATAATACTTGTCAGCAGATTGATAAAACCAAGGGCGAACACGTTTAGGGCGTTTTACTTTTCTTTTCTCACCCGACTCATCATCAGTAATGAATACTTCTTTATATGCAGTAAAGTCAGTGTTCTCTAGTAAGCACTGAACCATAGCGCGTTGCTCATTTAAACGAATAATCAACTTATTACGTTTTACTTCAATAGGGCTAACAGTGATTTCTGGTTTAGCGATAAAGCTTAAGGTTTGTAGTGGGTTTGTTTTAGTCATGGTAACTCCTGATTAATTTAATAGGGTTACCATCAAAGCAATTAACTTATAAGACAACGGTTATTTTTGTTGGCTTTTAATCTTGTTAGTTGGAAGGTGTAATTACCAAAGTTAAAGGACGCTACCATGTTAACTACACAACAAATTAACGAACTTGCACTAACAGTTTTATTCTCTGAGGTCGATATTAAAAATCATCATGAAGTAGATGAATACATCGGTTTATTGTTAGAAAATATCTCAGGTTGTGAGTGTTTATCGGATGGTGAATTTAAAGCTGTTCTGCAACAAATACGGGAAATAATAGAAACGTTATAAAACGTGTAAATTAACTCTCCACACCATAGCTGTAGCCGAATAATAAGGGCTCCGTTTTATTTCTTTTATAGGATATCCAGATCCGCTAACTTATTTTTTATCAAAGGGTAAGGTTAAGTTATCAGTAAACACAATTTCTGCGTTTGGCTCCCTCTTTACTGCTAACTTTGTAAAAACAGATAAAGCAGATGGTTTTTACTAGCTAAAGTAGTTAGAGAAATAAAAGAGATCTATTTAACAAAAGTAGTTTATAAAAATATCATCTGTTTTTTCTGCTTTTACCTTTGTACTATTGGCTGATTAAATTATTAATATTTGTAGTCGATGAATTACCAGAAAGTCATTTTCGAACCAGAATCACAAGAACAGCTACTCGAATCATCATCTTCGCCATTTAAACTTGAACTATTGCAGGTCGTAGCTAATGGCAGAAAGGTTCTATTAGCAAACCAGTTTGACGAAAGTGATGATGTATTTTTAGCATTAATTGATGATGTTTTTCACTTAGCTTGTTCAACTGATATTAATAGTCAAATTAAACTACTCGATGATATGTCAGAATTATTTGCTGATGCTATGCATAGAAGTAATGGTTTTAGTTTTAATGAAGGTTCAGGTGATATATTGGATCAAATTTCTGCAGATCCTACATTGCTAGGTTGTTACTTGATTCAATGGGCATGCGAGATGTTAAGTTGTAATTCATCATCATTTGAGCAGTTCTATAAAATCAAACTGTTATCCTCTCAATTAAACTGGCTAAGTGCGTCCAAACAACTTCTGTACTACTCTGAAGATCGCTTTATATCTGAAGATAAAAATAGAACAAAGACCAAGCCAGAATATGATTATGGATATTATGTTGTTGAAACACTTATTAATAAGGGCGTTGAATTTAAAGAGCTTAAGTTAGCAAGTAACGCTATTGTGTGTTTACTTAAGCTAGCATTAGAAAAATTTATTGGACAACTGCCATTAACTAAATCTGAAGTGCTTGCATTTACCACGAACAAGATTAGTAATGACGATAGTGAAAGTTTGCTGTCTAAAGCTGCTTTAATCGACAAGTATGAAGATAAATGGAACAAGCAGTTTGGTGAAAATAACTGGCGTTTAGAGAAAACCAGCAGTATTAGGTGGGGACTATTTACTGCAAGTGAGTTGCAAGACTTCTTAATGTCAAAATCGCCAGAAAATAAAATGTCATCCGCATTACGGGATAGATTTACATTTAATTTTAAAGCTGGAAATAGGCCTAAAATTGTTCTGGATGCTACGGCTGATGCACTATGCCGCGAATTCAAATTGTCATACAACGAGAGGACGAAAAAGTTTTCTAAATTTTAATTGTCGGTAAGCGCCACCGACAAATGCCGCTATTTTTAAGCTGGGGTACCTTTACGCCATCGGTTAGCAATTCCGCCAACCGTCATGACTTAAAGGTTAAAAAATGCTTAAAAATAATACTAAACACTCCTCAATCGAACAACAAGTAAAACTAGGTGTTCAAGATAGAAATACATATTATACACACAGCTGTATTGCGAACTTATCTTCAAGCTTTGTCGCACACAAAGAAGACTGGCAAGTAAAACTATTTGTTAATTCAGTACTAGGTGATGTACCAGCATTATCAGCTTATCTAAAAAGCAACGCGCAGGTTATTGAGCTTTATCATCCTGATGCGAGTATGGGTTGCTTAGGTATCATTGTTTTTTCTGAAAACACTCCAACATATTTTGGCGTTGATTACATCGACAATGACGATACGTCACGCTTTGAAACCTTTTCATTAGCAACAACTAATAGCTTTGGTGATTACTATCCAAACTTGTGTCTAAATGCTTTATTAGCCTGTCAAATAGCGATTGAAGCATCAACCAAGCTACCTCTCATTCAAAAAAATGAAATTACTTGGCAAATTGAACGAGATCACGAGTTTGTCTGGCAATTCATTAAGCAAGCAATTTGTTTATCCGATGATGATGAAAGTAGTGAATTGTTAGAGCAAATAAAGCCTGTCACCTTGGCACTCATCAACAACAGTAAGTTTTACTGGAGTTATCTAGCTGACCATAAGGTTACTGACTTTAACTTCAATTTAAACAAGTAATTCAACCATAAATGCGTGGGGCGAACTCACGCCAATCAAAGAGAAAATTAATATGAAAACTTTAGAATTTGCCAACGTAATGGCGGTTCGCGGCTGCCCAGTATTCCCGCTAATTGCTAACAAAAAGACACCAGCGATTAATAAGTGGAAAGAAGAAGCAACTACTGATAGCACAGTGTTGGACAAAGTATTTGCAGATGATTTGTATAACTTAGCCATTCCTACTGGCTCTGCTAGTAACGTTATTGTCATTGATATTGACATTAAAGACGGCAAGAACGGGCTAACCGCATTAGCTGAAAAATTTGGTGATACTTTTGAACCATCACAAGATGTGTTTATGCAGAAAACGCCAACAGGTGGCTTACATATATTTGTTGATTGGACTGACAGAGAACCCCTGAAAAACGGTGTCAATGTCCTTGGCATGGATGGCGTTGATATTCGTGGTGAAGGTGGTTTTGTTGTTGGTGCTGGCTCAACCCTTATCATTGACGGTGAAGAAGTTGAGTACCGAGTCAAGGATATTGAAGCTCCATTTGCTGAAGTAACTGGCTGGATTGAAGAACTACTTACTGAATATCAGCAAGGTAAACCACAAGCAGTATTTGATCCGACTAAAGCTATGGAAGGTGTTGATGTTGGTAAACGCAATGACACGCTTTTCCGTTATGCCTGTCACTTAAAAGGTCATGAGCTCGACATTGGTTTTGTCACTGGTTTTATTAAACATGCTGCTAGCTTGTGTCAGCCTCCGTTTCCTGAAGATGAAGCTGAGCAAATTATTGCTAATGCTTTTGCTTATGAGCCTAAGTTTCGTAAACCAACCAAAGTTGTAACATCGCTAGAGGAGTTATTGTAATGAACGCAGTATCTATTACTAATTCAAATTTACCTAGCTACTACACTGAGTATGCTGAAGTACTTTCAACAGGTAATTCAGACTTTAATACATTCAAAGCCTTTGCCGATTTAGACGAACCGTTTGCATATACAGAGCTTGGTAATGCTAAACGATTGCCAGAACTGACCAAAGGGTACCTTGTGTGGGTGCCTGAGATTGAAAAGTTTGCTGTGTACAAAAATGGTCGCTGGAAAACTGATGAAGATTTTGCTCATTTTCGTGTGATTGATTTACTGCTTGAAAACTTAAATGCAGAAATTGCCTTTTATGCTGTTTTGGTTAGGCAGTTAAAAGGTATGGCACATGAGCACAATGCGAAGCCTGTGCTTGAAGAATTTCAGCGCAGAATGAAAGCTATCCGTAGCCATATGCTTGCTTCACAGCGTAAATCTGTGATCACGGCAACGATGGATTTATTTAAAGCACAGCCTGGTATTTCAGTATCGTACAAAGACTTTGATAGCAAAGGGCACTACCTTGGTTGTACTAACGGCATTGTCGATTTAAGAACGGGAGAATTCATTGAAAACGATCCTGCTTACTTAATGATGAAGTCGACAGCAGTAGCATTTGATGCAAAGGCTGAATGTCCTAAGTTCTTAGCGTTTCTGAATGAAATTTTTCAAGGTGACCAAGACAAAATTGATTACCAGCAGCAGATACTAGGGCAAGCGTGTATTGGTTCAATGAATAAAGATACGTTAACTCTTGAAGTTGGTGATGGTGCTAACGGTAAATCCGTTAAAAATGACTTAGTTATGCAAATCTTAGGTGACTATGCAGCACAGGTGTCACCTGATGCCTTTATGGGTAAGACTGATAAACCTGAATATGTGCAAGCTAACTTACTCAATGTACGGTTTGTTTGTATGAATGAGTCAGAGCGTGGCGATAAGTTAGCTGGTGCAGTGGTTAAATCTTGCGTTGATAGCGGCATGGTGACTGCTCGCCACCCATATGGTCGTGGTTTTCAATATCAGCCGTTTTACACTCCAATATTGTTAACAAACTTTATGCCATATATCTCGCTAGACCCAGCAGTGTGGCGACGTATAAAAGTTATCCCTTTTGACTATACCGTACCAAAAGGTAAGCGTGATCCTAACTTGCGTAAAAAGCTATTCGATGAAGAAGCTGCTGGTGTTTTAAATTGGATGATAGCAGGTGCAAAGCGAGTACTTGAGCAAGGTAAGGTGATAGTGCCGCAGTCGATTCTGGACATTCAAGATAGCTTTAGGCTTGAGTTCGACAAGGTTGGTCAGTTCTTAAATGAATGCTGTGTAGAGCGCACTAGTACTAAGCCACCTGAGAAAATGAAAGTACGCATTACGCCTCTACGTAAAGGCTATGACAAGTGGTGTAAAGATAATGGATATCGAGCAACATCAACCCGTGATTTGCGTGCAGAGCTTGAAAAGAAAGGTTTTAGAATCGCTAAAAGCACAGGGGGGCACGAATACGTTTACGGTGTCGAAATTAAAGATTTCGGTGATTCGATATCACTGATACTTCCTGAAGATGAATCCCAGTCATTAATGGATTTGTAATTTTTGTTTAACCGCAGAATTAGCAGATGTTTTTGATGATACTAAAGTCGTGTATTGCAGCAATTTGTAATTGTTTACTGCTACTTTGTTGGATTTATTCCATCTGCTTTTCTGCTCACAGTTTAGTTACTCAATATAGGAGAAATTGCCATGAGTACAGAAAAGAAGTTTAACCTTGAAACCCTTCGTAAAGCTATGCGAGAAGCGTGTGAAACTAATGATATTGATCATTATATACAAGGCTTATATGGTCCAACGGATGAACAGTTGGATGCTGAGCATGAAGAAGAGTTTCGTTTGTTTATGGATGAAGTGGATTTGGCAAAAAAGTTGTCATTACTTGAGTTCTTAGGTGAATTAGCTAATCCAGATTATGTGCACAATTTGGTAGATGAGCCACCTACAGCGTTGGTAAGTGATATTTACCGTTTATATACCGAATGGTGCGAGTTAGCTGATATGCCAACATTGAACGAAAAAACGTTCCAACATGGCTTGTACTTGTTCGGATTTGTTAGCGAAAACTGGCACGCTGGTATTGAAGGTATCACTGGTATAGGTATCGAACAAACTGATACTGAAATTCGGTTGAATCTTGCACCAAACTGTCATGCAGAACTTAATTAACCATTAATGTAAAAACAGATGGAGCAGATAGTAAGTTAACAACTTAATATTGAGATTTAATATTTATAGAAAACCTCAGTAACTTTTTTCGTAAGCAAACTATCTGCTTTATCTGGCTTTAAAAGATTAGTTCGTCGGGTTACAGTCTGAAGATTGTTTTTTGATTATTAGCAGTGATTAAATGGATCTTTATACAAATACAAGTAGCAAAGGAGATTTTGTCAAAAATGGCATCAATTCCAGTGCTTTAGAATTTACAGATATTTATATTGCAACGGCTTTTTTTACAGAATACGAATTAATCGAAGAATTGACGGCAAAAGGCTGTAGCGTAAAGTTAATAGTCAGGTTGGGGTTTCCAACATGCCCTAAAGCTTTAAAAAAAGTTATGCTCAAAGATGACGTTGACATTCGTTTTTTTACATCTAATTCATTTCATCCTAAGTTGTATATTTTCGGCAATAATAATGCGTTAGTTGGTTCTGCAAATTTGACTCGTGCAGCTATTCAAAGTAATCAAGAAGTTGTAGTTAATATCGGTAGCAACGATAGTCGATTTAATGAATTACAGATGCTTTTTGATGATTACTGGCAGGAAGCTACAGTTTTATGTTATGAGTCTCTAAAAAAATATAATTCCATATATGAAAAGGCTAATCAGGCTCATAAATTGATTATCTCTTTTGATAACGACGTAATTGATCTTTTAGGTGATAAAAATTATACAAACATTGAGCGTGGAAAAGTAAAAAGCACGAAACAATCAATATTTTATGATGGTTATAGTAAGTCTTATCAAGAAGCTACATCTGCCTTCACAAAAATTCTAGATGTATACAATGAGAAACCAAGAAAGACTCTAAACGAAACGATTCCTTTGAGATTAGAAGTTGATTCTTTTTTTAGTTTTGTGCGTGATAGGCACGCAAAGGTAGATAAGTGGAAGCGAACCACCATTGGTTGGGATAATCAAAAAAGGGAGCATGTGGCAGCCCTTATTGATGAATGGCTAAATACCCCTTGGGACCATTTTGATAATACTATCGTACATAAGAACTACCCTAAGATTACTAGCGTTTTTTCTTCAGCTACACAAATTATAAATTCTACTTACGATGAAATTATTGAAGCGCTCTGTGTGCTTCACGCTTTTTATGAACAATTAAGGTTTCATAAAGGGGGGCTTGACAGTCTTAAACTTAATTTCAAAGCAGCAAATGATGTCGAGAAAGTCAAAAGAACCTTAGTTTACCTGATTTTTGGTAGAGGTAATGTGATAGAACGGATGGCTGATTGTATATATTCCAAAGAATACCAACTTAGTTACTTTGGTGAATCAACGGTACAAGAACTAATTGGCTGGATAAACAATGAAAACTTACCAGTAATTAACGGGAGAACCACTAAAATATTGAGATATTTTGGTTTCAAAGTTAAGCAGTTGTAACAACCAGATGAAGCAGATAGTAAGTTAACAACTTAATACTAAGATTTATTACTTATAGAAAACCTTAGTACCTTTTGTTGTAAGAAATCTATCTGCTTTATCTGGCATTAAAGTAATGAAGTAAGCAAATCACCAAATCCCACCATCGCACCGTTAATTTGATAAGTAATATTACTACTAGGATTATACCAACCAAGTGGTTCACCATTTGGTGTTCGTATTTCAATTCGATAGTTACTTAAACGGTGTATAAATCCCTTCAAGCTACCATCTGCGTTTTTTAATGTGGTTACTGTCATATCAACAATTTCTAAATTATTTAACCTGTAAGTACCATCAAGCCAATTACTAAATAGGGCAACAGTTTAGTGTGAAAACTGGGTGTTAGATACGTTGAATTAGCTGTTGTCAGTAAGCGAGTAACGGATGGAAAGTAATGTCATATCAACGGATTTAACAGGACATTGTTATGACATTAATTAAACAAAAATCAGGTATTTTTCAGGTACGTTTTATGGTTGACGGTAAGACGTATCAAAAATCATCTCAAACCAAGAATAAAGCCAAAGCACTACAGATTGAACGTCAATTTCGCCAAGAAGTGTTAGACAAAAAGCTACTTGGTACTAAAGATATTATTGGCTTGTATGACGCATTAGATAAGTTTCAATCATCAAAAGTGGGCTTAAAGTCATACCTTGATATCAGCAATAAAATTCAAGGTTTAAAAAATTACTTTGAAGATAAACCATTACATAACGTTACTAGTGCTGATGTTGAGCATTATATTTTAGTGCGTAAGCAAGAAGGTAAAGCGGCTCAAACAATTGAGCACAGTATTATTCAATTGCGTGGTTGTGTTGATTACATCAGCAGATTGGATTATCAAGTACCGATGATTCGTTTCCCGAAAATTAAAGTATCTAATCAGCGTATACGCGCATTAAGCCGTGATGAAGAAGTTCGATTATTAAACGAGTTACAGCCTGATAATTTAAAGTACTACCGTAAATTAACGCCACATGTAGATAGAAAAGAGCTATTATGCCAACGACAAGATAACTTCGATTTAGTGGTGTTATTACTTGATACAGGTGCTAGGTACAGTGAGATAGCACAACTAACTTGGCAGCAAGTTGATCTTAAATCGAAAACGATTTTATTACGCCGTTCTAAAACTAATAATGAAGCGATACTGCACTTATCAAAACGAGCCTATAACGTGTTAGCATCACGCAGTAATAGCAAAGCTCATGCTAAGTGGGTGTTCACTGATAAAAGCGGTGATAATCACCGTAAACATTCAACTATCGCCATTCGTAATGCTATTTCAAATGCAGGTATTGAAGATTTTCGAGTACATGATTTTCGCCATACGTGTGCTAGTCGATTAGTACAAAATGGTATGACGGTTCAGGAAACTGCGCATATTTTAGGGCATAGTAATATCGCTACAACTATGCGCTACGCGCACCTTGAGAAAACACAAGTTGCTGAGAAAATGAAAGCAGTGATAGATCGGTTTAACGACTAATGAAAAGTCCTCTGTCGATATCGACAGAGGACTTTATCGATATACTAAAAGGTTGCAATTTTATCTAAAATTGCAACTTTCTCCTTATCAAGGGAACTATTACTAATGTCGATAGCTGGTTGGAATATATTCATATCCATTTCAAAGTGATTAAATTCGTTCAATAATGTTTTGCGGGACATAAAAAATACACGATTGTTTATAGCTTCTTCGCTACTTCCCCTAAATGCGGCACTTATAATATTGGTTAACATATCGTGTTGATTGGTATTTACATTGAAAGTATCCACCAATTTTTTTTCTACACTCAGCCTAAGAAATAGGTAGTTGAGTGTATGTGTAAGTGTCTTAGATAAAAGAGGATAGTTATCAGGAGAAAGGCCAGTTAGGTTAGTATGATCGAAATTGATAATATCTTCAGCTGACAATTGATGTTCTTGCTCTATAACACCTTCTCCCAATACTTGATTATAAATTTCAGTTAGATTTACCTCTGTTGTTTCGTAACCATGCATTAATTTCGTTAACTGATTCTTTTGCTCTACGAGCCCAAAAATTTGACAACACCCTCTTAAAAAAGGGCTTATGGCTACTATGAAATTTCTCTCATCTATAATTTCATTTTTAACGTCATTACGTAAGAAGTTGAGGAACTCATGAATATAGAGCAGCAGTTTTACTTCATTATTATTAACTTCAATAAAGCCGTTATTCTCTCCGGCTGTGTTGTTGAAGTAATATAAGTTAAGGCTATTTTTTTGTTGGTGCTCTAATAGTTTTATTAGATCCGTATTATGGGTTAAAACAATAGTTTTTTTTCCAGATAGTATTCTTAATATAGCGAATGCAATTTTATTTTTGTAAATAGAGTCAAAACTTGAAATTGGATCATCAAGAATAATTAATTCTTGCTCTGAATTCTTTGCCTTTAATAGTTCGAATGCTAAAGACAGAAAATTTTGTTCGCCATTACTTAAGTTGAGTTTTTGCCTTTCTTTTTTCAGAAACTCTTTATCTCCTAACAATAACTTTAAGTTTCCATTTTCATCACGAACTAAAGAGATTTTTCTCTCTAAACAATCGTTTAAAAATTTTTCTATGAAAAGAATATCTTCATTTTCAAATTTTGGTTGCTCTTTCTTTAGTTCTCGATACTCAGTAACTGAATCAGTTAAATTGGTTTGATTAGTTTTTTGAATTATTTCATTTGTAATTAAGGGGGGTAATAGCCCTCTATAGAATAATAGTTCCGCAGTTAAAGCATCAATTTCAGTTCTATCATTAGAGTTTAATGCGGTTCTTAATTTTTCTTTTATTTGAAAAGGGTCTGCTACTGTAGTGTTGTTAATTATTTGCTCAGCAATTACTTTCGTTGTTTTATCTAGTTTAGATATGGAATATTCTCGTTGTTGGTTTTTTAACTTAAGCTGATTATCTGTATCAATATTACCATCGCAAACGACACAATCAGTAACATGACTGTACTTCTCAATTATAGTTATCGCATCAATCTTTTCTTCATACTGAACAATGTGTTTTTCATCATCATTCATCGCAAATTGATGTTCCAAAATAGCCCTAATAGCTGATGTTTTATTGCTGTATTCGTTGATGAAAAAACGAAGCTTTATTTCATCGTGTTCGGGAATATTTTCTAGTTGCAGTGAAGATATGTAGTCAATGAACTCATCTCTGTCTATTTCTTGTCCTTTGGATCTTGTATTTGCGATATCTGACAAATAATTTTTAATATTTGCATCTGAAATTAAGTCGTCAAATGGAGTTTTTTTAGTTTTAATTACAAAGTTATCTTTAAGTGTCTTTGGTAAGGTACGAGTAAATAACTCTTCAAAGCTGTTATCAATTAAGGTCTTGAGTTCATACTCTCTTTTAATGTTATCACCTAAAATAAAATCTTGTGTTTCGCCTTCTATGATATTGCGATCATTTTGATCAGATATAACATGTGCTATTTTGTCGTCTTCATTAGTAAACGTAGCTCCATTAATATCAACGTTATACTCCCCTTCCTGAGATATCACTTTAGAAAAGCTGGTTTTGCCAGTTCCATTGGGCCCGTATATTACAGCTACTTTTTTAGTGCTAATATCTATGGTGTTATTTGTGGTTAAGTTAGCAAACTCAGGGCAAAAAATAGTTTCTTTAGCGATCGATTTAATTGTTAAAAGCATGTTCAATCCTTGAATTTTAAAATTACTTAAACATAACAAAAGCATAGGAGTATATGTAGTCTTAATTTTAAAATCCACTGAGTAGTTACGGATATCTCTGGTGCTAATACCCAGTTCGGAAATTTACACCAGCAAATAATTTACCCTATTCATTTAAACACCACTAAAAATGCAGGGTAGGTAATACCCCATTAAATCAGAGCAACGGATCACATCCTTTTGACCATGCTAAAAATCGCGAGTAAATGATATTAATACCCTAATAACCAATTCGCCCTAATTGGGTTTATTCAAATTAGGTTGGATATTGTGCCTATGGGTAATGACATTGGTTTATCAAAACTAACGTATAGCCCACTATATATGCGGGGTAGGGGAGTTATTGTTGTTATTGGATTTGGGGTAAGAATTTAACCAATCAACAGAATCAAAAAAGCCCCAGCGAATGCTGAGGCTTATGATGAATGGTGCCGACTGCCGGAGTCGAACTGGCGACCTACTGATTACAAGTCAGTTGCTCTACCAACTGAGCTATGTCGGCACGGATAACTAATTTTTCTATCTTTAAAAAGACTTGGTGCCTCGACCCGGAATCGAACCAGGGACACGAGGATTTTCAATCCTCTGCTCTACCGACTGAGCTATCGAGGCACATAATGTGCAATTCATCAAAGACGAATCTATTTGGAATGTTAGTTTAATGGTGCCGACACCAAGAGTCGAACTCGGGACCTACTGATTACAAGTCAGTTGCTCTACCAACTGAGCTATGTCGGCACGCCTAAACTATCTGTTACTTTGCTGACCATTTTTTTAATGGTGCCTCGACCCGGAATCGAACCAGGGACACGAGGATTTTCAATCCTCTG
>JBMYWG010000021.1:0-57957 GCA_049607155.1 Psychrobium sp.
TAGAGCGCGCTGGTATCACTTGTAACAAAAACGGTATTCCGTTTGACCCAGAAAAACCAATGATCACCTCAGGTATTCGTCTTGGTACACCAGCTGGTACCAGCCGTGGTTTCACCGAAGAAGACTTTATCCAAATTGGTCACTGGATTGGTGATGTATTAGACGGGTTAGTAAACCACCCAGAAGATAATAGTGCCGAAGAACAACGCGTATTGGGCCTTGTGCAAGAACTTTGTAACAAGTACCCATTATACCGTTAAGATCTGCGGATATAGCTTCCTAGTGATAGCAAAACCGTAAATCTAACATCCCCAAGTTGCATCGAGGAACTTGGGGATTATTTATCGCTAAGGCGATCCCCCTCCTCGATCGTTTAGTTATTCCTTTAGTTAGTTTGTTCAGCGGCTCTTCGGAGCCGTTTTTTTTACTTTTGGAAAGCTAGCTAGCAAAATCCAAATAACGATTTACAAAAGGATTAGACAATCGCTGTGGTGAGATTTTTTCGATAATTTCTAACGCAGCGCTGGTGCTTTTAACCGCCTGCTGATAGCCATTACCTAATTTAGAAAATGATTCGCTGTTGGCCAGTTTAGTAAGCTCTGATTGCGCATGATTGATATCTTGCTTAAAAGTATCTGAGGTTTTAGCCTTTTCCACGTCAGATAAGATAGTCATCGCTTTTTCTAATCCAGACGACAGCGCAATATTCTTGGCTGACGGATTAGCGCCGTCTTCGGATTTATCAACTGCCTTTTTAATATCTCTTAGATAATCCACCAAGCTTGTCGGTTTTTCATCTTCTTTCTGCTGAGAAAATTTCGATTTAAACAGCGAGCTTCCCGTTAGGGATTGATATTCACCATCGGAAATCAAGCCGTATTCGTGAACTTTTTCAATCAGTGCCTTGGTGTCGATTTGAGTAAAATTACCGTGCGAGAAAAACTGCTCACTGATGGCATGTAACTTTTGCGAGCGGCTAGAAAGCTTAAGTTTCTCCCCTGCCCCGTCGTCGGACACCTTATCATTAGAGACATCTTTAAGCGGCGTAACCTTGTCAGTTTTTCCCACTTGCGCGTCGGTTTGATTGCCCAAATAATTGGTACTAACTAAGCTGTTATAAAGTCCGATTGAGTTCATTGATGGCTCACAAAATTTTGACGGTTTGGGATAAATAACCCAATAAAGCAAATGCTGCGCCAAGCTGACGTGTTAAACTATCTCGGTCACAGCGCAATCGAGTCATCATGAATACCAAACACAAACTGCATCCCCGTAATAAACATCGCGGCCAATACGATTTTGCCAAGCTAGCAAAGACAGTGCCGTTATTAGCACCTCATATTATTAGTAATAAACTGGGTAAACCGTCGATTAACTTTGCCAATAGCGATGCGGTAAAGTTGCTTAATCGCGCGATTTTAAAGGCGGATTATCAAGTGAGTGACTGGGATATTCCCAAGGGATTCTTATGCCCGCCAATTCCGGGGCGCGTGGATTACATTCATTATTTAAGTGATTTGTTGGCAACTACCTATCAAACTAAGCAGCGAACAAACCCAGCGCTACGAGGGCTTGATATCGGCACCGGCGCAGGCTGTATTTATCCGCTGCTTGGCAGACAGGTTTATCAATGGCAGTTTGTGGCGAGCGATATCGACAGCAAATCCATAAAATCGAGCCAAGCCATTTTAGATGCCAACCCAACGCTAAATAATGCCATTACCCTGCGCCAGCAAAATGATAGCAATCGCATTTTTCACGGCATTATCAACGATGGCGAGCTGTTTGACTTCACCCTGTGTAACCCACCTTTTCACGAATCATTAAACCAAGCCAATGCGGGAACCGAGCGCAAGCGCCGCAATTTAGGCACTAACAAATGCGGTGACAGCAAGCTAAATTTCGGCGGTCAAAATGCCGAGCTATGGTGTAAAGGTGGCGAAAAAGCCTTTGTTGGCAAGATGATTAGCGAAAGCGTCGATTTTGCGCAGCAGGTGTTGTGGTTTAGTTCGCTGATATCCAATAAAGACAATTTGCGACCACTTAAGAAGAAGTTAGAAAAAATCGGGGCTACCGAGATCAAAGTGGTGAATATGGCACAAGGCCAAAAGGTAAGCCGCTTTTTAGCGTGGACATTTTTGACACCACAACAGCAGCAGTTGTGGTGCCAGTCAAAGCCCTAATGGCTCCAAGAACCATACATAGCGTTTGGTAAGATCAAAATGTCCTGTGCTTGACGTTGTAAAAGCTTAGCAATATCAGCATTCTTTTGCGTTGTTTGTGCAATATCTTCGATGTTATCTCCCACTTGCATCACCAAGGTAAAATCGCGATTCCACATAGGTTTTAGCGCTTTGTCTTGTGCCCAACACTGAGTTGCTTTACCTGAGGTAAACTCATTACGGCGCAGATCTTTGTCATTGATAATAGTCTTATGATCGATGGCTTCTTTGTCTTGTGGACGCTTACCCGTTAAGCATGTGTTCTTAGCATCGATTGGAAAACCAACACTCACTAAGTTTTGCCAAGTATCACCATCGTCTAAATGGTTGCGATTAGTAACAAAAGCTAATTGTCCACCTAATTCAATCACCGTTTTCACAAACTCAATGGCTCCTGGAATAGCGGTCGCATTTTTCTCTTGCACCCAAGCGCGCCAGCTGTCACTGGTGTAACTGCCGCCAGTTAAGTCCAAACGCTTGTTGTAATCGCTATTATTTAGCAGTGTTTCATCCACGTCCATAATTACTAACCAAGGTGTTTTAGGTAGTTGACGTTCCTTTAAGCTCTGCGTTGCTTGTTGATAGAGATAGCTAGTGAGTAGTGGAAACTCTTTACTTTGCTGTGTCCACTTTACCCCTGTACTCAATCCGAGTTTCTTAGCGGCTGTAGATTTATTGTTGGTGGGATTAGCCTGAAGTTGACCAACGCTTGCTAAGCACAAGCTAGCCGCTAATACACTTGAGATGACTTTATTCATATTGATTTACTCAGCTGTATGACTTGAAATTCTGATAACTCAATAATGATACTTTATAACAATAGGATGCTTTGTGATCTAACTCGCATTTGAAAACACAGCAAGTTTTAAGCTACATTGAGTCCATAGCAGTCAAGTTATGGAAAATTATGAATAAAACCAATCTCGTTATTGCCATCATTCTCGGTGTTTTATTAGTAATTTCCATTCAGGTTTATCGCCTTTTTTCAGAGCTACCTAACCAAGCTGCCACACAACAATCATCGATGGTTGAGGACGTTCAACCAAAAATCAACTCGTTTGCCCCTAATAACCCTGAGATCACACCGACGATTGCGACAGCGCTCACACCTATATCGACACAATTAGTTTGTGAAGATTTTGAGCGCACAGCCAAAAGCTTTGATCGTTCAAGACAACGGTTTATTGCAAAGGTTGCTGCAAATAGTTTTTATGACGGTGTCGATAAGATGGTTATCCTAGATACCTTAATGGCGGAATATGGCGTTGAATCCGCAGTGAACTTTGTCCGCGATATCAGTAGTGTGTCGATAGCCCATGAAGATTTTAAGCAACACAAAAGGAAGCTTGTTGAATTTGCGAGTAACGGAAAAGAGTCTGAAGGCAAACCTAGCTTACCAATGAATATTGGCTGGTGGAACACCTATCTATCCATTGACGCCACACTTATCGAGCGAGCTAATTACACCATTAACACGCTACCCGGTGTTGAGAGAGAAGTTTGGACGCGCGTGGTGGAAGATGCCATAACAGAAGATGATTTTTCGACATTACAACACAGCATTTTGCAACTAGCTAAACAAGATTATCACCCCATTGAAAATGCGATGTTGCTACTCGACATCACACAAGCTCTGATTCGCGCCTCTTTTAGCACGGCACAAAAACAGCGTATTATCGACGATCTCAGCGCCATCAATAGTGCGACGTTTTTCGTTTTGGCGAGAGAAAATATAGAAGTGAGAGTAGGTCTTAAGTTAAAAAACTTAAGTCGCTTTGGCATCGATTTTCGCGCCGTAAACTTCGTTAACATAGCAACACTAGCGCCGCAGAGTAACGAACAGCTATTGCAACAGTGGCAAAAAAGCCTTGCGCAATATGACAAACACAATCAGCGCCCTAAGGCCGAGACATGGTGTAAGGAAAATAAGCCGAAAAAGCCCGTGTATTCGGTATCTCGCGTTAGTTTAACGTCTATCATCAACCAAGGCGATTACACGGCGCTTAGCGAGTTTATAAATGGTTGCTTTGTCATCGATAGTATTATGGAAACAGACTATTTTCTTACATCTCAAGGTTGGGATAGACGAAAAATCTTTAGCATTGAAACCATGAAACAAGAGGATTTTAAGGACAAAGTTAAGCTTATCAAACAGGGGTTACCAAACACCTATCATCATATTTTTAGTTTTACGTCGGGTGACTCCACAGGGCGTCGAAACAATCGATTAGAGCAATTGTCATTGCTGATAGAACACGGGATTTATCCCAAGGATCCCAATATAGTCTTCGCGCTGCGCAGAATAAACGTTGAAGATAGTCTGTCCATTATTAAACAGGCTGGCGATATTGCTACCACCAATCAACATGGCGCGAGCTTAGTATTCAATACGATGTTAATGGGCAAGGATGATTTAGCCAAAGCGTTAATAAGACAAGGTTTTCCATTAACGACTTCCGTTAATGCGCCGGATCCGTTAATCGCCTACCTGATGCGGCTGCGCAGCAATAAACGTGAATACGATATGGAATTCCTTGAACTGCTCATGGCAAACACGCCGCAAATCAGTCGCTGGCACATTAATGCCGTTCATCATCTCAAATTGAGAGGTTTCGAGCATATTGATGCCATTATTGAGGCCTTTCCAGAGCTCTACCCACAACCACCAGAACATTTACTAGAGATTGATTGCGATGGCCATTTCATTGAGTTTGGCTAAGGCAAATCCTTGTGGAAATAGTTCGTTACAATTGTAAAAGTACAGCGCTGTCAATTTGTTATTATGTCGCATTGAAATTGTATCCAATATGCCTTAA
The DNA here is from genome assembly GCA_049607155.1 of Psychrobium sp. Classification (GTDB taxonomy): domain Bacteria; phylum Pseudomonadota; class Gammaproteobacteria; order Enterobacterales; family Psychrobiaceae; genus Psychrobium. The sequence continues at coordinate 5,039 of JBMYWG010000021.1, forward strand.
AACTAGTGCCGATAAAAAATACAATAACTTCAGGGATCACTATGAAAAAAGTTAATCGCCGCGATTTTCTTAAAACCGCTGTCGGCACAGCGGCATTAGCCAGCGCTACTGGTGCGCTTTCTGGCTGCCAAACAACCACTAGCTCAAAAACGTCAACGCCGCCATTACAACAGGGCAAAAGTGTCATGGGACTGGTTGTCGATAAAATGGATGTCGTGCGTGTTGGCTTTATCGGTGTTGGGCAACGCGGCATCGGCCATGTTAAACATTACTGCGTGCTCGATGGTGTCGAAGTCAAAGCTATCTGTGATACCCACCAAGAAGTGTTAGATCGCGCCGTCAATTACGTGGTTGAACAAGGTCGACCAAAACCAACCGCCTACACTGGCAGCGAGCATGCCTATCGCGACATGCTAGCGCGTGACGATATCGACATTGTCATCATTTCCACACCTTGGGCATGGCACACGCCGATGTGTGTCGAAACCATGGAAAATGGCAAGCATGCCTTTGTGGAAGTACCCGCGGCAACAACACTTGAAGAGTGTTGGCAATTAGTGGATACCGCAGAGCGCACGCAGAAAAATTGTATGATGATGGAAAACGTCAACTACGGCCGCGATGAGTTAATGGTGCTCAACATGGTGCGCCAAGGCTTGTTTGGAGACTTGATTCACGGCGAAGCAGCTTACATCCATGATTTGCGCTGGCAGATGAAAGAACTTGAGCATAGCACAGGCTCGTGGCGTACTTATTGGCATACTAAAACCAACGGAAACCTTTACCCAACCCATGGTTTAGGCCCAGTGTCGCAATACATGAATATTAACCGTGGCGATCGCTTTGATTATGTCACATCAATGAGCTCCCCTGCCCTTGGCCGCGCAGCTTACGTCAAAAAGGAATTCGCCGCTGATCACGAGCGCAATCAGCTCGATTATATCGCTGGCGATATTAATACCAGCATCATTAAAACGGTTAACGGCAGAACAATTATGGTACAGCACGACACCACCAGCCCGCGACCATACACTAGACACAACCTTATTCAAGGCACCAATGGTACCTTCGCTGGATTCCCAAATCGCATTGCTGTTGAAACACCGCCACCAGCGATTAAAGCGATTTATGAAGCAGAGCATCAAAAAGCCCTGCAAGCGTGGAAAGACGGTGGCGAGCAAGGCCGTAAACCTTACCCACCAAGTTTCCACGGTTGGGATCGCGATATGGAAAAATGGCGTGAACAATACGATCACCCGCTATACACACGCATGGGCGAAGAAGCCAAGCGCAACGGCGGTCACGGCGGCATGGACTTCTTAATGAACTATCGCATTATTTATTGTCTGCGCAATGGTGAACCTCTCGATCAAGACGTTTACGATGCGGCAGCTTGGTCGTCAATCTTCCCGCTAAGTGTCGCGTCGGTAGAAGATCGCAGTAATTCGAAAGACATTCCAGACTTTACCCGCGGCGCGTGGAAAACAGGTGAGCCATTACCGATAGTTTCGTAGGAGTTTCACTCGCAAGCGCAGTGCGAAAGATTTAGTTACATCTTTGTACTGCGCAAAAGTCATTACTCCCTGTTCTTTTGTTATGTTATCGCATTTTTTCGGGTACACTCGAAGGCGATAAAAATAGATGTATCAGCAAATTAAGGCTGTACATACAACAACACAGGGATTTCCATGAAAACCAAATTAACCACACTTAGCCTACTTTTGGCACCAACGCTTATTTTAAGCGGTTGTGATAGTTCACAGCAGACAACCTCACCAGAAGCTGCAGCGCCAACTGCTAAACAAGCCGCTCCAGAAGTCAAAGCGCCTGTTGCTAAAAAAGTGCCTCATGTTATTGAAACACACGGTCACAAACGTACGGATAACTACTACTGGATGCGCGATGACGAGCGTAAAGATCCTGAGATTCTAGCGCATCTAGAAGCTGAAAATGCCTACACCAAAGCTAAGCTTGCTCATACCGAAGATATGCAAAAAGTCTTATTCGATGAAATCAAAGGCCGCATCGTTAAAGACGACAACTCGGTGCCAGTGCAAGACGGCGCTTACTACTATTCAAGTGAAACCACAGGTGATAACGAATACCCAATTCACGTTCGCGCAAAAGATTTCAACGGCACTGACAAGCAAGTGTTGCTTGATGTTAACGAATTAGCCAAAGCACACGATTACTATGCCGTATCAGGTTTATCAGTGAGTCCGAACGACAAAATTTTAGCGTACGGTGAAGATACGGTAAGTCGCCGCATTTACACTATTCGCTTTAAAGATCTTGCTACGGGCAAGATGCTACCAGATAGCCTTGAAGGCACCAGTGGTGGCGCAGTTTGGGGTAACGACAACAAAACTGTTTACTACATTAAGAAAGATCTTCAAACCTTACTTGGCTTCCAAGTTTACCGTCACACGCTAGGTCAACCACAAAGCAGCGACGAGTTAGTGTATGAAGAGCAAGATAAGTCTTACTACACCTACGTGTGGAAGTCGAAAGACGGTTCGACCATATACATTAGCCACGATAGCACCGAAGCTAGCGGCGTATCGCTTATCGATGCTAACGATCCTAAAGCCAAACCTATGCGCGTGATTCCACGCCGCAAAGGTCATGAATATTCAGTGGCTAAGAAAGGCAACGATTTCTACATCAATACTAACTGGAACGCCACAAACTTCCGCCTAATGAAAGCTTCTAAAGCGGATTTAAACGATCAAAGCAAATGGGTTGATGTTATTCCAGCTAACGACAATGTAAAACTCAACGGTTTCTCACTATTTGATAACCACCTTGTTTACAACCAACGTGACAACGGCTTAACAAAAATCACTGTACGTGATTTAACCACAGGTAAAGAGCGCGAGCTTGAGTTTAACGATCCTGCTTATCGCGTGAGCCTTTACGGCAACAATAATCTAAACAGCGATAAAATCCGTTTGTACTACTCAAGCATGACAACGCCGGGATCTCACTACGATTACTCGTTGACGGGCGATGCGAAGAAGCTCCTTAAACAATCGAAAGTTCTAGGTGATTTCAACGCTGATAACTACAAATCAGAACGTATCATGATTACCGCACGCGACGGTAAAAAAGTGCCTGTGTCACTGGTTTATCGCAAAGATAAATTCAAGAAAGACGGTACCAATCCACTGCTACAATACGGCTACGGTTCGTACGGTTCAACGATGGATCCATCGTTCTCTATCACGCGTTTAAGCCTATTAGATCGCGGTTTTGTTTACGCTATCGCCCATATTCGCGGTTCGCAAATGCTTGGTCGTCCTTGGTATGAAGATGGTAAAAAACTAACCAAAATGAATACCTTTACCGATTTTATCGACGTGACTAAAGGTTTAGTTGAGCAAAAATACGGTAACAAAGATAACATCTTTGCGGCTGGCGGTAGTGCTGGCGGCCTATTAATGGGCGCAGTGATGAATATGGAACCATCTCTCTATAACGGTATGGCTGCGGCAGTACCTTTTGTTGACGTGGTTACAACCATGCTTGATGAAAGTATTCCATTAACCACCAATGAGTTTGATGAGTGGGGTAACCCGAAAAACAAAGAGTACTACGACTACATGTTATCGTACTCGCCATACGATCAAGTTAAAGCGCAAGACTACCCAAATATCTTAGTAACTACGGGCCTGCATGATTCTCAAGTACAATACTTTGAACCAATGAAATGGGTTGCCAAATTGCGTGAATACAAAACAGGTGACAACCTATTAGTATTCAAAACAGATATGGAATCAGGTCACGGTGGTGCATCAGGTCGCTTTAAGCGCATTAACCAATCGGCACTGCAATACGCTTTCTTCTTAGACTTAGTTAAATAAGACCGCATCATTTACTTAATTTAGGATTTCCTAACCGCCCGCTTAAAAATTTAAGCGGGCTTTTTTGTGCCATCAATACTATTGTCAATTTTACACAGGGTGATAAGCTAAATTTAAAATCAACTAATTACTTCATTATGCTAACTAACTTTGCGAAGCCATGGATTGCCGCCTTGTTAACCAGTCGCTGGTTATTACAACTCAAACGATTTAGCTATGAATGCTATCGCAAAGTGTTTGTGCGCCATCACCCTGTTACCTTTTATTACAGCTGTTACGATCCCTATTCCCATCTCACAGCACAAGTCCTTGCTGAGCTCGTGATGTTTTTCGATGTGAAATTAAAAATCGTAATTGTTGGTGCCACTAACCAAATCGATGAACCGGCCCATATCAATTATGCGCTGCGCGACTGTCAGCAGCTTAGCAAGCGTTATCAACTAAGTGACTTTTCCAATAGTGAAATTCCCTCGCAAGCAGCCTTTAATGCAGCAAATAACCTGCTACTGTCGGGTGAGTTGACATTGGAGCGGCTCATTGCCATTGGTCAGCAATTATGGTGTCAACCGGAGCTATTAAATATGAAACAGCATCCGGCGCTCACGACTCATTTAGCACTTAAACTTAAAAAAAATACTGCTCAATTACTGGCCAAAGGCCATTTTCAAAGTGCAGTACTTCACTATGGGCATGAGTGGTATTGGGGATTAGATCGCTTGAGCTTTCTCACTCAGCGGTTAAAAGAGCTCAATGCATGTAAGATGGATAATCGGTTACTCGATTTTGGCTCTGAAAACTCTCAAGCAACCAACCAAATCAGAAAGTCAGAATTAATCGATGTATATATCTCTTTTCGCAGCCCTTATTCTTACATAGCGTTATGTAAATTAGCGCGTCAGCCGAATTTGAATATCAACTTAAAGCCAATTTTGCCGATGGTTATGCGCGGTATGGAATTATCGCAAACAAAGAAAATGTGCATTCTGCTCGACGCAGCCAGGGTTGCACATGCGTCAGAAATCCCGTTTGGAAAAATCCGCGATCCTCTCGGTCAGGGCATTCATGATTGTATTAATTTGTTTTATTTCGCCAATACAAAAGGCAAATCATTAGAAATGATCACTGAGCTAATGACAGGAATTTGGTCACAAGGACTGGATGTCAACGATCGCAATGTCCTCAAATCAGTTGTCGAAGGCTTAGACCTTAATTGGCAGCAGGCGTTAGATGCTATGTCAGCGAATCACGGCGTCCATCAAGCCCATGTCAATAGTGATGATTTAGCAGAGCTCGGTTTATGGGGAGTCCCAAGCTTTAAAGTAGGCCAAACGATATATTGGGGCCAAGATAGATTCAAGGATATTCTGTCATCTTAATTCGTCGCTAATTCAGAAAGATTATATTTCTCTAAAATAGCATTCCACTGCTCAACAACTTGAGGTTGTTGCAATATATCATCGACGTCCAGTTTCAATTTAGTATGAATTTGATTATATAACATGCGTCTTGTATAGCGCTCTGCGGTTACTGGCTCAAAATGTAAAGCAGGGGCAAAGTCACTGTGCAACTGATAGTGATGTGCAACGAGGCCCGGCACTATCGAGAAATCAGCGCGTTTCTTGGCAATTAAATTTAATAGATTTGGCACTGATGATGTGTCTATTCGTGTTATCTGCCCCGACTTTAATTCAGCCCTAATGATCGGATATTGGTGACCTGTCACGCCGATAAAAGACCTTTGGTTCGGCGCCTTGGAAACGAGACTTTTCACAGGCTTAGTAACAGGAGAGATAACGACATCGTAACCTGACAACAATGGCTCAGATGCAACTAACGTTTTTGGAAACCACTTTGGATTGACTAAAGTTACCATACCTAACTGAGACGACTTTAGTTTCATATCAACGCGCTTGCGCGGTAAATATTCAACCACGAAATGATAGTGACCTTTACTATGGCGAGTTAGCAACTGTGCAATATCATCGACCAAGCCACATTGTGTCTTTTCATTGAAAAATGGACTGAAGTCATAATACGTCCACATGGTCACAGTTTTTATCCGCGATTCACTCATAGTGCTGGCACTAAAGAAAAATAGCATTATGAATGCACAGACAAGTCTCACAATATAGTCCTAGTTACAATGACTTCAAAAAGGTAGTTTAAGTTTTCGAGGCTAGCCAGTTTATTCAATTTTTCATACAGCTAAGCCGCTATTCTAACGCTATGTATTAGCGATGAGAACAACAGATGAACAACAGCCATCACACTATTGTCATTGGCGCTGGCCATGCAGGGCTAGCCGCAGGCTATTACCTCAAGCAACAAAATATCAATTTCACTATTATTGAAAGCAATGCGCGCGTCGGCGATCAGTGGCGGAATAGATTCGCGGGGTTAGCCCTATTTACACCTAACGCACTCAATCGACTGCCAGGGTATATAGAGCCAATGTCACAAGGGCGCTATCAAACGAAGGATGAATTTGCCGATTACTTGGAGCAATACAGCATTCATCATCAACTTCCCATGTTATTAGGCCAAGAAGTAAAACAAATAACACGCCTAAACAATAGCCAATATTGTATCGAATTGCCTAATCAGACCCTAATTTCGAATCATATTATTCTAGCGACAGGTGCATTTAAAGATATTGCTATTCCGCAATTTTCCAGCGAGTTTACAGGCCTGCAACTAACCATCAATCAATTAGCCCGATGCGAGTTAAAAAATCAACGCGTTCTTGTCGTTGGTGACGGCGCATCTGGCAGGCAGGTTGCTAAAAAGCTAAATGAAAATAATATTGTCGCTTTGGCCCAGGGTAAAAAGCGTAATTTGATCCGCGAAACGGTCTTGGGAGTGAGTAGTTTTCGCTGGCTAAAATGGTTAGGTATTTTACGGTTGCCAAAAACTTGGGCTGTCGCCAAGTGGTTAAAACAGCGCGACCCTTTTCCTGACACGCAAATTAATGACAAAGCCTTGCGCCTGTGTGGCATTGAACTCATGCCTAAACTTACTGCTTTTGACCCACAAGCTAGCTTCGTCAACGGTGAAAAGCGTTCATTTGACACTGTCATATGGGCAACAGGTTATAACAATAAAGCAATGCCAATAATCGACGAGAAGAATGACAGTGAAAGTCTAAACGACAACATCTGGTCACTGGGACAAGCGTGGCAGTTTAATCGCGCTAGCGGGCTGATTTATGGCGCCCAATTCGACGCCAAAATCATTGTTGATAAAATATTAAAACGATAACTACTTTTTAGTCGCTACTTTTTAGTAGCAACAAAGGTTTTATTAACAATGCGCCATTGACCATTGCGTTTGTACATCACTAAATAATCAACATAATGGGTCTTTGGCGTATCAAAATCTAGCTTCACCATCGCCATCTTGTCATCAACGATATCAACACTTAACACCTTCGCTTGCCATAAATCAGGCGTTGGCTTTTTAAACACCTTGGCAAATTGAGCAAGCGGCACAGTGCGCACAATATCCTTACCGGTTTTTTTATCCACCATTGGCATTTTTATATCGCCAAAATCCGTATCAAAAGCCGCATTAAGCAGCGCTTGGTCACCATTAGCCGCCCCATTAAAATACTTATAAGCCGTTGCAACTACCGCTTCATATTCATTACTTGTTTTTGCCTTAGCAAAGCTCTGACCGCTAACACTAATGACAAGCAACGCTACAACCACAATCTTCGATTTATACATTGTTAATTCCTTCTCTCAAGGTGATGAATTCATCGATTCATTTGACCTAGTTTGGCGCCGTTTGTACATCGGCAAAATGTAATAATTCATGTCGAGTAAACACTACTGACAGAATGCTGTCAGTAGGCCAGTGCTATTGTATTTTCATCGCAGCAGAAAGTGCCGCGACAACAAAAATAAATTACAAATCAAAGGAATATACAATGTTAGATCACACACCTCTCGTTTGGGCAGAAATTTCAGTTAACGACATGAGCCGCGCACAAGCCTTTTACAAGGAGCACTTTGGCCTGACCTTTAAGTACGAAGAAATGAATGACATGGAAATGGCTATTGTCGAAACTAAAGATGAATCAGTCACCAATCTTGCGCTGGTTAAACACGATATGATGAAACCGAGTTTAGAGGGTTCAACTATCTATTTGCATCTTGGTGACTCACTACAAGCACAAGTTAGTGCGCTAAAAGAAGCTGGTGTTGAAATCTTGTTGCCAGCCATGCCAATTAAAGATGGTAGCTGTGGCAGTATCGCTATCTTTGTAGATTGTGAAGGCAACAAAATTGGTTTATGGTCTCAAAATATGTAGGCTCTGCAACCGTCGGTGCTCTGCGTTTTGAGCACCGTTTCATGAGCACCTTATCGAGAAAATATTATGCGCCGCGCCGATCGACTGTTTCAAATTATTCAGCTGCTTAAAAATCGTCGTTTAACGACAGCGCAGCTGCTGAGCGAAGTGCTCGAAGTATCGACTCGCACCATTTATCGCGACATTCAAGATCTCATTGTTAGCGGAATCCCCATTGAGGGCGAAGCTGGCGTTGGCTATATGCTGCGCAAAGAAGTCGATGTGCCGCCGCTAATGTTTAGCGAAACCGAACTCGAAGCCATTCAAGTTGGTATGCGAATGGTTCAAGCATGGGGCGGTCACGAACTCTCTAAAGCAGCTAAACAAGCCATGATAAAAGTCTCCGCCGTACTGCCGGAACGCCTGCAATCATTTAATGCGTTAATGTTCGCCCCTAACTTTTACGATCAAGCGCCTGAGTTTCAACACATAGATACCCTGCGCAATGCCGCTCGCACCAGACAAGTTCTGCGCTTTGATTATTTAGATGCCAATCAAAACCCAACGCTACGCCAAGTGCGCCCGCTGGCCATTTATTTATGGAAAGCGAAATGGACAGTCTTAACATGGTGTGAGCTTAGAGAAGACTTTCGCAACTTTCGTATCGACCGCATTCAAGCCATTACCTATATCGGTAAATCATTCGAGCCACAAGTTGGCCAACGACTAGAAGACTTCCTCGAACAAATCTATCGTGAATACGATGTAACGCCAGACAATTCAACAATATAATCTAATTAGCTAAGCTGAGCTCAGAGTGCAACATAAAAAAGAAGTGATTTAATCAACACCGCATGTATAATGTATACAATATAACAACAATATGTGGATCCCCTCATGCAAAAATCACTGCTAACAGGCCTATTAGCGCTTGGCTTAATTACGGGCTGTCAAACGACTGAGCCTGCTCCAGAAAAAGTCGATTACAGCAAGATGAAACTCGCTTACGGCAACGTCGTTAAAGACGGCGAAGTCTACGTGCCATCGTGGGTTATTAATGAAGAAAAAATCAATAAAGTGCTGGCTTTTGAGCATAAATGTGCCGAAAACCTAGTATTGCGCTACCAAAAAATGTCGCAAGCCGATGTAGAAAAATCATGTAAGTTACTGCTAGATACAGAATCTCGTTTCCACAAGCTATTCGGTACCCAAGGCAAACCGCTATTACACGATAACAACGATGTCTTGCGTGCCAATATCTATGCTGGTCGCGATGATTACGTGAAATACGTGACCGAGCATTTTGACGTGCCATCGAACAACGGCGGCATGTATTTAGAAGGCTTACCACACATGGAAAACAATAGCGCAGAATACGTTGCTTACCTGCGTAATGGCCAAGTTTGGAACTTAAATCACGAGTTTGTTCATTACCTCGATGGTCGTTTTAACACCTACGGTGATTACTGTTCACCACCACACGACAACCATTACGGTCCAGAATATTGTCCAAAGCCAGCACCAGAGCCGCCATACCTAATTTGGTGGGGTGAAGGTTTAGGCGAATACGTTGCTCACATGAACAACAATAAACGCGCGCTGCAATTAGCTGGTGATAAGACTTATCAATTAAGCGAATTGTTCTATAACAACTCAGCCAACTGGAATACCGATCGCATCTACCGCTGGGGTTATTTAGCCGTGCGCTACATGATGGAAAAGCAGCGCGATAAAGTTGACGAAATGCTATTTCACGTGCGTCGTGGCGATTACCCACGTTACCAAAAAATCGTTAAAGATTGGGGCACAAGTATGGATGCAGACTTCCACGCTTGGTTGGATACTGTAGCGATTACAAAAGACAAAAAATAACTTCAATAAGTAATTTTTGTCGATGATTTTCGGCGAGGTGGCCACTCACCTCGCCTTTTTTATGTCTGCTTTTTTACAAGAAAAGATTATGGCTGCTGCTTAGTCGCAGTTAATACGATTTCACGTAGACAAACATTTTGAGGCTGACCGTAGGCATAGCTAATAGCGTTGGCGACATCAACAGGTGCTAACACCCCGTCCATACTGTCTTTCCACGCTTCATAGCCGTCGATAATTTCTTGCGATGTGGTGTGTGATAACAATTCAGTCTCCACGGCGCCCGGCGCAATAGTAATTACGCGAACATTGCTATCTGCCACTTCTTCACGCACGTTTTCAGAAATAGCGTGTACTGCAAATTTAGTACCGCAGTAGGCTGCGTGATTACCAAAGGTCTTGCGACCAGCTACTGAACTGATATTAACGATGGTTCCGGTATTGCGCGCTTTCATGTCACTAAGCACCGCTTGCATACCGTTTAGCAAACCAAAGACGTTAACATCTAACATCGTCTTCCATTCGCTAGCGTCTTGCGCATCTACTTGACCAAGCAGCATTACGCCCGCATTGTTAACCATCAAATCAACAGGGCCAAACTGTTCAACCGCCTGCTCTACCGCAGCATTAAATGCCGATTTATCAGTGACATCAACCTTGGCACAAATGGTATTTGGTAAGCCAAGTGCTTCTAGTTTTTCTACACGACGTGCAATAAGTAGCAGCGGATGGCCTTGCTCACTCATCTGTTTTGCTAGGGCTTCACCAATACCTGAACTTGCACCTGTAATCACGACTAATTTTTTCATTGCTTGACTCCTTTGAGTTGTCATTTAAATCTTGACGAGCATTTTAAAGAGCCAAGCAACAAGGATATATAAGGCAAGTGTCACATCATTGTTTACTCACAGTTAACAATGCGCTTTATCTCTTCACCAATAAACTGCCCTCGAGCAGATTGTGGCGACTTATTATTGTGAGCAATATACAAAGATTCGTGCACAGCATGAGTAAGATAATGAATCTTAATTTGAGACTGCTGTGTAAAAGCCAGCGCTGCATTTAATGGTAAGACAGTAAAACCTAGTCCCATACTCACAGGCTGGCAAATAAGACTAATTTGATTGGAAAAACCGTGCTGCTCAAATTGCTCTATTGACTCAAACTGAGGAAAGTTTTTCTCAAGCAGCAGCTGCGCGTGATATCGCGCGTCAGGATGGCCAATAAACCCAAGTTTAAGTAATTGTGGCCAATTGATGTCGATTACTGCCGCGGGTGTAATCAAAACCAAAGACTCACTGGCAATTTCACGACAGGGTATGTGCCGATGACGACTAGGCGCAGTCATCAAACCAATATCGCAATCCCCTGCAATTAGCTTAGACTCGATGTCTTCATTGGGCGCGAATCGATAATCGATAATAAGCGCTGGATATTGCTGCTGAATATTAAGAAGCTGTGGATACAGTTTCAAGCCGATACTGCCAGGAGAAGCAATGCTTACCTTGCCACTATACTTATCATCGCTGCTCACCTGCTGTGTCAGCGCTTGCCAGTTACTGAGCAGTTTGTCCCCTTCTTCATAAAGCGTTTTTCCCTGCGCCGTTAACGAAAAACGTTTACCCTCACGGCGCAGTAATTCACAATCTAAATATTGCTCTAGTTTCTTAACATGCTGACTGACGCCAGATTGCGTCATAAAGAGTTTATCGGCGGTGCGAGTAAAATGCCCTTCTTCCACCAAGGTACAAAAAGTTTTAAGCCACAACGGATTAATCATTACAAAATATACTCATATAGATAATAAATGATAATTTTTTCTACTTTATTACATTCTCTATACTGATGCCATCACCTAAACGAAGTCACAGAGGCATACAGTTTATGAGTAATTATCCACGCAGCTTTTCTCACATCGGCATTTCGGTACCCAACGTCGAAGAAGCCGCTAAGTTCTACACCGAAGTTCTTGGCTGGTATTTAATTATGGAGCCAACCGAGATTGTTGAAGACGACAGTCCTATTGGCGAGATGTGTACCGATGTATTCGGCGCTAACTGGAAAAAATTTAAAATTGCGCATCTATCTACAGGAGATCGCATTGGCGTTGAGTTATTTGAGTTTGCCAATCAGCAAAACCCTGTTGATAACTTTGAGTATTGGAAAACTGGCGTATTTCACTTCTGTGTTCAAGATCCAAATCTTGAAGAATTAGCGGAGAAAATCGTTGCCGCTGGCGGTAAAAAACGCATGGAAAAACCGCGTTATTACTACCCGGGAGAAAAACCTTATCGCATGATTTACATGGAAGATCCTTTCGGCAATATTCTAGAAATCTACAGCCATTCGTATGAACTAACTTACAGCGCAGGGGCTTATTAGGCCCTAGGCTTGTTCTTGCTTATCTAGAGCTTCAACAACTTTTTCATTTAAAATACCTAAGGTTCGGTGATGTAATACGACGTCATCGAACAGGTCCGCTATTTGTGCTTCCATTTTTTCCAGTTCAAAAGGCTTAAGTAAAAAGCCAGAAACACCAGTGGCAATGCACTCTTTAACATCATCAAGTTTCTGATTACTGGTGACCATAATAAATGGCAAAGTTTTGGTATCGTGAGAAAAGCGGATCATCCGCAATAATGAAATGCCATTAACTTTTGGCATATGCCAGTCGCACAGCACCAAACTAAAGGGATTATTTTGAATAAGCTGATGGGCTTTTTCGCCATCATCAGCTTCGGTGACATTAGTAATGCCTAGGCGGGACAACATATCGATGATAATAGCGCGCATATATACCACATCATCAATGACCAAGACTTGCATTTCCTTTTTAAGATCTTCATCGTAGTTATCTAGCATGACTCCCTCCCTGACAGTTCATACCAAAGTACCACAAACTAGACAAAAGTAAAATTGACATTCATCAAGCTAATATTGCCTAGCTCCATTTATAGATTTATCAATCAGGTTACTTAACCAACGCGCCCTCTATTAGTTTACCTTGGCTATCTTTAGCGGCTTGCGACGAGGTAAAAATCGCTTGCGGCAGTTCATCAAACACACTAATAGGCGCCATACCGCTCTTTCCGCGATTATCAGCCAGTTTTATTGTGCCGTATTGCTGCCAATTAGCCCAAGGCAATCGAAATCGAGGTTTATCGGTGACAACTGTCGGATAAAAAGCGAACTCTTTGATCAAGTGGGTTTGTTTGTCGAAAAACACTTCGTATTTATTGTTAGGCGTGACGCCAACATCGTTAAAAGTCATAGTAAGAACATCAACATCCTTACCGTCTAAACTCTTGTCTTGACGGGTATAAGCGAGGTTTACGCCATCATCGTGTAACTTAAACGGCATCACTACCCAATAAGAATCGTTAATCCATACTTCATAGCCCCAGTGCATTTTCTCGGCGATCATGTTCTCGTCTTTAAGCTCTTTGCCTTGCTCCCACACACGGCCCTTCTTGGTATGAATATTCATGAGTAACACATTACCCTTGTCATACTCGATGCGAATATCGCCAGTAAACTTATCCCACACATGAAATCGCGAGCCAAAGAAAAGCCACGAGATATAACGAGTATTATTGTAATTCTCTCGTCCGCCCATGGCTTCCACACTAGCATCTGCAATTGCCTGTGCTTTTTTATCTACCGAAGACACGGCTTGTTGCGCTTTCACTGGAAAATGAAAAGACGTAGTGATAAATAACAACAGTGTTATAAAAATTCTCATAAAAACCTTCTATTTAGTACGGTGTAGTTCTGTTGATGAATTAGCTAAATAACTAAAAATTATCGCATTATCGCTAATATCAAAACCATAACTGTCACCAATTTCAATGTGCTCTATAAGCTTATTCGGTTTAGTCATCGCACTTACCTGCAGGCGAGTATCGTAATTTGGAATGTGATAAAGCTTACCATTATTAATAACTGTATCGCGGTTAACGCCAATCGCCAGTTTAGCGATAGCACCAGTTGGTAACCTCTGGGCTAAAACATCTTCAGTAGAAGTGCGATACAATTTGTTCTCTCTATCTAAGACGTACACATTGGCCAATGTGTTTGAGGCAGGTTCAGCGTCCACCAGCAAACGTTGCCAGTTTATTGGCATAGGCAATACTTCCTTTGTTTCAACATCTAATAGCATGATGCGCTGATATTGCCCATCAGCCAAATGCACGGCAACCAACTGCTGATTTAACCAAGAAACGTGAATCACTTTATCGTCGAATGTACGGCTAAATATCAGCGTACGCTTTTCAATATCAAACACGTGAATACGATTAGCTTCGCCAACGACTAAATGCGCATCATCCAAGCTCATCTCAACATTGCTAAATACCTTATATTTAGCGAAGTTTGACAGCGCCATTGCGCCGCCGCTATCGCGTTGAACATAAACCTGCGCTGCGCCATCGCGTTTGGAAATAAATGCCACGCCACTTGAGCGATGAAACAAGCTTGGCAACATATCGTAAATGGTAGAATTACTCACCGCGAACTTAGCATCATCTAGCCACTTGAAATCGTAATTGCGAATGTTGGTGCGATATACGATGTCACGTCCATTTTCGATCAATGCCATATCACAACACAGATACTCACTGGAGCTAGCGACCACGCGTGATTGTTCGCTGTCAGGTGAATCCAACGCTAATACTTTTTGCGCTGGCGGCATCGCGGTATATAAGATTCCTTGACCATTGTGTTGCCAAATCGCATTGCGAACTATGCCATCGAAAGTGTGATACTGACGTAATGCTCGATTAGCAATATTCATTTGATAAACGGTGGTCGAATTATCGAGATTGCGGGAGAGGATTAGTAATCTATCGCTCGCTGAATTCACATCTAATCGCGTCATTCGACTCTTGGCAGGCATATCTAAGGTAAAATGCTCAATGTCTGGATTAAAAAAATCAAACTGATATAACGCAGCGTGGCGGTGCTGCGGCGACTTTGCAATCATCATAAATTGATTATTGGCAATATGGGCGATATCAATAATCCACCATTTAGCAATATTAATTGCCGATATTCCCAAGACTTGTAATTTATTATTGATCACTTGACCACGAATTAGTTTCTTAACGCCTTTATCGCGCACCAGCAATACAATCTCACCATTGTCGCGCCACTGCACAATATTAAAAATTCGATCGTAATCATGGGTCACAGCGCTTAATTTCGACGATGATAACGCCTTTTTCCACAACGTATCTCGACCATTTTCATGGCCAATAAAAACCAATGATTTGCCACTATCTGATACCTGTGGTGAATACTTATCACCAGCGATCCGCGTCAGGGTTTCAATATCATTACTCTCGTTTACTAACTGCTGTGAATTAGGCCATAAAAAATAAGCAAGACAGCAAACACTCACTAAGATCACCGAATATAACGGCCAAAATGTTCGCTTAGTTTCAATATCGGTTTTAGGCAAAAAATCAGTCAATTCATGGGAAGCTTCTGTTTTAACTTCACAAATAAATCGATAACCGAGCTTGGGAACTGTTTGAATATAAAGGGGAGACTTTGCATTATCACCTAATAACTTTCGCAATGAAGCAATTAGCCTATTAAGCGTATTATCGCTAACTACCGTCGTCGGCCAAATTTGTGATAGCAGCTCTTCGCGAGAAATAACCCGTTGGGTGTTTTGGCAAAAAAATAACAATAAGTCATAGATTTTGGGATCTATGCTAATTAATTCTTCGCCTTTGAATAACTCAGCGGTTTTTATCGATAGAACAAACTCATCAAAGTGATATTGCATGATTCTCGTTAGATTAATTTTCACAAAGAACTGCTAAACAAGAATATTTAGCAAATAGTAATTAATGTCATCTTTGCTATTTTTTCTTTAAAAATCAAGCTAAATAGCTCATCCCACATTTTTATCACCTTTTTATCATCCCCTCGTCATTCTTTTATTTGTAGTCGATTCTAATCTAGGTTTTCCACCTAACTATAAATGGAACTACAACGTGAAAAATATTCTAATTGTCTCGCTAATAACCTTACTATTTAGCATCCCTAACTACACATTTGCCAATGAGAAAAAGCCACCCTATGGTGATGGCGAAATCTTTAAAGGCCAATATGGCAACCTCTATTTTGAAAGCGAAGGTCGCGGCACACCTGTTGTTATAATTAACGGTGGCCCAGGTGCTGGCCATAGTGTTTTCTTAGGATGGTTTGAATTTCTAACGAAACAACATTATCAAGTGGTGTATTTTGACGAGACAGGCCGTGGTCGCGCCACACGTGAAGTGGCAAATAAACCGTTGTCGCCACAAATGGGCGTTAACGATTTAGAAAGCTTAAGGCAACACCTCAAGGCGGAAAAAATCATTATTATCGCCCATTCTTATGGCGGCATCCAAGGCATGCAATACGCGCTGCAATATCCCAAACACGTCGAAAAACTCATTATGGTCAATGCGTCTTACGACGCTCAGAGTCAGCAAATGAATATAGACAACGTCAAACGCGTTACTCAGCATCAATATCCTCAACGCTGGCAACAAGTGCTAAAACTTCGCCAACAAGGCATAAAATCGAGCGACGAGCGTTACTACGATCTGCTCTCAACAGGTCCAGATATGTACTGGTATAACACCGAAAATCGCAAAAAGCTTCGCCGTGTACGCACCAACGACAAACGCGATCGTTTTAACATGCAAGCCTATTTTGACATCGTCGGTGATGACCCTGAATGGACAGTAGACGGTACGTTAAAAGGAATTACTATAGAACAAGAGCTTAAGGGATTTACTATCCCAACGTTATTAATCGCTGGACGTTTCGATAAAATCACCTCACCGAAAATGGTATATCGTCTTGGCCAAATGATGAATAACTCAACCACACAGCAAGTCATGTTCGAAAAAAGTGGTCATTGGCCGTGGGTAGAAGAAAACGAAAAATTTGAAAAAGTCATTAGCGAGTTTCTTAAATAACTTCTCAAGCTTGGCAATACCACATGGTATTGCCACAACGCAAACGCAAACGCTAACCTTTACAACAAGATAGCCGACGATGAATGCATTTATCTCATTTATCACAAAATTTATTACAAATAACAACAATTCTCATTTTAATTAATCATTAGATCACGTATCATAGCGCGCAAAATAACCTATCGCCTATGGAAAGCGTTACCATGAAAAAAACTACCCTAGCAAAATCAATTAGTTTTGCACTATTAGCATCAGCTGCCGTTTCGACCTCAGCTATCGCCGATGATAATACTGAGATTGAAAAGATCGTTGTTAAAGGTCAGAAAATCGATCGCAGCCTCCAAGAAACCCCAACCAGTGTTGCCGTATTAACAGCGAGCGATTTAGAGACTAATAACATCGCTAACGTCAGTGAAATATTCGCCATGATGCCGAACGTATCAGGCGATTTTCGCGAAGGTTTTAACATTCGTGGTGTTGACGCTTTCTCTGTATCAGGTGGTGGTAACAGTTTCTTAGCCACAATCTACATGGACGGTGCTCCACTGCCATTTCGCATGGCAAAAAGTGGCGGTTTATCGATGTGGGACATTAGCCAAGTTGAAGTATTCCGTGGTCCACAATCAACGCTACAAGGCCGCAACGCACTTGCTGGCGCCATCGTATTACGCTCACAAGATCCAACTTACGAAACAAACGGCAAATTTAAGCTAACAGCAGGCAACCACGGTCAGCGTGAATATGCATTCGCAGGCGACACTTCGCTAATCGAAGACGTGTTAGCCATTCGCGTAAGTTATGAAGACACCGCTTACGACGGCGACATTGAAAACATCACCCGCAACGAAGGCTCTAACTTTGAAGACAGCGAAACACTGCGCGCAAAGGTTTTATTTGAGCCAACAGATGATATTGATGCCCTATTCACCTACACGCGCAACGAAAACATGTACGGCCCACGCTGGACTAAATTCGATGCTGACGGTTCAGCCTTTGATCGCGAAGTTGACACCAACTCTTACATCTGGGAAAAAACTGAAACAGATATCTTCAACCTTGAAGTAACTTGGGATATTAACGATGAATTGAGTTTCCACTCGATTACTACCTACAACGACTCAGAGTATGGCTACAACTGGGACGGCGATATGCAGTCAACTCAGATTGTAGTTGATACCCAAGATGTTCGCGTTGATAAAACCTTTAGCCAAGAATTACGCCTAGCCTATGATGGTGAAAACGTTAAAGCCGTAGCTGGTTTCTACACCTCAAAAGTTGACGTTGAAGACCAAGCAGTTGGCGAGCGCTTCTACCCACTACAAGATGCAATTGGCACTAGCGATTTTGGCGTAGCTATTACCGGCCTGCTGATGCAACAAGGCTTAGATGCGGCAACCGCAGCTCAAACAGCCGCATTTGTTGCACCGTTATACCCTGATATCGACCCAATTATCCTAAGCATGCAATACGGCTTAAACCAAGAGATCAAATCATCGGCAATTTATGGTGATATTACGTGGTCGGTTAACGATAACTTCGATATTTTGGCGGGTCTTCGTTACGACACTGAAGAGCAAAGCAACAGCTCAAACAACGACTACAAAGTTAACAATACGCTGCCAAACGCAGCCGCAGTGCCAGCGCAAATCGCACCAGTTGTTAGCGGTGTAAATGCCTACCTCCACAGCTTAGCCGCCAACGCTTCGGGTATCGGTGAAAAATCGAAAGACGACTTTAACGCATGGCTACCGAAACTAGGCGCGACTTATCACATCAGTGAAGACAGTTCAGCAAGCTTGATCTACCAACGCGGTTACCGCTCAGGTGGTGTTGGCTTCAACATCGCACAAGGTGAAAGCTACAAATACGATCCTGAATACACTAATAACTTCGAGCTGTCCTACCGCTCGGTTAACTTAGATGGCGATCTGGTATTTAACGCTAACCTATTCATGCTTAAATGGACAGATCAACAAATCGAAAAGCGCGGTACAAGCCAATTCGATACCGAAACAGTTAACTCTGGTAAATCAGAGGTTAAAGGCTTTGAAACGGAAATCTTCTACACGCCAAACGACAACCTAACGCTAAAAGCAGGCTTAGGTTTAGCTAAGTCTGAATTCACGCAATTTGTGATTGAGGTAGAAGGCCAAGACAATCTAGATTACAGCGGTCAACGCTTCCACGACTCACCTGAATGGACAGCAAACTTAGCGGCTAAATACGTATTTGACAATGGCGTTTACATCAATGCCAATGCTAAATACCAAGATGCAAGCCTAGCCTACTTAGACGCTCGTCGCTCTTTAGGCGCTGAGCGTTATGCACTAGATCCTAAGCCACAAAATGACGGCCGTACTATTGTTAATGCGACCCTAGGATACGACTGGGATAAATACAGTGTACGTCTTGATGTTGAAAACCTATTTGATAAAGACTACCTAGCCTACTACACGCGTAATGCGCTACCAGGCGACGGCTTTAACAACTACGGTCAACAATCAGTGGGTAAATCACGTCAAATTTCAGCTAGCTTCCAAATGCAGTTTTAATTAGAGCGATTTAGAATACAAAAACGGGAGCTCACAATAATGAGCTCCCGTTTTATTTATGCTGAATTTTTATCAAACTAACTCGCCAAAACAGCGATTAACGCCAGTAACGCCGGTGTGCCTTGCACAAATAAAATTGAACGTTTAGCCGTTAATCCACCAAATATTGCCGCAACGATAACGCAACCTAAAAAGAACAACTGAACTTGCTCGCCAACCGCAGCTACTGGATGCACTAAGCCCCAAATCAGACCTGCCGCTAGAAAGCCGTTATAGAGTCCCATGTTGGCCGCCAATGTCTTAGATGTCTGCGCATCTTCAAGCGACATTCCAAACACTTTTAGCGCGCGAGGTTTAGTCCATAAGAACATTTCTAGTATCAGAATATAAATATGCTCCACCGCAACCAAAGCCACGAGAATAAGCGCCAGCATTTCCATAAAATCTCCATTAATTCATATAAATAGTCAATTTTAAAAACACTGTACGCTTAAATGATTATTAACGCCAACAATGGTTTATGAATTTTTGCATCACCTTGTCCATTACCTCAATTAATTCACTGCATAACTCGTCATCTAATACATCGCTGTGTGGCGTAGAGAAACTTCCAGCATCATTATCAAAATAGTCACCACTGTGCGTAGAAACCGTATCACTAAGTGCCATCTCAACTAATATATCAGCGCCAATTGTTAGATCTTTACCAGCTACACCAAAGCCTTGTTTAACCATTTTACTTGCTAGTAAAGAGCCAGGATTAATAGCAACTAGAACAAGCTCTTCTAACTGATCCGACAGCGTTTTAGTCCACATAGTGATCGCTGTTTTACTCTGCGCATAAGCTGCCATATCATCTATTTGTTTTTGTCCTTGCAAGGCTTCAAAATCGATACTCGCCTGTGCTGCGGAAGACAAATTAAGCACTCTAGCTTGAGCATTGAAAACCGATAGCAACTTTCGAGTGAGTAAATAAGGAGCAATGGTATTTACGATGAAACGGACATCCATGCCTTGCGCTGTCAGTGGAGTAGCAGTTTTAAATACGCCAGCGTTGTTAATTAACACATCGATTTTAATGCCACTTTTTACAATTTCATCTGCCATTGCCGACACTTGCGTTAGCGACGAAAAGTCTGCCATTAATGGGGTCACCTTACCGCTGCCCGCCGCATCAATTCGCTTCTTGGCGTCAGCCAGCTTTTCACTGTTACGGCCGTGGATGATTAAATCGTGGCCCAATTTAGCCAACTTCATAGCAGTCACTAAACCAATACCGTCAGTCGCGCCTGTAATTAAAATAGTTTTAGCCATTGTCTTACCTTATTACTTGTTAACCATCAGATTAAACGTGCTCAACGACAACCTTGCCCATTGCTAAGCCACTCGTTAACCTCTCGTGAGCCTGACCAATTTGTGACAATGAAAAATACTCGCTATCTAATACTGGTGTTAGGCCGCCAGCTTCAACAATTTCAGCAAGTTTTGCCAATATTTCGCCGTGCTCTTGGCGCTTAGTATTGTGCAGCATCGGAATCAGCATAAACACAACATGAAGAGACAACCCTTTAAAATGCGCCGTCGACAAATCCATTTCCACCATAGAAACCGTACTCACCACTTGCCCATTTAACGCAGCAGCGTCAAAAGAAGCCTGCATATTCATACCACCAACACTATCGAACACCAACTCAAAGCCAACCTCAGAAGTGTATTGCTCAACATAATCCTCAACAGTTGTCGTTTTATAATTGATTGGCGTAGCTCCTAATTGCTCAATCAACGCCATTTGCGGCTCACCGCCACCGGTCGCATAAACGTCTGCCCCAAAGTATTTCGCTAGCTGCAGTGCGACATGACCAACGCCACCTGAGCCGCCGTGTACTAACACCTTCGCCTCACTGTCTTGCGCTATTAGCTGTTGTATATTGGCACGCATCAATCCTTCGTATGCCGTAATACCAACTAAAGGCAACGCAGCAGCCTGCGCCATGGTTAAATTTTTTGGCTTTAGCGCCATCAAGTTTGCGTCAACCAACATATATTCAGCTAATGAGCCTTGTAAATCGGCAAGACCACCAGCACAACCATACACTTCATCACCCACTTTATAGTTGTTCACGTCCGGTCCGACTTCGGTAATAACACCTGCGAAATCCATCCCTAACACTGCAGGTAATGCAGGAGATAGCGGTAATTCGTCCCCCATTGCACGAATCATGGTATCAACGGTATTAACGCTACTCGCCATTACGTTTACAACCACTTGCCCAGCTCCTGCTGTTGGTTTTTCCAGCTCAACCATGTCAAAACCATCAATAGTGCCAAAGGCTTTTAAAATCATTGCTTTCATTTAATTTCTCTCACTCAATTTAGATTGCAGAAAGTGTAACTAATAGTAATTAAATTGATAATAGAGCATAATAAAGAATCACTTTATAGATTTTATTGAAAATAAATGAACACCGACTATCTGCAACTCTTTATCAAAATTGCTCAATACCAAAACATAAGCGCCGCAGGAGAATTACTGGGGTTGTCGCCAGCAGTGGCAAGTGCACACATTGGTAAATTAGAGCACCAGTTAGGCGTGCGGTTACTTCATCGCACCACACGGCAAGTATCACTTACAGAAGACGGCCATGCTTTTCTGCCTCACGCAGAAAACGTCATTGCCAGTGTCGAAGCAGCCAAGGCATCTGTTGGTGCAACGGATGCCAAACCTAATGGTACATTGCGAGTCGCCGCGCCAGCTTCTTTTGGTCGCATGCACCTACTCCCAGCATTAACTGAGTTTTTCGAGCAATTTCCAGAAATTAAAGTGGACTTAAAATTGTCTGACACCATCATCGATTTGGTGGAAGGTGGCTTTGATATCGCGATTCGCAATGCGCCGCTTAAAGACTCTAGCTTAGTCGCGAGAAAGCTCGCTTCTGATAATCGAATATTATGCGCGTCACCGGATTACCTGAAACAGTTCGGCCATCCGCAAAAACCGGAGGATCTAAAGAACCATCAATGCATCACTTTGATGGGCATAGAAAACTGGCAGTTTGAAACAGCAACTGGACCACAAACAATTAAAGCAAAAGGAAATTTACGCACAGATAATGGTGAAGCCATTAGAGACGCATGCGTCAACGGATTGGGGATTACAATTAATTCAAGTTGGAGCGCCTACCGACACATAGAAAATGGCGAATTGGTGCCTATACTTACTGGTTATCCATTAATATCAAACACAGCAATCTGGGCGGTTTATCCAAGTTCACGACTTTTAGCACCTAAAGTAAGAGTGTTTATTGATTATCTTGCCGATTGCTTTGGTGATACGCCTTACTGGGATTTAAACACGCCCGATTAATGATCATTTAACAAGCAATAACACTGTAATTTAGACCAAAAATAAAACAACTTTTATCTTTACAGACTTTTTCCGTTCATCATATTATAGATTGAGTGACATTTAATCACTTCATAATAAAGCATTAACAGGGAGAAGTTATGAATACCTACGATATTATGCCTGAAGACGAGTTTCAGAGCCGTTTTCCAGAAATTCACGATCAAGTTTGTAAAGAGTTAGGCATCGGGTTTGTACCAGAAATATTCCGCGCTGTCGTTAACGCCAATCCAGCACTAGCTCAATCTTCGTGGAACATGGTACGCGTTAATTTGTGTGCTGGAGACATTCCACGTATCACTAAAGAAATCTTATTTTCCTATGTCGCCAATCAGCGTAAATGTGACTACTGTGACATTGCCCATCAGGCACTAGCAATACACCACGGCTGCGACATCCCAGATATTCCCGACATGTTTAAAGATATCAACGCCATTCGAAATCCACCGTTGCGAGCAGTCATCCAATACACAGATGCAGCCATTAACAACGATTACGTTAAGCAATCATTGTTAGAAGACGATCTTATTGGTTTTGGCTTTTCTAAAGAAGAAATTCTAGAGCTCATTGGCATGATTTCGTGTGCAATGTACATGGTAAACATTGCAAGTAGTATTCGCGTAACACCGGATCGTCGTTTTAACGACGTGGTAAATCAACACGCACAAATGGCGTAGGTAGACATGGCATGGACAATTCTAGCAGTAACGGAAATACAAAGCCGAGCCCATTAGATCTCTTTAGTCACTCTTCTTCCACCAATCAAGCAATTGAAGCGGCATTGCGAAGCTCGAGCTTACTCGGGCTTAGCGAAACTATTAGAGAAAACTCTAATATCATTGAAGATCTAAAAAGCATTTATAAAATCACCCGTTTTTCTATCGATATCGACAGCTGTATTTTATTTCGATTCGTCAACGGGCTGTGGTGGGAATCGTTAACCATCATTAAAGACTATCAGTTTAAAGACCAACACAAATGGGAAAAAGTCGACAAACTCACCGCTAATCAAATCGATTCACTCTTTGATATCAAACACGATATTAGCGACAGCGATATCATCACTGAGCCATCGTCAATCATTAACCCAAACGATAGTTATATCGATAGTGTATTAGCCGCCGATAACAATCACTTTGAACGCTTTAAACTCGTGCGCGGAGGCGCATTATTTAAGCCATCACAAGGCTGTGATTTTAACAATTACGACGAGTCTTTCTTGGCGCAAATGACTGCCATTATGTCGTTTAGTGTTGATAAAGAAATATCGGCTGGTTATCTCAACGAGCTATCGGATAATTTAAGAGATTTAGCCCAGAAAATCGATCGCGGTAGTAACGAGCAAAGTACCATCCGCAGTATGTATTTTGACTACAACCTCGGCGTAAATCGCAAACTCGGTTTGTTGCGGATGCTCGGCCAAGCGACTAACGCGGGTATCGACAATGGCTTTCTTGTTGTCATGACCCTCGATCAAGCAGATGGTTCGCCACATAATCTTAACGACGAAATAAAAATAGAATTTTTAAAAGCCGCAACCATACGCATCGCTAGAGCCACCAAAGATGCACCGACACTAGCCTTTTCTGAGCCCAATGAATTTTCATTTGTGGTAGTTAATTCGAGTGAAGAATCTGTCATTGCGACCCTCAAGAAGTTAGAAGCTGAATTCCAAAGCGATTTAGTCCTCAATAACTACCATATTCAATGTAAATTTAGCGCTGGTTACAGCAGTTACCCACATTGTAGCAATGATCCTGATACGCTCTATCGCATGGCACAGATTGCCAACTTCCAAGCCCTCAATAATAAGCCCATCAGCTTCAGTGGCTATCAAGACAGCATAGTGCAGGAACTACAACTAAAGCTATCGCTGTATAAACAATTACCCAAAGCAATTAACAACAGTGAATTCTCTGTTTTTCTACAGCCCATTGTTGCTAGCGACAAGCTTAAAAAGCCCGCTAAACACTTTGAATCACTCATTCGTTGGAATCACTGTGAAAAGGGATATATTGAGCCAAATCAGTTTATTGAGTTGGCAGAAAAAAGTGGCAATATCATCGAGCTTGGTTATTGGTTTATCGACAATGTGTGTCAGATCATCAATCAATTTTCCAAGATGCAAAGCGGTACCAGCGTTAGCATCAACCTCTCGCCACTTCAATTGCGAGAACCAGACGTGGTTTCACTCATTAAACAGATCACTAGTAAATACAATATCGAACCACAGCAAGTCGTATTTCAAATATCAGAAAAAGACGCCATGCTCGACATCAACCTTACCAAAGAGCGCTTTACGCAGTTTTCAGAGGCGGGGTTTAAACTCGGTATTAGTAATTTTGGCTCAGGCTATTCATCCTTGTTCTATTTAATGAACCTGCCATTTGACATGCTAAAAATAGATAGGGAATTTGTGATTAAAGCGAATAGCAATAACAAGTTTGACATTATTGGCGCCTCTATCGTAAAAATAGCACAAGACTTATCTCTTAAAGCAATCTGTGAAGGAGTCGATACTCAAGCGCAGCTTGATATGGTGACGCAATGGAATACAGACGCAATCCAAGGCGAAATCGTTAGCGAAGCTAAATCGTGGGAAGTCTATTTTTATGATGATAAATAATTAGCCTGGAACCTTCCCACTATAGCAATAGGCAAAGTGACATCCTGTAATCTTTCGCACAGCCCATACTCCTTGAGCATGGGTTGTACCCTGCCCGTAATTACAGATATAGTGCACCTCATAAATATTATTAAGGAACAAGAGTGGATTCATTAACTCAAGCAGTGTTAGGTGCAACCGTCGCTGGCGCAGTTGCCGGAAAGCGCTGTAATGCCAAAGTCTTGATCGCAGGTGCAGCGCTAGGCACCTTGCCAGACTTAGATGTATTGATTGACTATGGCGACGATATCAATAACGTCATCAAACACCGTGGATTTTCACATTCTATTTTTGTATTGAGCGCATTTTCATTCATGATGGCGCTGCTAATCGATAAATTTAAGCCGATTGCTAACTGGAGTTTTTATCGATTATTTGGGCTGATTTCTGCCGCGCTAATTACCCACCCATTACTAGACTTTTTTACTAGCTACGGCACGCAATTAATCTGGCCACTCGAAGGCTACTTTAGCGCATCGAGTATTTTTATAATCGACCCCACCTACACACTTCCGCTCATTATTGCGTTGTTTTTAATAAGGCTCGACTATCAAAAAGCCCGTAAACCCGCAGTTATTGCCCTAAGCTTCTCGACGCTGTATTTAGGTTGGGGTGTTATTGCTAAACAAGTTATTCACCAGCGTACGCTATCCAGTCTCGCCGATGTGGGCATTGCTAGGGACAAAATATTCATTACCCCCACCGCGTTTAATACCATCTTGTGGCGCATTGTTGTCATAGACGGAGAAACTTACTGGGAAGGTGAAAGTTCATTCTTAGACCAATCACCAAAGATTGAATTTGAATCCAAAAAGCGTTTAAAGTGGCCGATTCAACAACGTCCTCAGTTATTGGACAGCTACCTGTTTTTCACCCATGACTTGGTGCGATATCGCGAACAAGACAATCAATTAATCATTTCCGATTTACGCATGGGCACTGCGCAACAGGCGGCTTTTGAATTTGTTTTTGCCAAACGCGACCAAAATAATACTTGGCAACTTGTCACCCCAACACGCTATGAATCAGATCGCTTTAATGTTGACTTAAAAGCCTTTGGCCAACGCATCTTAGGAAATAAAAAAACCAATAGCTCAGCGCTAGTAACTCATGAAGAAAATCAGCAATGATGGTTAAAAATTCACTTATTTGTTGCATTATTTTCGTTATCGTTAGTGGCTGTACCATCAAGCCAGCCACTAACAACGCAGCATTACAAAACAGTGAAATAGCGATTCACCTAACATCCCACCCAGAAAGTAAATTCAACCATGTAAATGCCAGTTTCACGGTTAACACAAGTAAAGAAACGGCATTTAAAGTGATATCAGATCTCGCTAAAACGCCATTGTGGTTAAAAGAAGTATCGTCGATACGCACACTTAAAATCTATGATTTTAACAACTTTCTATTGCAAACAATTCTCGATAGTCCGTGGCCTTTTAAGTCCCGTGAAACCATTACCTGTGTCACCACTGGTTTTGAAGATTTTACGATAAATATTGCGATAAAAAGCTGTAATAAACGTCACCCAGAGTCACACAACGCTGTAAGAATTTCTCAGCTAAACTCTCATTGGCAAATTAGCCAGATTAACGATACCTCGGTAAGCGTCCAATACAGTGCATGGTTAGATCCAGCTGGTAATGTTCCAGCGTATTTCTTTAATCGCCAATTACCAACTCAAACCAAGCGCTCAATGAGGCTCCTTAAACAGCTGATTGAAGATACTAGCGACGTTAAATAACCTCCAATAAAAAACCGCAGTAGGCTGAGCCATACTGCGGTTTTGGTACGTAAAGCTAACTTACTCCGAGTCCAGACTAATGATGTTTCTGTGTCACTAAATCAGTCAAGCACGAAATAACGTGCGAGCTGGCATTCTCCGCCTCTTGGAAGTGGTAAACAATGCCATCAAAGACATCATCATTACGCAGCCAATCTTGCTTAACCAAATCCATTGCCTGATGAATACTGCCATGAACCTTAGCGTGGTGACCATCGAGCTGGTTAAATGCTGGCAGGCCTTTAAATAGCGTTTGTCCCTCGCCTTCGAAATACCACTTACCGAGTCGACACGAATGATGATCAACTTCGACTGCTTTCGCCTCGACACCTTCGCCGTCTTGCTCAACTGCGATGTAAGCGTTTTGCATATATACGATATGGTCAAGTTTAACCAAAGAAGCAAAGGCGCGATCTTTGGTTTTAGTCACCAAATTAATGGTTTGATCTGCTGACTGGGCAACCAGCTCGAAATTGGTATAGAAGTTACCAATTTCCTCACCGATAAGCTTAGCACTGCTGCTTACTTCAACCGTCTGCTCTACCATACGATCAACTTTGCCAGTGAGATTATTAATCACATCGGCGATCTCGGCAGTCGATTTACGCGTTCTATCTGCTAGGTGTCTAACCTCGTCGGCCACTACCGCAAAACCTCGACCAGACTCACCAGCACGCGCCGCCTCAATGGCCGCGTTTAGTGCTAGCAGATTCGTTTGCTCTGCAATATCACTAATCAGTTTTACCGTCTCAGCAATGCGGCCACTTTCATTGGCTAATACATCAACAGTCTCTTCAACAATCACCATTCGCTCGTTCACTTGATCAACCGAGCTCTTAAGCTTAGCAACAGTTTGGCTACTTTCATCAGCGCCGCGTTTACTCTCAGAAGCGATTGCCGAAACATCATCCATATCAGTCGAAAGATGACTCATCTCAGCTTGAGTATTCTTAAGGTTTGTCAGCAAATTCGTGGTATTAAGATGATGCATTTCACTTAACAGTCTGTTTTGCCTCGCAAAAGTATCGGCCTTTTCCATGGCCGCAATCGCGGTATTGGTTTTGGCCATAATGCTAGCGAACTCACCTGGTAAGCCCTGAAGGTTGCCACGGCGATAGAACTCGGCGCGACCAGCGCGCTCAAAGCTGTTCGACAGCTCTTTAAAATTAACCTCAACAATGTCGAGAAACTCATTGAGCTCCCACGCAACTTTACCGACTTCACCCAATCCTTTAGTGCCAGTAACACGAACGTGAGTCTTTCCAGCAATTGCATCATTAAGGGTTAAATAAATTGCTTTTAGTGCATTAATTGGCTGTCGCTGGTCGATGTATGCGTATATCGCGAAAGCTATAGCAAGCAATGGTGGAATGACACTCCACAAGCTAATTCCGTTGTACCAAATACTATTAGCTGCAACCAGCAGGTTTAAAATGACAAAAACCACACAAACGATTAAAAGTTTCTGTGTTAAAAAAGGAATATTTTTACTGACTTCACTAGTATGTCTAGGCATGATTTTCTTCCCTACTCTTGTTCGCACAACTTAAGAACATATTGCTCATAAGACATATTGTGCTCTTGGCGTAAATGCTGTTCTAACCATTCCCAAGACGCTTTTGCTGCTTGCGAAGGACTCGTCTTACGCTCTATTTCATGCATTTGATCATACACAGCTTCCATCGTTTTTAACGCATGGCGCGGCGGTAGACGGCGCACCGAGAAAAACCCCTGAATTTCATCTTTCACCATATCAGGGGTAATGTTGGCAAACACCCAATAGTAATTACCTTCGGCGGTGAGGTTTTTTACAAAACCGAAGAACTCGCGTTTGGCTTTAAGGGTTTTCCATAATGCATAATATACACCGCGCGGCATATCAGGATGACGAATTATATTATGCGGTTGACCGTGTAATACAGATTCAGGGAAGTTTGAAACTCGCATGAAAACGCGATTTGCATAGGTAATATTGCCTCGTAAATCCGTTTTACTGATAATGAGTTCATCTTTTTCGAATAAGACTTCGATAGGGTTTTCAGCCACTTTAATCACATTATTCTCTCTATTTTACATAATGGATATTTTAATAAATATTTAGACACCAAAGTTTGATTGTAAACAATAAAGTCATCACAATCAGACGCCTTCTGACACACAAATGCAATCAGCGATTAGTATAAAATCAGTGATTTCCCCCGAACTTAGAACCTATATTCGCATACAGTTTGTGCTCCAATTTATAAACACTGTTTAATAAATAGTAGTAATTTATTTATACTTGTCCAAAGCCACTCCCTTATACTTAGATAATGCGATATATTTAGATACAGTGTTGATTAGTAAGAGTCTCTCGTGAAACATTCCAATATTGGACACCGCCCGTTTATTCTATCAGCCACGGCGCTGTTATCACCACTATTGTTATTTATAATCATTGCATTTGCTTCACTTACTATGCGTACTGGTCAGTTCGACATCAGTGAGTTATCAAACCAAAATGCCATTGCCATTCACAGTCTTGCTGTTTTAGTCATCTATGCAATTTATTACGGTATAGTAAAATCCGCCCGCCGCTGGATAACTCACCTCGATGACAAAGTGACCGACGCCAATCAAGCACTCGATGAGCAGAAAAAGCAATTAAAGTTAGAAACTTATCAACACCAACAAACCAATGTTGAACTGCATAAACTGCGCACTCAAGATCCTCTTACTGAGCTCTACAATCAAAGTCACTTCGTGCAACTACTTCACAACGAAATAGCCCGCTTCCGTCGTTACGAAAGCGAGTTTTCATTGCTGGTTATTGCGATTGATAACTTCGATAAGATTTATCACGAATACGGCAGCGAATTTGCCGACTATCTCATCAAAAAATTCGCCGATTTGCTTGAGAAACAATTACGCGAAAGTGACATTCTCACTCGCTACGATCGCAACCATTTTGCAATCATCGCGCCAAGTACAGCGATTGATGATGCCGTTACCTTCGCCAATCGCCTGTGCAATCACATCGAAGTGAAAAAGCTAGATTATAAAAGTGTCGAATTAGACGTCACACTCAGTATTGGTGTGGTCGCGCCATCTGCGGTTAAAGAAGTGACCACTGATAACTTAACATCAGTGGCCAACAAAGCCCTTCACGCCGCCATAGAACAAGGTGGTAATCAGGCTGTGGTATTACATTAGAAAAGATAGATGAAGCAGAGTTACTTTTTCACCTGCTTATTATCACTCACCACCATCATTTCACATTTCACACAGTCAAAGACTAGCTTAAGTGTGTCATTACCGATTTCAATGGTCAGTGGTTCAGCCTTAATGTTTGGCACTTCCTTTGGACATAGATTGAAGTTGTATCGCAAACAGTGACGCGTCACCATGAGTGGCGCATCATCAACAACTTTATTCAGCTCATAAGCATCTTCAATGTGAATAACGCCGTGTTCGGTATAAAAATCACGGGCACGCTGGTTAGCAACGTTATCTAAAAAGCTCAGACTGTTTGTTGGATACACTGCATCATCGTTGCGCTGCCACGCTTCAGGGCGTACGTAATTCTCAATGCGTTTAGTCTCAAGCGCGGCAATCGCATCGCGGCGCAAACCGTTTAACACACCCGCAGGCATAAAGAATTGTTCAACGCCATTGGTAGTTAACTCTTTAAGCGTGAAGTCAGTACTGCCTAACTTGCCAAGCTGCTTATTTAGTGTCGCCAGCGCACGTTCGCTATCTTTTGCCGCTTGATGTTCGAACTCAGTTTCAACGGTTATCGTGGTGCCAAGGTAATCATCGACAGTTAACGCAAAACCAGTATCTGTCGTGTTAAGCGCCATACCCACTTCGATAATACGCTTGCCCGAAGGTTTAGCTAATAGCGCTTCAAATTCATGGTCGTGGTTGCGATATAAGGTCATGCCCACCTTAAGTGATTTAGGTAAATCATTCACAAACAGTTTATTGCCCTCTGCGCGATTGACCCGTAAGCCTTCCGTTTTATGATCACTCACCTTGGCTTTTTTATGATCTTCAACAAAGTAACCAAGACCGTCAGCATTGTTAAACGCCATTTGCGAATCGACTGTAAAAAAGCCTTTCCCAATACTAGCCACAGTACCGACTTCTTCGCCCATGTATTTAGGTGTTTGAAAATCACTTAAGCCGTCGGTTCTGTCATTAACAAAATAATCAGTTTTACCGCGGTTAAAACTCTTGTCCGGATTTGGCGTGAAGGTATGCTCTGTGCGTCCATGTGACATATTCGATAACTCAGGGCGACGCGCGATAATCTTATCCAGCTCTTGACGATAATGCGCGGTAATGTTTTTCACATAACTCAAGTCTTTTAAGCGGCCTTCAATCTTAAACGAGCGCACGCCTGCATCTATTAGCGCTTCAAGGTTATCGGTTTGATTGTTGTCTTTTGGCGAGAGTAGATGCTCATTTTCAACAATGACTTCACCTTGACGGGTCGACATATTACAAGGTAGACGACACATCTGAGAACACTCACCACGGTTAGCGCTTCGCCCCGTATATGAATGTGAAATGTTACATAGACCGCTGTAACTCACACATAATGCGCCGTGGATAAAGAACTCCAACTGCATCTTTGTATTCTTAGCCACCGCGCGAATCTGCGGTAAGGTTAGCTCACGTGCCAATACCACTTGGCTAAAGCCAACTTGCTCTAAAAACGCCGCTTTTTCTGGTGTACGATTATCCATTTGCGTACTTGCATGCAGTGCGATTGGTGGAATATTGAGTTTTAAAATCCCCATATCCTGAATTATGAGCGCATCGGCACCCGCTTCATACAACTCCCAAATCAGCTTTTCCGCAAGATCCAACTCTTCATCACTCATCGTGGTGTTAATAGCCACAAACACTTGCGCATTGTAACGATGGGCGAATTCACACAAACGCGCAATATCAGCAACCGTATTACCCGCACTATAACGAGCACCAAAAGCAGGACCACCAATATATACTGCGTCAGCACCGTGTAAAATGGCTTCCATTCCCGACTCAGCATTTTTAGCTGGTGCTAGCAGCTCAAGCTTATTGCTGCCAACATCAATTGGCGTAAGAATGCGCGCTTCATCAGAAAGCGGCAGCGCTTGCGGCGCTTTAGGATCAAATATTTGTGGTTGGCTCATGACTATTTCATTGCTTTATGGCGCTAGCGCGCTTGTATTTATGGCGCGCATTATAGCGTGTTATTGAGCAAATGGGATCTTGTAGCGCCAAGAATGGGATGTAAGAGGTATCATTACCACTGCTTCATAAATTCTATAAACGCAGTTAATACAGGATTATTGAGCTTATCTTTCGGATATACCAAAGAAACTTCCAATGGCGCAGTACTGAATTCAGACAAAATAGGAATGAGCTCACCGGAGTCTAAATATTTTTGCATCATGAAGCTAGGCAGCCTCGCAATCCCTTGACCCTGCGCAGCAAAATAAGCCACTGTCTCGCCTTTATCCAGCTCTAATGTCCCTGATACTGACACCGTTTTAACCGTCTCATCTTCGCAGTATTGCCACAATAATGGCCTTTGATTCGCCACCTCAATGATACATTGATGCTGCGCTAATTCTTCAGGATGCTCAGGCACGCCGTGCTGCTTTAAATACGATGGACTTGCTACCACCATATTATCCACAGTTGCCACTGACTGCACCATCAAATCAGAATCTTGCAGCCGTCCAACACGGATAGCAACATCAATGCCTTCATCGACAATATTCACGCGCCTATTTTGTTGCAACCAGCGTAACTCGACATTGGGATACTGTTGCAAAAATTGGCTAAGCTTGGCGTCAATAGCCAGCCCTTGAGCATTTTCTGGACTCGTAATGGTCAGCTTGCCAGCAACCACACCTTTGCGCTGAAAAACACTCGATTTCAGACCATCTAGTTTGGCAAGGACGTCTTTAAACTCAGTAACAAAATGACTACCTTCGGCGGTTAAATGCATCGACCGAGTATTGCGGTGCAATAACTTACACTCGTAATACTCTTCTAAATCCGACACGTTTTTACTAATTGCCGACGTCGCCAGGCCTAGCTTCCCCGATGCACCGCTAAAACTCTTCTCTTCAACAACTGATAGAAAAATGCGCATGGCTTTAACTACATCTATCTTTCTCTGCAACAGAAATATCCTTT
Organism: Psychrobium sp.; assembly: GCA_049607155.1. Classification (GTDB taxonomy): domain Bacteria; phylum Pseudomonadota; class Gammaproteobacteria; order Enterobacterales; family Psychrobiaceae; genus Psychrobium. The sequence goes on from JBMYWG010000021.1 coordinate 38,622, forward strand.
CTCTTTTTAACTATTTTTCAAATAATTATTTAACGATACCCTTTGTACACACATAAAAACTTCAACACAACAGGATCTTTGATGAAGCCTTTAGTTCTTACTTCACTCGCCTTTTTATTATCGGCAACCTCTTCGCTTGCCACGGCCACTCCGCCTAACGACATGAGCATCATTAAAGACTTAAAACGTCATTACGCGAAAACGGAAAAGCTCAATAAACTCAATGTCACCTACACCAAAGAACGCCAAACCATTTTTCAAAGCGATCGACTAGACACACCTTTTACGATTCACAGCGACTACGACTACAAGTTTGACTTCACGGCAGGTCAATTTTATTTACATCAAGTCCATCACTACCCGGGCAACTATATTTTTAATGACAAGATTGTTCACCAACAAGGAAAAACCGTTTTATATGACGTCAATGGTTTTACCAAAGGAAAGCAACTGGAATACCTCGATTATGACAAAAGTGATTTTCAGGAAGATCTCTATAGTGAGTTAGACATTTTTTCAGCCCATCAATTTCTCTCATCGCTAACGCCAGAGCACAGCACGATTGAGCAATCAGGCAATCAACTTAAGGTTACCGTCAACAAGCCAGAGCAAGAGCAAGACAAAGTCACATACACATTTACACGCATGCCGATTGCCCTTACAGCGATTGTCAATCACAGCAGTAATGAAAGAACGGAGTTTTCCAATCCCCAAAATCACAACGGTATAGCTGTCGCCTCTACCGTTCGCCATTATCGAAATGGTGAACTAAAAGCCAAAGTTGAAATCACCGATATCAAACGCATAATGAGCATCAAGCCCAATGTATTAGCCATTCCCAAAGGATATGGGCCATTCGTCGACAGCACGAGAAAACCTCTTGAATGGGTGCCATTGGCCGACAATCTTAATCTCATTAATCACGTTGCAGGCAATCGCCACGTATTGGTGAAGCAAGATATGCAAGGACTCACCGTCTTTGGTATTCCTCGCTCGACCGATACTTCCAAGCAGGTACACAATCTAATAAAACAGCAGCTACCAAACCAAAAAATCCACGCCGTATATGTAACACACGGTCATAGCGATCACATGGGCGGCGCAGCTTATTACGGAAACTTAGGCATCACAATCATGGCGGATAAACACAGCATTCGCGCGTTAAAAGCCTTTCCAAGATTTATCAAAGATGCGAAAAAATGGAATTTCAAAACCCTTTCTCATGGACAAACAATCAATGGTGTAACCTTCTACGCGCCTAAAAACTCCCATAGCGAGGGACAAAGTTTTGCCTACTTCCCACAATCAAAGATTATCTATCAAGGTGATTTCTTAGAAATTCCTGCTGACAATAGCTTGCCAAGCCACATGGCGGATGTTGAAAGAGAATTTATTGAGTTTCTTTATCAAGAACAAATTCCCTACCAACGTATTGTTGGTCACCATCGCAATAACAACATGACACCAACAGTTGTAAACGCCTATTACAAACTGCATCACAAACGGGGCTAATTCAGCTCAGCAAACACTTTAGCGCGATTACTATCGAGTAATTTTTGATAATCATCGCGCTCAAGTCCAGTGTCGACAAACAGTTGCAACATGATAGTTTCAGGATACAACTGCGCATTGTAATCTGGCAGCCAACCGTCGTGCATTAGCCTGAGAATTAACGTTTGTGCTCGCTCTTTATGGCCTCGAAACAACAACCAACGTGCATAATAAATATCTTGAAGTAAATATCCTTGCGCAAAGGTTCTATCTAGCAACTGCGCTAGTGCACTAACAGACTCAAATTCACCGCGCCTCGCCTGAAGTTGAACAAAATAGGCAATCAAATAGGCATTGTCATCTCCAATATCAACATCGCCGAATTTCTCTTGATGCAATATCTTGTCTGCTAACGCAGGCCGTAAACGCAAAAACGCCTGATACACTTTTTCAGCATCACCAAACTGCTCAAGCGCCATCAAATAAGCCCCAACATATCGCTGGGTATCTTGATGAAGTGCCATCCGCTGTTCAATTAAATCAATCACATCTTGATAGCGCCCTTGTGCCGACGCCAATGACATTTCGACAAATAGTTTAAATGAAAGATTAACTTGCTGACCTTCTAACTTTTCCAAGGTTTTTAGCACGGCTGCATGATCCCCCATCGCCAAGTGAATCAACGCCTGTGTTAATTGATAAGAGTGTCGTTTTTCCATCAACGATGAATTCTTCTCTGCCCATTTTAAAAACGCACGTGCTCGCTCAATAGTCACTGGCAAGAAGTCCAACTCTTCAATAGCGCGATCCGTATAGTCAAACTGCAAACTCAATGCCCGGCGATAATAAAATCGTGCTTGTTTTTTGTTACCTGCATTTAAATAGGCATACGCCAAACTTCGATTGACCGTTGGCGACATGGGTGCCAGCTCATAAGCCGTTTGCGTCATGCTCAAACCTTGCTCATATTTCCCCATTCTGCGATTTTGCTCCGCATACCAAACGTAACTATAGGGATAATTGGGCGCGTTTTTGATTGCTTGTTCAAACAGTTCACTGGCCTGTTGTTTCTTTCCTTGCCTGCTCAACAAAAAGGCCTGCGCCGCCAACGCCTGTCCTAGTTCAGGTTCTTTAGACAAGGCCTGTTCTAACAGAGGGCGACATTTATCCAACGCCTGTTGTAATGGCCAGTTGCTATAAATATTAAGCGAATGATAGGTATCGCAGAGGCCTACAGCAGCTAGTGGAAATAACTGCCCCTGTCGCTGCATCTCTTCAAACACACCCTTGGCACGATGCAAAGCCTCGCTATTTCGTTGCTGCCATAAATGACGCCCCAACAAATATTGGTCAAAGGTTTTTCTATCAATCGCATCGTGCTTAAAAATCGACGAAGTCGACGGCTGCTCAAACACCGCTAGCAACCATTCGGCAATAGAATTTTGCAGATAAAACAAATCATTGGTATTACCGTCAAATACCTTAGCCAAAATCACGTCCTGCCTTTCTACATCGAGCAGCTGCAGAAAAACGCGAATATTGTCCCCTTTCTTATCAATGCGGCCAGTAATTATGGCTTGTGTCGTTGCAATAGATGGTGCTTGCCCTAGCGACACCACACGTAGCTTCTTGATTTGCATTAACTGAGTCAGCAGCACATCATTTAACGCTGCCAGTGAGTTAGCTTCATCAAGTTCCGTCGTTTCTAATTGTTGCAATGAAATTGATTTAATTTGAGAGATTTCAAGTGCTTTCGATGCTTCTTGAGAATCTAGTAACCATTGTCCCGAAAACAACACTATGAAAATGACCGTGCAAGAAACGGCAATCTGCCAATACCAAGGTCTCTGCGTTTTTGGATCTAGCTCAGCATCAGCTGACGACAAAGAGGCGGAATCGTCACTATCTTTCTCATCGCAATCTAACTTAACGTCAATGAGATTAACCTTGGCAATCAATCTATATCCTTTACCAGAGACTCGCTGAATGTAAGCAGGCTTAGCTGCCGTATCTCCTAATGCCTTACGCAGTTGAGCAATGGCTTGATACACTGAACTGTCACTAACAACTTGCTCTTTCCATACTTTTTTCATCAGTGTTTTTAAATTAAGGGGCTCACCGCCACTTTCAACCAACACCAATAAAACGGCCATCACCTTTGGCACAAGAATCACGTCATGCTCGCCACAAGATAATTTATTGAGCTCGGGTTCAACTTTCCATTGCCCAAGCATAAAGGCCTTAGATGTATCCAAAAACTGCAAATCCACGATAAAAATTTCAAGTATTCTATCAGATAAACTTTCTTTTACAGACTTTGTAACTCATTGTTTTAATTAAATTCAAAAAACTTTTAGAAATATTTCAACTAACTTTTAAGCATCTTTTTTCGATTATCGGCAATATCTTCCTCAATCGACAACCACCGAGATAAATTAATGATAATCACCAACACAAAACTCAAATTGCTAAAAATTCTGGCACTAACTTGCACCATGACATTATGCAATCACGCATTATCGGTGCTACCAGCACAACCGACAGCAAACTCACCTGATGAAACTAAGGGTTGGGATACCGCTTATAACGAGAAAACTAAAAAACGATTTATCCCAGTCGAGTTATTTACTGGCGGCCAATGGGATGGCAAACATCAACTTGTCATGAAACCAGTTAACACTGTTGCATGCTCCTCTGCCGACTCAAGACCTTGTGATAAATACCACATTACAGGGCCTTTCAAAACAACCGAAAACAACACCAGCATTACATGGGCTGGCGATCAAATTCCTTATTACAAGAGAACCTTTTCGACGCGGCGCATGGGAGACGTTGTATCTCACTTTACCATCAACAACTCAAAAGACGGGCTGGTAAGAATATTTGATAAACGAAAAAGCTGGGGTGACAGAACATACAGTGGCGTGGGAAGTAAATTTCCGCTGGGCTACTGGCAACAAGGCGAGATCCGTCACTACAACTCTCGCGCGCCCATTAGCATTGAAATATTAGAATTAAATGGGCCGAATAACTGCCTGACTTTTCGCTGGATAATAGGCACTGGAAAACGACGTAATAGCGACAACAATTACACCTTTTGCCCCAACCGCGGTTTTACCAAGGTTAGCCATAACTTTCACAGTCAACACGTAAAACCTAAATCTTCGCCTCAGTAAGTAGTAATCACCTAACTAAAAACAACTAGCGCCGAAACAATATCGGCGCTTTTAAAATTTAATCATAAAATTCGGGTCACCAACTGTTTAACAACTATCGATTACTCGTTTGCTTATCAATATCGACTTGCAATGCTTCAATGTGCTGCAACACCACTAAAAATTTCTCGCCGAAAGATGTAATGCGATATTCAACACGCGGCGGAATTTCATTAAATGCCACTCGCTCAATAATCCCAAACTCGATGTTCTTCTTTAAACAATCATTGAGCACTTTCGTCGTCAGGCCATCAATTGCTTTCACCATTTCTCCAGGCCGTTTGATGCCTGCATTCAATAATTGATAAACAGACAACGACCATTTACAGCCATAAATCGTCTCCACCATCCGTGAAGAATCTTGCGGCTTTGTTTTTTGCAAAAATTTATTTTCTATAGCTTTCAAGAAGATGTACCTATTTGTAAGTAACGAACCAAATTGTGCTTACTTTTTTCAATCTTATTAACCACTTAACATTATCACATCCAATGAACGACACAGGAATTAAAAAATGAAATTTAAACCACAATCACACGCACTTATCATCGGCGGCTCAAGCGGCATGGGATTAGCCACAGCAACCTTGCTTGCTAAAAGCAATATTTCACTCACCATTGTTGGTCGCGATCTCACCAAGCTCAACGCCGCCAAAGAATCGTTAGCACAGCTTACTGACGTAGAAATAATTCAAACGGACTTATACAACCAGGATGACGTCACGGCGCTATGCAGTCGCCTCAAAAACCAAGCTAAGCCTATTGATTACTTAGTCAATGCCGCAGGTTATTTCAATCCAACAGAGTTTTTAGCCCATAGCCACCAAGACTATGACCAATACATGGAGCTTAACAAAGCAACATTTTTTATCACCCAAGCAGTTGTAAACAACATGATAAGGCATCAAGGTGGTAATATCGTTAACATTGGTTCTATGTGGGCAAAACAAGCCATTAAAGCGACGCCTTCATCAGCATATTCGATGGCTAAAGCGGCATTACACGCATTTACACAACACCTTGCAATGGAGCTATCAGCGTATAATATTCGCGTAAACGCTGTTTCGCCGGCGGTGGTAAAAACGCCGATATACTCGCATTTTATCGATGACGATGCATTAGACGAAACATTGGCAAGCTTTGACGGTTTCCACCCTATTGGCCGCATCGGGCGCAGTGACGATATCGCTACGACAATTGCCTTCTTGCTATCAGAAGATACAAGTTGGGTTACTGGCGCCATTTGGGATATTGATGGCGGTGTGATGGCAGGTCGAAATTAATCTGATATTAGAATCAAATACGTAATTGTGAAGCTAACGGTTCAGCCATTTGCTTCACTTAAAATACAAAGAGACAACTATGTACGAAATGCACAACATGAACTTTCAACACCGCATCGTTATCAACACGAACGAGCAGCCGTGGTTAGAAAGCCCCTCGCCTCATGTTCTTCGCAAACCATTAGAGCGTGAAGCCGCAGAGTCAGGCCACACCACCAGCATTGTGACCTACAAACCAAATGCTAACTTTGCGCCTCATGTTCATCCTCATGGTGAAGAGATTTTAGTACTTGAAGGCACTTTCTCAGATGAACACGGCGACTATCCCACAGGCACTTATATTCGCAATCCACCGGGGAGTTCTCACCAACCTTATAGCAAAGACGGCTGCGTAATCTTGGTTAAACTCAACCAATTTTTGCCAAACGACAACCAACAGCTCGCTATCAATACTCATCAAGCCCAATGGTTACAAGGTATTGGCGGTCTTCAAGTTATGCCATTACATGATTTTGAACACGAACACACAGCCTTAGTGAAATGGCCAGCAGGCGAACGTTTTCAACCTCATCGTCATTTTGGCGGCGAAGAAATATATGTCATTTCAGGTGAGTTTATCGATGAACACGCCCGCTATCCCGCAGGCACTTGGTTACGTAGCCCTCATCAATCAGAGCACAACCCTTACGTTGAGCAAGAAACCATTATTTGGGTTAAGACTGGTCACTTGTTTACGCCTTAGCGACAATCAACAGCCATTCTCAATATTAAAATAATGTTTCACCAATTGATAAAAGCGCCCAACATATTCAGGTTTAGCGCTTTGATAACGATGCAGAAAATAAAAACGCCACGGACGGCCATGATAGTTTGGCAACAACTGCACTAAATTACCGCGTCTAATTTCACCACTGGCCACAAACTCAGGTAACAACGATATGCCCATACCTGCGACTGTCATTTCTGTCAGTGTCGGTAAATTATTAGTGCGTGCAGAATGTGGAATAAAAAACCTCAACTCACTACCATCGGTAGTATTCACCAAATTGATATTCTCTCGCTGCCAATGACTGGCGATGTATTTATGCTGTGTTAACTCCTTTAGCGAGTGCGGCTCGCCATGTCGCTGAACATAGTTAGCACTGGCACAAAACACATCATTCACTTTACCAACTAACTGCGCTTTGTAATTTGAGTCTTTGAGATTTCCGCCAAAAATAGCGGCATCGAGTTGATGCTCAATCAAATCTTGCCAGCGCCCTGTCACCACCAGCTCAGGTTCTAGTAAGGGATATTCCAAACACAATTGCTGCAATGCTGGCACCACAATATTGCGCTCAAAAAACGGGGGGACTGACACTTTAAATACACCGCTAGGTTGTGACTTTGCTTGCTCGACATCGCTCACCGCATTAGCCAACTGCTCCGCCAATAACTCACTGCGAGCAAACAGCGTTTCTCCCTGCGCTGTTAACACCACACCACGTGTATTGCGCGCCAACAATTGCATATCGAGCGCCTCTTCCAATCGCTTAATTTGCTGACTGACAGCGGATTTACTCAATTCGAGCTTTTTAGCCGCGCCAGTAAAAGATTTAGCGCGCGCCACCTCGGCAAAAATCAAAAGTAATGGTGCCAACTTAACAGTGTTCATATTATTAAACAGATATTCCAATTTGTGGTTATTGTTGAAATATATTCACTTCATTAAGCTTTAGCAATCATCAATTTAAAATAGTAAAAAAGGAAATATCATGAAGTCATATGTCATCGTCGACGCCAACGTTATCAATCCAGAAAAACTTGCCGAATACAGCGCACAAGCCGCGCCAACCGTTTTGAAATATCACGGAAAGTTTATCGCCAAAGGAAGCGCAGAGTCACTCCACGGCGAACAACCATTTGCCAATAAAGCCGTGATTGAATTTCCAAGTGAGAAACACGCAAGAGACTGGTACAACAGCGAAGAATATCAAGCCCTAATTCCACTGCGCAGCCAAGCGTTAGATTGTCAGTTTCATATAGCAGCAGGGGTTTAGATTAGAAAAAGCGCTGTTATTTTAAAAGCGGCGCTAACCAAATTACGGGATAAAAAGCGCTCATCAGCAATTCTGTAATAAATAATCGTGTGATATTATCGCGCTATTAAAACGACGATTATTAACGGATTAAAATTGATTTTAAAAGACAAGGTTATTTCTCCTACCACTTCTCCGACCTTAAAATCAGGTCAAAAACAAGAACAAGACGTCGCTTTCTTCTTACGTCGACATTTTAAAGACGACAAAAACATTTTAGTTTTTAATGATATAAAAATAACTCATAACGAAGAAACCGCTCAAATTGACCACCTCGTTCTTTACCCTTACGGCTTTGTTCTGATCGAATCGAAAAGTATCACCGGCGAAGTTTCCGTCAACAAGCAAGAAGAATGGTCACGCAGTTATAACAATCAATGGCGCGGCATGCTCTCGCCAATAAAGCAGGTTGAGCTTCAGCAAAAGCTTCTCAGAGAACTGCTCTATGAACGACGAGCTGAAATCTTAGACACCTTCTTATTAATGCAACAAGGATTTGGCGGTCGTTGTTGGGACAACATTTGCGCTGTGTCTTCTAACGCGATTATCAATCGCGAACAGATGCCTGAAAGCATCTCATCGAAGCTCGTAAAATCAGAGTTTTTGGCGGATAAATTAAAAGCCATCATGAAAATCCGTAACCCAGTACTAAACATGGTTAATTTCTTAGATTCAAGACCAGCCTTTAACGCGCAAGAAATGAAATCTATCGCCGACTTTCTGCTAGCCAACGATCAATCAGAAGTAAAAGCCAAAGTAGATAAGCCTTTAGAAAACGAAGAAATGATCACTGAGCCCTTACCGGATTATCAAAGCAACGAGCCCCAAGCTGACACTAAAGCGCAAGTTGAAACCAGCGAAAATACAGCGCCTCCTGTAGCGCAGACAGCTAGCCCTCAGGTTATCCAAATTCATTGCTCTAAATGTAACGAAGAAAATCAGCTGACCGCTAAAGCTGGAAAGTTTGGATACTATTTCAAATGTGGCGCTTGTGCAGCTAACACATCAATGAAGGTCTCTTGCCCCAGCTGTCAAAACAAAAAGACAAAGGTAAGTAAGAAAAAAGAGAGCTACAAGCTGATATGCGAAGCTTGTGATGCTGCGACGGAAATTGCTACCTAGATGCTATAAAGCGAGTCCCATTCTCACGGCACTCGCTATTTTTTCAAAAAGAAATTTGAACTTGCTCAAGTATTAATTTTGTGACGATATCCAATATTACGCCTCCGCCATCACCAAATATTTCTTCACAAACTCTATCCGACGGGGATTCCCTTTCTTGCCATATTGAGGATATAGCTCCAATAACTCCAGTCAGCAAGAAAATCTTTAGAGTTAAGTGCTTGTTCTTTATTGTCACAATAATGCTGCTCCATGGCTTGCAGCTTTGCTTTTACCTCACGCATCTCGCGCCAACACGGAGTGCAAAGCGTTCGTCTTGTCCACATGTATTCCTTACGAACTTCAAAAGCCTGCTTCTGCTCTATCGCAGTAAACAGCGCCTTCTTCTTGCACTTCGCACATTTGTATTTGATATCTTTGTATTCATCGCCGAGATACTCATGCCCAATTGAACGCTTAGGCTCCACGCTATATTCATCTCTATTTAGCGGTACTTTCATTTTTCTTTTGTTATCCCTGAGCAATAACATATTTTCCATTATTGTTTTAAGCATTACGTGATTATTTGAATTAATTGATGTGTAAATTAAATGACAGAATTCTCAGTCCGCATATTCCGATAAATACAATTTCATTCCAAGCTTTCCCATAATCGCCATGGAATAGGGAGACAATATCGCCCCGCCGCCACATGCATTTTCACGAATCGAAAAACCGACATCAACGATATACGCTGAAGGCTCAAGTTTCTCTTGATTTTGATGCAACCAAACTTCAAGAGCTTCAATTTGTTCTAGTAATGACCATGAGCCGTCAGCAATTTGCGTAATTGTCGTATTTGATTCTTCATGTTTAATATAAATTGGCATCTTTAAATTACCTTATTCAATTTAAATCCACTCTGCGTTCGTTCGATTCTATTCATCACTCTCATTTTGAACAGTAACAAATCAAGCCACACCATCAACAATCGCCTCTAAACACAACTTCACACGAGACGGCCTTGTAGAGATTTGTGGATACACAAGATACAAGTCGCGATGCTCTGATTCTTGGTTCGGGAGTAATGCTAGGAGCTCGCCTGACGCTAACTCATCTTTGATCATATATTCCGGTAATCGTGCGATGCCGTGGTGATTTAACGCGGCCTTTTTGAGTAGGTCATTATCAGATGCAGTGAATTTGCCTGACAAGTCGATGCGCTGGGTTTTACCAGCATTGCTAAATGTCCAAAATTGCCAATGGGCGAGTACTAGGCATTTGTGTTGTTGTAGTTCTTGCGGCGTTGAAGGTTCGCCGTGTTGTGCGAGGAATGTTGGTGTCGCGCAGCAAACGTATTTAAAGCGCATCAGTTTTTTGGCAATCATATCTTGCGGTGGTGTGTTGGTGATGCGCACAGCAAAATCAAAGTCATCGGCTACTAAATTGTGAGTGGTGTTCGAAGAATCTACCCAAATATTGATATCGCTGTGTTTGCTCATGATATAGTTAAAAATCGGCCACAGCACATGCGTGCTCAAGCCAACTGGCGCGGTGCATTTTACAGTGCCGACTAAGCCGTCTTCACCGTGTTGCAGCAGTGACTGAGTTTCTTGCAAAAAAGTCGGTAGTTTACTCGCTTGCTTAAACAAGATTTCCCCCGCTGACGTTAGCCGCATTGTTCGTGTATTTCGCACTAACAGCTGCTTGTTGGTTTCAGCTTCGAGCTTTTTAATTTGCGTCGATAAATAGCCTTTTGAAACTCCCAATAAATCAGCAGCCTTGGTGTAACTTCCCTGCTTTACCACTTCGCAAAACAAGCACATGCGTTCTAAATTCATAATCGACCTTTGTTCGTTTAACCGAACTACTCTACCTCATTGTTCTCATATATAAACAATGTTTTTTTGGCTGTTGGTTGTTCATTAGCGGGAAGTTGCAACAATGAGCCGAATATTATAATTACAACACCATTGGAAATTAGTTATGTTTCTTAACCACTTATCTAAAAAATGTGTCTCGGTAGCGCTGACGCTGAGCTTGTTCAGCGCTACAGCCGTTGCCAAAAACACCACGACAACAGATCCTTATCAGCCAGCGCCATATGTAGAATTACAGCATCCTGAATGGTCTAAAAACGCCACCATTTACGAGGTGAACATTCGTCAATATACCAAAGAAGGCACCTTCAATGCGTTTGCTAAACACCTACCGCGTTTAAAAGACTTAGGTGTCGATATTTTGTGGCTAATGCCGATTCACCCTATCGGTGAAAAAAACAGAAAAGGCGGTAAAGGCAGCTATTACGCGGTTAAAGATTATCGCGCAGTAAATCCTGAGTTCGGCACGCTGGATGATTTAAAAGCCTTAGTTAAACAAGCGCACGACATGGGCATGTATGTGATTTTAGATTGGGTAGCCAATCACTCGGCGTGGGATAACCCGCTGACGGTATCGAACCCAGAGTGGTACACCAAGGATCACAACGGCAACTTCCAACCAACGCCATGGTGGGATTGGTCAGACATTATCGACTTTGATTACGAGCAACCGGGCATTCGCAAGTACATGACAGAATCCCTTAAATACTGGGTAAAAGAAGCTGATATCGACGGTTACCGCGCCGATGTTGCTGGCTTTATTCCAACAAACTTTTGGAATAACGCCCGTCGTGAACTCGATGAAATCAAACCTGTATTTATGCTGGCAGAATGGGACGCTCGCGATCTGCACAAGAAAGCGTTCGATATGACCTACGCATGGAAACTACACGACACCTTGCACGATGTCGCCAAAGGCCACAAAGATGCCTCAGGCGTTTACCTCCACTTTGCGCACGCGCTAAGTGCATGGCCTGACAACGCCATCAAGATGAACTTTGTTGATAACCACGACAAAAACTCGTGGGAAAAGACCATGTTCGATCGCTTTGGCGACCACCTAGAAATGAGCATTGTACTGACGGTAACTGCCGAAGGTATGCCATTGCTCTACAGCGGCCAAGAGGCGGGCTTAGATAAGGTATTAGCCTTCTTTGAAAAGGACGAAATCAAATGGCGCAAGCATCCAATTGGCGACTTGTACAAATCACTATTCAAGCTTAAGCACGAAAACCAAGCGCTGTGGAATGGTAATTGGGGCGGCAAGATGATCCCTGTGCCAAACAGCAATCCGAAAAACGTGTTCTCATTCGCGCGTAAAAAAGCCGATGACAAGGTATTCGCAGTGTTTAATTTCTCAGATAAGGCGCAAACTGCGACGTTCAACGAAAACATCCAACACGGCGATTACGTTGAGTGGTTTAGCAAAGAGAAGAAATCATTCGGCCCTAAAACCTCAGACACCATAGCGCCATTTGGTTATAAGGTTTATGTGAAAGTGAAGTAGTTTTTACTGCTTTAAAGAGAACATTAAAAAGCGAGTGTCGGTTTGGCACTCGCTTTTTTTGGGGCTTCATTACTGTTTTAATAGACGTTAAAGTCACCGACACTTTAATTTTCAAAGGGAAGTTTAAAGTTGACCCAAATCTATGCGTTTTTAAAGCGATTAAACATTAAAGCAAGATATAGAAACTGCATAACTCAGAAGTAAATAACAAAATTAAAAGTTGCCTATCGATGAGCTATTAAATTGAATTTTAGCTACTTATTTAATACCAGTGCTAAATTATATTTAACTACACAATGAATATATATGAACTTTAGATATACCCTTTGTTCTTCCTTTATTTTTTTGAGGATGGTCAAACAGCAAACCAACATTACTATTCTGATTATTCAGTAAAAATATACAAGCACCTATTGCCATTGGCTTCGTCCCTATAGGAGCTACATTGATAATTTCATCTGGCATACTACTCCTAATAAACTCTAGTTCCTGATAAGTAGTAAATGGATTATTTGCACTTGAGAATCGAGGAGTTTCCCCTTTATCTATTAGCGCTTTAATGTTTTGAAAAGCACTATGCTTATCATATGAGGGCTTGAACCCCGGAACCCCAAATATAGGTGTAATAGAATCGATATAAGCTCCTTCATCATTTTGTAGTAGCTGACCTAACCGCACTCTTTCAAACCCCAGTAAAGCAATAACATGCATTTTTTTACTCGAAGAGGCAGTCTTAGAAAACCCTGGTAATGACTTATACCCTACAGAGCTAGAAGAAAGGTTAAATTCATGTCTTCCAAAGTTACTTCCACTAGAGAGATTATTGGGATAATTATCGGGTTCAACATAAATAATACGTATATCTAATGATTGACTTTCTCTCATAAGCCACCTCAGAAGAAAAAGTAACTCAACAACACCTAACGAGGTAGCGTCTAATGCAATCTTACACTTCTCTTCTAGACTAATGAGCTCAGATAACCGGGAATTTAAGTCTCTAAATTTAATTCTATTTTCATTCACTGAAAACGTCATACTATTCGCACAGAAGTTGACGACAAAGTTCTCTTTCTTTTCATCTTGCTTAAACCTCTGAGCCACAAATTCACATCGGTCATCTAGCTCTAACCCGCGAAAAGATAAATGAATATCAACATTTGCTAAACAGTTTTTATCAACTGACTGTAACGACTTAAATTTCATCAAATAATGAACCCTGTACTTTTTCTGCTGTATTAAAATGTGCCCTCGTTGATTTTAAAATATACGGAGTACACATTTTTAAAAACTCATCTTCGCTACCGCAGAAAATTGTTTCAATATCCTTAACACTAAACGTATGTTTCCTTATTTTTCTATAGGTTATTGAGAAATTAGGAGAAAACATTGGGTGTAACATATATTCCGACGAAGTAAAGTTAAGCTCAGACTTCCTTTTCGTATCACCTTTAAACTCAACCAACACAGACCAAATTTTAAGTTGTTCAAGTAACAGGGACACTTCTTCGGGTAGGTTTTCCATTGACCTGACATTAACGTCAAAGTGAGCTATTTCTGGCTCGCTCTGCGCTTTTCTTTTTTGAAGTAATTGGAAAAATAAACCAAGTCTATTTACTATAAACCTTAGTGTATTTCCAAATTGTCCCAGTTCAACAACTTTTTCAACTTCAATTTCGCTATTTCGCCTAGAAGCTTTAGCTTGCACTTCAACTGGAATTTCAGGGATTCCAGAATTATTCACCATCTTTGATGAGTCATTCATTTCAACTAAGGCTTGATGACAAAACTCAAGGAAATGACGAAGGTTAAAACGAGCCATGTTACATATTCTTTCGAAGCCTGAGTATATTGGTATATTTTTTCTACCAGCAGAAAGATAAATCCATAATATTCCGCCTACCAACAAATCTTTATAAGGCGAATAAAATTTATTTGTCTTATGTTTTTGCAATTCCTTAAATTGAGTAATTATTGAGGAGCAATCCTGTGATTTTCTGTTTAAAAGAATACCATTAATAATAGATTCTTCTGGATACTCAAGATCCACAAAATCTTTGGCTACATATTGTTTATCCAACGCAGGCTTAATCAAAAAATCGACTAATCGTTTTCTTAGGGTTGCATCCTTAAGGATTAACTCTGCAACTTCAGCGTAACTTTTTGAGGGCAGAAAAGATCTAGCGAAATCTAATACAGTCTTTTTGTACTTTGCTCCTTTTCTACTGTCTAAATGATTCTCTTGGCATAACAAATCTTTGTATTCAGCAATAGGTAAATCCGGATAAAGATTTCCCAATTTAAGTAAAAGTATTTCAGCGGAAAAATGATAAAATTCGTCTTCAGAAAAATCTTCTAAATCAATCTTTCTATAATCATTTCGTATAACTAACAACTCAGAGCCAGTAGTATTCCTACTGACATCACCGTACTTTTTATATGCCGCTGATATTACTAATTTATGTCTGCCATGCTTAATCCATGAATTAAGCAGCCTTTGCTGCTCTTTAGTTAGATTTTCAAACTCATCTACATATAGATTAAATTCGGTTTCCTTAAATTCCGGCGAGAAAGCTCTTACTATTGAGATAATAGAGTCTATTAATGTTCTTGTATCTGGAAAATTAGGGCGCTCATAATAATCAGGATCGTTTATCCAGTCATTCAGGCTCGCTAATGATTGCTCTGAAAAATCAGCTAAACCACCTAGACTATCAACCTCAAGGCCTAGTCTATTCGACAAAGCCTTAGGTAGTTTAGCTGCGTTTAATTCTTGATTAAAATCACTCTCAAAACTACACCTTGAAACATTCTTTGAGAATGCAGAAATTTCCTTTAGAACATTCAGTAAGATATACTTACCAAATATTTTCTCCCAGTCTTTATCAAATAGCTCACTGGTAATGCTGCTACAAAAATGCGTATCAGGTCGAAAGTATAGTCCAACTTTATTTAATTCAGATAATGGAACTTTTTCTCTATTCGCGCTAAAACGGCAATCATGACAATGAAAGCGGAGGAACATTGTTTTCCCTGATCCTCTCCCCCCCTCAATCATCACTGCTTTCTCATAATTAAATAAATTAATTTTCTCGTAGTTTGGCGGTAGTACATATAAGCCCCACACATCTACTGGAAATTCCTCTGCTCTGTTTTTAGCAAAAGCTTTAATTACATTCGAATCCATTATCTTTTCCTATATAGCAAGTGATTCCATTTACCATCCATAGGATTATGATAAATAAGTTTCAAATTATTATTGGGAGTGGAAAGGGAGAAAGCATACGTTAGACTCAAATCGCCTTTCCCTAATAAGTAGTTTAGTTTCCCAAAGTTTCTTCTACTGCATAATTTCAAGTAAAAAGATTTTGCACTTTCAGCAGTATTTGTTTCATCACCATAAAAAGTTCCGCGTCTATCAGCAAAAAATGAATCTCTCTCAGACAATAACTCAACAGGCCTAACTTCAACTTCAGGAAATTTTGACTCAATATTCTTTACTGCTATCTCATGAGCTGCTAACGGGACATAGAGAACTTTATACTTATCGATTACAGCGTTTTTGATTTTTTCTATATAAAAATTACAGAATTGTTCCCCTGTACCAGCAAAGTCATCAATAAGAACGATCGCCTTAACATCCTTATTTAATTTGGGGATTCGAGAAGGCTTCTGACACATATGGCCAGCAAGATCGAGAACTTGCTGTAATTCTCTTATAATAACTGAACCGCTCTTACCAACTTTATTATCAACTTCCTCTATTGCAATAAAACGAAATGGGATATCGCTACCCTTCTTGAGGTTTTGCAACCACTCAGTCAAATCACCTGAGAAGATGGCACCATGTTTGGCAAGAAAATTAGGAATAATAGATGTTGCTATATGCTTAAAAGATGCATTTATCATCTTAGGCGTCCTGAAGACCATAGAGTCT
The DNA here is from genome assembly GCA_049607155.1 of Psychrobium sp. Lineage (GTDB taxonomy): Bacteria > Pseudomonadota > Gammaproteobacteria > Enterobacterales > Psychrobiaceae > Psychrobium. Next base: position 55,108 of record JBMYWG010000021.1, read on the forward strand.
AGCATGCATGCCGATAAGTATTTTTCTTCGTCAGAGTGAAAATTTTGTAGCCATAGCCTGAGTCGGTGCCTATCAATACCTTCCCAATAGCCCGTTTTAATATACCCTTCACATTTATCAACCACATCGTCATAGAATGTTTTCCAATTAAACGGGGCCTCAAAGGCTTTAATCTCTTTCATAATAAAATAAATATTCCCTTATTATTTTATGTGTTATGTATTTAGCACCAACACCCAAAGCAACTTTATTTATGTAAGTTTTAAACTTATTATTTGAAAGCATCGACCAAACCTTATCCCTCAAATTACAGTCTTTGATCTTAAGAACGATAATACAGTCACTAACATGAATTGATTTTCCTTTAACTAGTGCAACTCTTCCTAAACATCTAGTTCCAACCCTAGCTATCAAAATATCGCCATTTGAAGCTTTATTTCCATTGGCTTTTGAGCCTACTTCAACATCAATTATCGAAGGGAACTTCGGCATGTCTGTAGTATGGAGGTGCTCAATGTTATTTTCGTTTAAGTACTTACGACTTAGATTTCCCCTTCGAATAAAAATAGAGTTCTCAGATAAACTTATTCTGGAGTTTCTATATAATTCACTCGCATGATAATTAAAATCACAGCGCTCGATTGCTTTAATGCGAGGGATAGAGATTTGAGATTCTGATTCAAAATCAAGCAGTATTACTGAGCCAGAATTCAATTTTAAGTTTTTATTTAAAATAAAAATAAATGTCTGAGCGTCAGTTTTCCCAAAAGCGCCTATTGGGAGTTGTATACAACATTTCACATTATAGTTTGTAAATAAGTGCTTTCTTAATTTAACCCACCCTTCACCACTTGCGATTCCTGCGGGCAAAATTATCGCGAGTTCACTTGTTTTAGACATTAACCTCAAGTTTTGGGCTAAAAATACTACCTCAGCTGGAATTTTAGTAGCAAGAGAAGGGACAATTTCTTCTAGGTTCGCATCCATCAAAATGTTTTTTGTATTATCGGTCCACGCGGAAGAAAAGAATGGAGGGTTACTAATTAATAAATCTATTTCTCCATACATTCTTTTAATACGAGAAGGTAATTCAGGATCAAACCCATCTCCAATAAATGCATCAATGCCTAAAGACGGACAGCACTTTTTGACATTTTCTTTATCAACATCAATCCCTATAAGTTTTAGGTTTCCCCACTTTCTCTTGGCCGCTTTTAATAATTCCCCCTCTCCAAAACCGAGATCAACGGCAACTTCTGGCGAAAGAATATCTAAATTAGAAACTAATGCGTCACTACACTCTGGCGGCGTATAAAACTGATTCAATTTCATTGAATTAAATTATTATCTCTTGTGGAATTGCGTACATAATACACGCAAAATCAAAATATACTATATAACAAAAAAGCGAGTACCACTTTCGTAGTACTCGCTTTCTAAAATGAACCGAAAAATCAGTTCATCAGATTGAAACTTCAATTTGCCGTTTCAAACTATATCTGTCGCGCTAAGCAACCTATTACTCTTCAATATACTCATCAATTGGTACACAAGAACAATGTAGGTTACGGTCACCGAATACGTCGTCGATACGGTTAACTGTTGGCCAGAACTTGTTGGCGCGTACTTCGGCTGTTGGGAATACAGCAAGTTCGCGGTCGTAAGCGCGGTTCCAGTTGGCGTCCATTACGTCGTCCATTGTGTGTGGTGCGTTGTGTAATGGGTTGTCAGTGTCAGTCCACTCACCTGATTCTACTTTAGCGATTTCGGCACGGATAGCGATTAGGGCATCGGCTAAACGGTCGATTTCTACTTTAGACTCAGATTCAGTTGGCTCAATCATTAAGGTGCCAGCTACTGGGAATGACATGGTTGGTGCATGGAAACCGTAGTCGTTTAGACGCTTAGCAATGTCCATTTCTGTTACGCCACAAGCTTCTTTGATTGGACGTAGGTCAACGATACATTCGTGTGCTACGTAGCCATCGCGGCCTGTGAATAGAATTGGGTAGTGCTCGCTTAAACGGTTCTTCAAGTAGTTCGCGTTTAAGATAGCGAGTTGAGTTGATTGGCGTAAACCTTCGTTACCTAGCATTGCGATGTACATGTAAGTGATAGGCAAGATGCTTGCACTACCGTACTGCGCGCCAGATACTGCGCCGTTACCAGACTCAGGGCCTTCTAAATCGACAACGCTGTGGTTAGCAACAAATGGTGCTAAGTGCGCTTTAACGCCGATTGGTCCCATGCCTGGGCCGCCACCACCGTGTGGAATAGCGAATGTTTTGTGCAAGTTAAGATGCGATACGTCTGCGCCAATGCTGCCCGGTGATGTTAGGCCAACTTGTGCATTCATGTTTGCGCCATCTAGGTAAACTTGACCACCGTTGGCGTGAATGATTTCACAAATCTCACCAATGGTTTCTTCGTATACACCGTGAGTAGACGGGTAAGTGATCATGATACAAGATAGGTTTTCAGATAACTCTTCGGCTTTCGCACGTAAGTCGTCCATGTCAACGTTACCTTCGTCATCACAAGCTGTAACAACAACTTTTTGACCGGCCATTTGTGCAGATGCAGGGTTAGTACCGTGAGCAGATGCTGGGATCAAACAGATGTTACGATGCGCGTCGCCGCGGCTCTCGTGGTATTTTTGAATGGCTAGTAGACCAGCGTATTCACCTTGAGCACCAGAGTTAGGTTGCATACATACTGCATCGTAACCTGTGATGTTAACTAACCATGCAGATAGTTCATCAATCATTGCCACGTAACCTTTCGCTTGGTCTTGCGGGCAGAATGGGTGCATGTTAGCGAATTCGTTCCAGCTTACTGGCAGCATTTCGC
>JBMYWG010000022.1:0-57017 GCA_049607155.1 Psychrobium sp.
TGCCAGAAGATAAAAACACCCGCGGCCATGAGCTCTACGACTGGCAGCATTGGAAACTATTACCCGCTGTAAAGAATCACCACATCTATCATCCTGATGCCAAAGTGCTTCACCGCCCAACAGCTAGGGTGTTAGCGCCGATGAAAGACGTTTGTGAGTTTATTAACAAAGCGAGATAGCCCACAGAAATATATCCCCCCCTCGACTGGCACAACGCCGAGGGGAAGTTGCTACCCGCCGTGAAAAATAATCACATCTACCATCCTGATGCTAAGGTACTTCATCGCCCAACAACTAGGGTGTTAGCGCCGATGAAAGACGTGTGTGAGTTTATTAACAAAGCGAGATAGCTGGCAGACATATCCCCCCCCCTCGACAGGCACAACGTCGAGGGGAAATTGCTACTCGCTATGAAAAATAATCACACCTACCATTCCTATATCGAACGGACGCCAAGGTGCTTCACCGTCCAACAACACGAGTACTGACGCCGATGAAAGAGGTGTGTGAGTTTATAGAAAAAGCTAGGTAACAACTTGAAAAATATCATTAATGCTCTATGCTTACTTTTTCAAGAAGTTTTAGTTTGCAAGGAGCATTAATAATGAAAGAACTAGCCCAGAAGTTAGCGGAGTATGGTGAAAACGTTTCTGTAAAACATAATCGTATCCATGTAAAGCTCTCACCTTTTGTCCCAGACCTAACCATTAGTAAAGATATAGCTACCAATAGTCTGGTTTACTCTTGTGGAAAATGGGGAAACTTCATTGGCATCATTGCTTTTTGCGTTGTTGCAGGCAATCTCATGGTTAAAGGTGATTATGTATTCTCGATGTTTTGTATTGGTTTAGCACTATCTTTGACAACGGGATGCATCATCAACGAATTCAAAGTCACCAATATCAAACAACAAGTCAGAACTATTTTAACAGCGAATCCACATTTACAGAGTATTGACTCTTTAACAACAGAGCCCGTTGAAATTGAAAAACGCATCACTTTTGACAGTTAACGACTCATTCATCACCAAGTACAGTGGCGGCCATCTTCATTCGCAAGTACCGCCATTGAATTAACCTCAGCCACCGCTTTAAAACGCTAATATCAACTACCTATAATCAATAAAGCGCCAGTTTGGATTGCCGTTACGAACACAGCTGTCTTGGCGAGAGTTTATTGAGCTAGCTAGATAACAACTTGAAAAATACCATAAATACTCTATGCTTATTTCTCGCGAAGTTTTAGTTTGCAAGGAGCATTAATGATGAAAGCAATCGCCGAATATCTCGAACAGCAAGGTGAGAAAACGCAACTTAAAAACAATGCAGTTGAAGTCAAATTCCCTCTTTTTGTTTCAAAACTGACGATTAAAAAAGACATTGCAACCAATCGCTTGTCATATTCAGATAATCAAACAGGTAGTCTTTTAGCAATTGTCCTGAGTTGTTTTATGAGTGGACATTTGATGGCAGAAAATAACTTGCCGCTTGCTATGCTTTATTTCGGTATAGTATTAGCGATGGCAACTGGTTGCATTATCCAAGAATTGAAGGTTTCAGCGATCAAGCAAAAGGTTAACGCCTTAATTGAGAAACATCCAGAAATTCTGACTACCAAATTACAGCGCCTTTCACCTTCATCGGTCACAAATTCGATTTAACTTCTCCACCATCACCACGTACAATGGCGGCTATCTTCATTCGCAAATACCACCATTGTGTTCAAACTTAGTCACCGCCTTCAAACCCTTAAATCACTAGTCGACAACCAATACCACGCCATTTGGGATTGCTGCTGCGATCACGGCCATCTTGGCATGAGTTTATTGACTAAATTTAGCGGCTGCGCAACGACACCTAAAATCCATTTCGTCGATATTGTGCCGCAGCTAATGACAACTATTGAAAGTAAGCTAACTCGCTTTTATTCGCCGCAGCAATTTAATTGGCAGGTGCACTGTCAGGATCTCAATCAGTTGATGTTAGAAAAAAGCGAAGAGCAACAACTCGTTGTTATTGCTGGGGTTGGAGGTGTGTTAATGGCAGAGTTCGTCACTAACATAATGCAGAATAATACGCGGCAAAGAGTAGATTTACTGCTATGCCCTGTAAACGATTGTCACCTTTTACGGCAAACTCTTAGCAAACTTGGTTTGTCGTTAAAATCTGAGCAAGTAATTACTGAAAATAAGCGTTTCTACGAAGTAATCTTGGTGACTAACTACTGCCAATCAATCGTTCCTATCTCCGTCATTGGTGAAGAGATGTGGCATAGCGAATGTGAGATACAAAAAAACATCAACCAAGATTATCTCACCAAAGTACTGGCGCACCTCCAACGCACTCAACTTAATGCTGCGCTAACAGATAGGCGTTACTGCGATATCATCGCTCAATATCAATCAATACAATCATCTTTTAAGGACAAATAACATGACAACTAATGTTCGTGTCGGCGTTGCCGCCATCATTATTCATCAGGGAAAAATATTACTCGGTGAGCGCATCGGTTCACACGGTGCCAACACTTGGGCAACGCCCGGTGGCCACCTCGAGTTTTTCGAGTCAGTCGAGCAATGTGCTACGCGAGAAGTGTTTGAGGAAACGGGCCTCAACATTCACAGCATTGAACAACTCGGCTTTACCAATGATATTTTCAGTGGCGAAAACAAACACTACATCACCCTTTATGTGATAGCGAAAAGTGACAACAATCATCCGCAAATCATGGAGCCAAACAAGTGCAAAGGCTGGCAATGGTTTGAGCTCTCACAACTGCCCACGCCATTGTTCGAACCCATGCATAATTTACTGGCCGACCAAAAACTAATGCGCGAGCTGAAGGAACACCTCAAACCCACAAATGATAATTAATATCATTTAGTTATTGACCATGATTTAGTTACATTATAACATAACGAAAATTTCGAGTTATGTTTGAATTATTGTAGGTAAATTATGAGACCCAATATCCACCCAGAATATCGCAAGGTGTTATTTCACGATGTATCTGTTGATGCTTACTTCTTAGTAGGTTCGACCATTAAAACTGATAAAGAAAAAGTTTGGGAAGAAGATGGCAATACTTATCCGTATGTCACCTTAGATGTATCAAGCGAATCGCATCCGTTTTATACAGGTCAGCAAAAACAAACCAATACCGAAGGTCGAGCTGCAAGCTTTAGCCTACGCTTTGGCAAAATGTTCTCTAAGAAAGGAAAATAGGTAGAACAATGAAAGTATTGTCATCACTAAAGTCGGCGAAAAGCCGTCACCCGAAGTGTCAAATCGTTAAACGTCGCGGCAAGCTCTACGTGATTTGTAAAGAGAACCCACGACTAAAAGCGCGCCAGCGTTAATAATACCCAAGCGACTTCAATAGGCAAGCTTCAGAGCTTGGGTTCAAATACACTTATCTCTCTGTTATTTAACCAAGCTTAGGTTAAATAAACTTTACGCTGCTAGCGCTATCACCTAGCAGCGTTTTTTATGTCCTACTAAACGTTTAGGCACTTTCTTTTAATAACGCTTCCACCACTTGCCACGTTTGCTCGCTATTAATTACGCGTCCGTGACCATGACCTTGCGTAGGATAAAGTCTGATGTGTTCGTGTTGCTCTTTCATCGATGCACTGCCAGCAAAGGGGGCAAATCGATCCTCTTCGTCATGAATAATGTGCAGCGGATTCTCAACAAAACCTATATGTTGTTCAGACACCGCATCCTTGAACATAATTTGATGACTTCCTTCAATATGAGCGAGCAAGCGTTCAAACAATTTTGGAGAAATGCCGCTATCAAACACGCTTTTACGCAACGAGTCATAGAACCCAAAGATAGGGGCGATTAATACTTGTGGAATGTCTTTTGGTAGATTTAACGCCGACACAGTGCCCATTGAATGACTAACGATACAGCGGATATTTTCTTTGCCGTGCAACGCGACAACATCTCGCACGCCTTTAATAAACAATGGTAAGTTAGCAATCTTACCGCTACTTTTGCCATGTCCATAATGATCAAAGGCGATTGCTTGATAACCCGCTTGCGCAATCTTTTCCATTAGCGGGAAAAACTGACTCGCACTACCTGACCAGCCATGGGTTAAAATCACGATATCACCTTGACCAAGACTATATTGCTGCAGTTGACCAGCGACGCCACTGACTTGTTCTACTTTCATCCCTTCTGGCATCGCCGCTTGTTTACGGCCTTTTGCAGGCGTTAGCAGAATTTTCTCCGCCTGTTTTAACGCAAATTTCGGGGCAGTTTTGTTTAACACACTAGAAATAGCGCGAACTACATGAAAACCCATCGAGCGTTTTTTACTGTCTGAAAAATAAATTTTACTACTCATATGTTAATTCCTATGTTAACTCCGATAGCGCGCAATAAGATCGCTAAGTGCCCGTTTAAACCTGCTGTGCTGATTGTCTTCTACGCCAACCCACACCATGCTTTGCGTCCCCAAATACAATGAATACAACTCATAAACAAATTGCTGTGAATCAGTACCTTCTTTAAACTGCTTAGCCGCAATCACTTGCTCAACGGTGTAATTGAGATGATCGAGCCAAAGCGCCAAATCACGACAGATTTTGTCGTGAACAGCCCCTTCTTGATCGTCAAACTCTACCGCCGCAGAAATGAAGATGCAGGTCTTCGCCTGACGCTCATACCAATCAAGCCAACAATCACACATGCTCATAAGTCGTGTCAGCGGATCTTCAATCGTCATCGTCGGCTCAATAATCGTTTTTCGAAATAAACCATGGGCATGGCGCAACACTTCCAGCTGCAAATTCTCTTTCGATTTAAAGTGCGCAAAGAGTCCAGACTTAGACATCCCAATAGCTAAAGCAAGCCCACCGATGCTCAGATCATTGAGGCTAGTTTCTGTCGCCATCAGCAACGCGGTTTCTAAAATCTGTTGCTTTGTTTTTTTGCCTTTATCAACCATGTAATTTCATCGTCGTCATTCAATTTCGCAACAAAATAGCACGAACGTTCGTGTTAGATCAAATATTATTCAAGGATCAAAAAAGCCCACCTAGTTGCCTAGGTGGGCTTTGATATTTATATCGTTTTTAGAAATTAATCCAAGAAGCGAATAACACCAGGGTTAAGCTCAGTCAGCAGACGGTCGCCTTCTTTTTGGTTAGTCGCTGTGTTGATTACATCAATACCCGGCGTTGATGGGTTAATAGTACTAACCCATAAGAAGTTAGAATCATCAACGCTAATGAACGAAATTTCTTCGCTACCTGTCTCAGCAATGTTACTCGCGACAATTGCACCAGTTGTTGGATTAAACTCGTATAAAGCTGAGGTTGTTACCCATTTTCCATCGTCGTTAAAACCAGCTTTACTCGCCACAAAATAGCCCTTGCTGGTTGACACAATTTCACTGGTCGTAATAAAGGCTTCAATGTTATCAGCAATGTCTGCTGCACTTAAAACCGTAGACGTTGAGTAATCTGAAGTTTCAATCTTCTCAATCATACTCAAACTTAAATCGGTATTACCGAAAACGCTACGCGATGTGACATAAACATCACCAAAGGCCGCCTTAAGATTATGTTCAAGTGGATTCTGACCAGTTAATTTAATGCCTTTTACGCCATCATCAGCAGTGTGATTGGTTTCAATTTCTGTGTCTGTTGCTACATCAAATACCGCAACATAGGCAGTGTTTGGTGCCCAAGCGTCAGATAGACGCTGCATTGTAATGTATAGTTTACCGTCAACAACAACACCCGCAGATGGCGAAGGCGTTGTGCTGTTATTTTCCGGAATGTATGAACCAAGATCTAACTCGCCAATTTTAAAGTCAGTGGCTTCAGTCGCATTTGGGTTAACAATCCATACTTTCGATGAGCCGTAGCGGATCAAATACGCTTTATTGGCATTAGCAAATACTAAATTGTACGGGTTTGATGATGCAGTTTCTCCCTCATCCTTGGTGCCGTATGAGTAAATTTGCGCATCTGGTGCATCGCTGTTGTACTTTTCAACGGTATCAATAAAGAAACGGCCAATGTGATAAACGTCTTTACCGTAACTAGTTAAGGTGTAGTCTGACTTATCTTTAACGTAGTAATCGCCCGCAACTGATTGATCGTTCAGATCTAAATAAGCCACTTCTGAGCTAGTGTAATCAGGTGCAATTGTTTGTACTACGGCTTTCTTAGGTACAACAGGTACGATATCTTTTTTAGTATCGCTACTACCGCCACAACCCGCTAATAAACTAACACTGGCCGCAAGGGCTAACGATAATGCAGTGCGCTTAGCGTTAGCACCCGATTTAAAATAACTCATGGTAATTACTCCTCAAAAGAAAACTTAATAAATAGATTGCGCCCCTGTGCAGGACGGTTTGCGAGATCGCGATAGGTTTCATCAAACAGGTTATTAACCCCGATACTCACGGAAAATGATTGCTGTTGCCAGCGCAGGTTGACGTCACTAAGCCAGCGTTCACTCGGATTGCCATTGCCTTGTGCTTGCTGTTCAACCTTGTTGGCTAAATTAAAATAGAGTCCTTCGCTATATTGGCTCGACACATCAAGTGACAAATGCTGCGTTAAATCTGCGCTTAGTTTGATGCCGTATTCACGGTGATAAATGCCCGGCAGCTTTTTGTTATTAAAAGCGACAAACTCAGACACGCTCTTACTGTCGATGAAATTCGCCTGCCCTTGTAGCGTAATCGCATCGGAAACTTGATAATCCGCTTGTAATTCAAACCCCGTGATATCAGCGTCATTAACGTTGCCATAACTGCCAATGCCCGATGAATTAAAGGTCGCGACTATGGCGTCTGATACCTGCTTTAGATACACAGCAGAGTTAACAGAAAAACGCGCCGCCTGATAATTAGCACTTAGTGAAACAGCATTAGACTGCTCAGGCTTAAGATTACCATTGCCCTTGAATAATCCGCGGTCACCAAAACGCTCAAACATTGTCGGCATACGGACACCGCGACTAAGTGACGCGCCCCAATCGATACTGCGCCAACTATACTGCACTGCAAGCTCACCAGAAACAAAATCACTGTCGTCTTGCTTTACTGCGCCGTCACTACTGAGCACTCTATTACGGCTGTCTTCGTATAACTGACTTATTAGCACATGAGCTGACAACGGCTGCTTGTTACTTTTCCAGTCACCGCGACCACCAACAAGCCATTGCTCAACAGTCGCCTTAACGTCACAAGCGCTAATGCCATTACAGTTAATGGTCTCGCCGTTAACCTGTGTCTTTGATTCAAAGGCTTGACGATTGATATCGATAAATGGCGTTAGCGTCCATTGCTTTAATTGCCACGTTGGTTTGACTGACAGGCTGGTTTTCTCGCTGTCATAAAAGCCGTCGCGACGCGCGAGTTGCGGTATATTATCGATGTAATGCTCATCGCGTTTGTCGAAGTAACCTTCCACTTCAAGTTGCGATAACATCGAATCTACTGGCTTATATAAGTAAGTAAGTGCCAACCTCAACTGTTCTAAATCGATTGACGAATTGTTGTCAGGCACATTAATTTGATAATGAGGCAATGCTTTATCTTGATTGCTGAATTGACCGTTAAGGCGCAGCTGATTCACTTCGCCAATCCACAACGCATTGGCCGAAAACGTCGTCTTTTCAAACTCATTATTGCGCAATGGTTCAACCGTTGGCTCAGTCGGATTAGCCACTGGTTGCGGCACTAAATAATCATAATCATTGTCGCTTGTTACGTGATTGAGCCCTATCGCACCTTGAAAACTACCAGCGCGAATATTTTTAAGGGCGTTCAACTCCTGATAACCAAAGGAGCCAATACCCGCACTCAGCCGCAGTGTCTCGCGCTCAGGATTGTAGGTATTAATACGGATCACACCGCCAATTGGTGTTGCCCCACTGCCAATTGCCTGCTCTTTGCTCACTTCAATTGATTGGATGTTTTCAACGGGAAGCTGGTTTAAATCAAAACCACCAAATTGGCCATCGTTCACCAACTGTCCATCAATATATAATTGCACTTGCTTAGACGATGAGCCGCGAATAGATACGGCTGCTGGATTGCCAATACCGCTAATTTGGCGAACTTGAATGCCATTGATTTGATCGAGAATATCATTGAGGTTTTGCGCGCTATCCACAAAATCATCGCGGCTTAATACGATATAGTTAGCACTTTGTTTGAGCTGCTCGCCGCTCACAGCAATACGCTCAATGTCTTGAGCCAATAGTGCAGACGAGCTCAAAGCAGTGCAAATAGCAATGGAAATTGATTTTAGCGACATAAAGCCCTCAACAGCACACAGAGGACATAAGAAAGATACGCGCAGCAAAGGAAGGCGAATGCCCAGCGCGCAAATATTTCTTTCTATCGCCCTCCGCAATAGTTTAGATAGATCGACTAAGGCCGGTATCGGACTGTCATTCAACACATTGAATAAATCACCGTTGCGGGGGCAGCGAAGGAATGTCACCTTACTTCCCGTTTACCCTAAGCCCTCAACATTACTTAAAATCACCGTATCGCTGAGTCTTAGGCACCTCAATTAATTGCTGCACTTTAAAGGCATTGCTGCTGTTGGTCAACAACTAAATAGACGTCTATACGTCTTTTTGTGATTCAACATTAGATTAGCCTTTCATAACATATATTTACAATTATTGATGAAAATATTAGATACATTAAATCTAAAAATAATATACTTAGCGGCCAAGTAAAGGACTGCAAACTATTCATGACCACCAGCGCAACACCAGCCATTAGACAAATCGATACCGAAAATATCGAGGCATTAGGTCGTTTTCACCTCAACAAAAATCGTGAGTACACCCAATTTCAACGTGGCAAGTTCAAAGCAAATGCTACTGAAATCACCCTCAATCAAGCGCAAATTATTCGTGAAAATTTCAACTTAGGAACTCGAGTCGAAGCGACACCTGCAGAATGTTTTCTGCCATTTGCAGTGGTGATGCCACAATCAAGTACTTACCAGTTTTGTGGCAAACAGGCTCAAGGCAATCCTTTTCTACAAGCCAGTGGCGGAACCTGGGAAATACAATCACAGCAGCGACTCGATTATGTTGCCACTGTATTTCTACGAGAACACTTCATAAAAAGTTATCACTCACTTACTGGAAGAGAGCCAGACAGCAACATCATAAGTAGTAGAATGGCCCAAACATCGAGTCAGCTACAATGGCAATATGCGCGGCAAGTGTTAGAAGTAACCCAGCAGCTCTTAATACAACCAAGTCTGTTAGCAGACGATGATATTCAGCGCATGGTGTGCACTCATTTATTGCAATTAACCATAGATATCGTCAACGACTCGCTGGCCATTCCCGAACCGTTAACTCAACATAACAAACGTCAGCAGGGCGTAAATCGCGTCGTTGAATTTCTTAGAGAAAATGCCCATTTTCTGCCAGACATCACGCAACTGTGTGATGTTGCTCAGCTCAGTGAGCGCTCCTTGCAATATGGGTTTAAAGAGAAATATGGCGTAACACCTGTTCAATATTTGCGTTTAATTCGGCTAAATGGCGCTCATAAGGCCTTGTTAAACGCCGATAAAAGCACAACGACTGTTGCGCAAACTGCCTTAAACTGGGGCTTTGTCGAATTTGGACGATTTGCCCGCGATTATAAATCGCTGTTTGAGCAACTCCCCTCTCAAACGCTCATTTCGTGAATGTAATCTTTCGCTTGTGACGAATTAACCAAGTTCAGTGCCTTTGCTTTTAACTCCTCGGCATCTTCAACGTTTGCCTCAAGACGCAAAGACAGCTTACTAATAATTCTCGCTTCAAAGATAAAACAACTAACTGGATACTTCCTGCTAACCAAAGGAAGCTTATCAGCGCTGTGCAACTTAGTTTGCAACTCTAGCGGACGTAAAATACTAGCAGGTAGCTGCCAATGCTTAGCAATGGCATGAGTAATGCGCTTAGAGTGACGACTGAGGATCTGTCTAAATAGCTGTGAGTCTGGCAAACAATCTGGATGAGCATGTTTAAAAGCCTCCACCATCATTTGATAAATCACAATGTCGCCTAAGTTACTAATCAAGCCAATTAAATAAGCTTGTTGAGATTGCTCGCTACAATGAGAGTGATTTATTAACTCTCGCGCCACCGCGCCAGAGGTTAAGCTGTGTTGCCAAATTTGCTGACCGTAATGCTGAAAATAGAGATCGGTTTGCGGCACTAGCTGACTCATAAAGCCATCGATAACTCCTTTCGATAAACCATAAGCGCCCAACTGCATAAAGGCTGACTTAATATCAGTCACTTCTTTGTTGGAACGATTGTAATAGGATGAATTTGCTAATTTAATCACTTTAGCAGCAATCATTGGTTCATTCTTTAACAGCTCAACGACGACATCGGCGTCAAACTCATCCTTACCCAAATGCTCGACAATAGTGGTTAATGAGGCTGGTAATACAGGCAATGAATCAAGAATAAACTCCGGCTTCTTCAGCACCTGCTCAACTTTCACCGCTATTTGCAGTGACAAATCATCTTGCTGGTTATTCTGACTCACTTTGCCAAAGAGCACGTCATAAAATTCATCGCGATAATGTTGTTCAGGCGTCGATAATTCATTTTGAAAGTACTGACTTAAGTCAATGCCACGCATTTTCTGCTCCCACGTCATCGCCGTGGCGCTTTGCGCATAGCTAGCACTCCTTTTACACTCACTATCTTTAGGTAATAAACGTTTAATTAAAGACTTAAACATGGCTCTTTCCGATGAACTATTACAGTTTTATTAAATTTATAGTTGGCGGAGTCTAACAAACCAAATGTCACTGAATATGCAAAATCCGCAAAATGGAGAGGAGGTTGTTTTATTGTGATCGCTAAGCTACATTGAGCGGTAAATTCCTCCCTATTAACGATACTCATCAATTATCATGAATTCGATTAACAAACTTCTTATTTTCATATTCCTGAGCTTCACTAGCATAAGTAGCTTTGCACTAGGTCAACTTGGTCATCAGGTTGTCTGTGATTTGGCCTACAACGAATTACCACAAACGCAACGACAGCAAATCACCCAATTGCTAACTGCAATGCCTAGAGCCCATCGCATCAAACTCAATCGCTATATGAATCAAGATGACGATGCTGTGATTACTTTTGCCAAAAGCTGTGTCTGGGCAGATGCCATCAAGAAACAAGCAGATTACAAACAATTCGAAAAATGGCACTTTATGAATGTACCGCGCACAGCAAAGACCATTACAACGAATGCTTGTAGAAAGGATTGCATCGGCCAAGCCGTTAATATTCACCAGCAAGAGGTGGTAACCGCACAAGATCCTTGGCAAAGACTACAAGCACTAATGTTTTTAGGTCATTGGCTAGGTGACATCCATCAACCGCTGCATGTTAGTTACGCCAATGATTGGGGTGGTAACAAAATTAAGATTACAAGACGCAGCAATGTCCGTTGTGAAACACTGCATTGGTATTGGGATGATTGTGTATTAAGTCGTCAAAACAAAAACTACAGTGAATGGCTAACGCAACTTCAGCCTAAAACTACAGCGTTAACTGTTGAACCTTTTGTAGCGAATAGTCCTTGGAAGTGGGCTGATGAGTCCTATCAAATAGTGACATCACCAGCCTTTAAATATTGTGATAAAGGCAATGGTGCTTGCCAAAGTCCACGCGGCAATAAAGTCACCTTACCGCGTGATTATCAAACCACCTTTGCGCCAATCATCAATCAGCGTATGGTATTGGCAGGCAAGCGCTTAGCCCAGTTATTAGGCCAAACGCTTTAAAGTTTGCTTTCGCCACAGTAAATACAGCGCTGGCAACACAAGTAGCGTTAAAATTAGGGCACTGACCATACCGCCAATCATTGGCGCGGCAATGCGGCTCATAACTTCAGAGCCGGTTCCCGTGCCATAAAGCACAGGCAGAAGACCAATAATGATCGATAGTGATGTCATCATGACAGGTCGTATGCGCCCACTAGCTCCACCAAGCACAGCATGTTTTAACTGCTCGGCTGTTGGACGAGAGTTTCGCGAAGTTAATTCGTCAAAAGCCTGATTGAGATATACCAACATAATCACGCCAATTTCCACCGCCACACCAGCAAGCGCAATAAAACCAACGCCAACCGCAACCGAGAAATTGAAATCTAGCCAATAAAGAAGCCAAATACTGCCGACTAAACTCAATGGCAAAGTTCCCAAAATCATGGTCACCATGGTGAGACTTCTAAAGTTTAGAAAGAGTAGAATCACTATTAACGCTATGGTTAACGGCACAATATAACTGAGTTTTTCTTTGGCACGCTCGAGATATTGAAATTGACCAGCCCAGTTAATTGAGTACCCTGTCGGCAGCTCAAGTTCATTAGCGACAAGCGCCTTAGCCGTTTGTACATATTGCCCGACATCGGTGTTTTTAATATCGATAAACACCCAGCCATTTAAGCGCGCATTCTCACTTTTTATACCACTTGGTCCATCGACAATCCGCACATTGGCAACATCACCTAGGCTAATAATTTGGCGGGCGTTGGTCACTATTGGTAAAAGCTCAAGCTCCTCAGGTGAGTTGCGATAATCTTGCATATAACGCAAATTAACATTGAACCTCGCCAAGCCCTCGATGGTTTGGGTGACATTACTTCCCCCCACCGCAGTCGCAATTACTTGCTGCACATCCTGCACCGACATCCCTAAGCGGGCGATTTTCAGACGATCTAACTCAATACTGATATAGCGACCACCAGCAACACGCTCAGCATAAACCGAGGCTGTTGTCTCTAATTGCCCTAAGATGTGTTCTAAGCGGGTACCGATTTGTTCAATCACCGCTAGATCATCACCCGCCACTTTAATACCAACAGGCGTTTTAATACCCGTTGCCAACATATCTATGCGGGTTTTAATGGGCATAACCCACGCATTGGTTAGTCCAGGAATATTAACCGCCTTATCTAGCTCACGTTTGATATCATCGCTTGTCATGCCTGCGCGCCATTCACTGCGAGGTTTTAACTGAATGAACGACTCAATCATGGTGAGTGGTGCTGGGTCAGTGGCAGTTTCAGCGCGGCCGATTTTGCCAAGTACCGACTTAACCTCAGGCACCGTCATAATCATTTTATCCGTATGCTGTAGCAGCTCTCGCGCCTTGCCAATCGACAAACTTGGATAAGTGGTGGGCATATACATAATATCCCCTTCATCTAGCGGCGGCATAAACTCACTACCAATTTTATTAATGGGCCACAAGCCAGCGGCTAACACCAATAGCGCTGCCACAAGCGTTATTTTAGGAAAACGTAACACGCCGCTAAGCAGGGGCTGGTATATGGCGTTCAAAGCACGGTTAATCGGATTTTTATCTTCGCGAATAATCTTGCCGCGCACAAAATAGCCCATGAGCACAGGCACTAGAGTCACAGCCAACGCAGCGGCTGCCGCCATGGCATAGGTTTTGGTGTACGCCAGCGGGCTAAACATCCGTCCTTCCTGTGCTTCAAGCGTAAATACTGGTAAAAAGCTCACGGTAATAATCAGCAAACTAAAGAACAACGCGGGGCCAACTTCGGTGGCTGATTTAGCGACAATCTGCCAGCGGTTGTCATCATTAAGCGGCGTTTTTTCCATGTGCTTATGCATATTCTCAATCATCACAATAGCACCATCGATCATCGCACCAATCGCAATGGCAATGCCGCCAAGCGACATAATATTGGCGTTTAACCCTTGCAGATGCATCACGATAAAGGCAGTGAGAATTCCGATGGGTAAGCTGATAATTGCCACCAAGGATGAGCGCACATGAAACAAAAACACCACACAAACTAATGCGACAACAGCGAATTCTTCTAACAGCTTGTGCCAGAGATTATCGACAGCTTGCTCGATTAGCGCGCTGCGATCATAGACGGGCACAACCTCAACACCCGCAGGTAAGCCACGCTTTAAGCTAGCCAGTTTTTCTTTAACTCCATTAATGGTTTGCTGCGCATTCTCGCCATAACGCATCACGATAATGCCACCAACCACTTCACCTTGTCCGTTATATTCCGCAATGCCGCGGCGCATTTGCGGCCCTTCCACTACAGTCGCAATATCGCTAAGTAACAAGGGCGAGCCATTGTTATTCACTCC
Source organism: Psychrobium sp. (assembly GCA_049607155.1). Taxonomy (GTDB): domain Bacteria; phylum Pseudomonadota; class Gammaproteobacteria; order Enterobacterales; family Psychrobiaceae; genus Psychrobium. The sequence goes on from JBMYWG010000022.1 coordinate 14,159, forward strand.
AAGTGCAATGGCATTGAGATCATCTGGCGAAGAGATATAGCCTGTCGCTCTAATCATGTATTCCGCTTCCGCCATTTCCACAACAGAGGCGCCAACCTCACCATTACTGCGTGCAATAGCGGTATGAACAAGGGATAGCGGAATTTGATATGCGCGCAGCAAGGCGGGATCAACCTGCACCTGATACTGCTTAACCATGCCACCTAAGGCGGCCACTTCAGACACACCAGCAACGGTTTGTAGTTCAAGCTTTAGATAATAATCTTGCAGCTGTCTTAAATCGGCTAAATTGTGCTGACCCGTTTTATCCATGAGCGCATATACATACACCCAACCAACGCCAGTGGCATCAGGTCCTAGCTGCGGTTTTGCTTGGGCTGGCAGCTGTGATGAGACTTGTGAAAGGTACTCCAAAACCCGCGAGCGCGCCCAATACATATCGGTATCTTCGTCGAAAATCACATAAACATAAGAATCACCGAAAAAGGAAAAGCCGCGCACGGTTTTCGCACCGGGCACCGATAGCATCGCGCTCGTTAACGGATAAGTTACCTGCTCTTGCACCACCTGCGGTGCTTGTCCGGCATAACTGGTTTTAATGATGACCTGCACATCAGATAGATCAGGGATAGCATCGACAGGCGTTTGTTTGACACTGTAGATGCCAGCACCAACTAACAAACACGCCATCAATAACACCAAAATCCGCTGCTCAATCGACCATAGAATAATTCGATTAATCATGTTGATGGTGCTCCATCATTTTTTCTTCAGCACTTAACATCACATCCATATCATTTAATTGATGTTCGTTGCTACTATTCTTTTTCGGATGCATATTGTGATGCATATGATGTTGTTCGCTGTTAACTTCCTTAAACTCAACAATCACATAATCCCCTTCCTCATCCTTAACAATCGCTATTTCCAGCTGCTGACCGACACTAAAATCAGCCACATTAATTGATTCAGCTAGGTAAAAGTTCATTCGCATTTCTGGCCAGTCCCATTGAGCAATTGGCTCATGAGTGACATTAACCATTTCGTGAACCTCCATCACGCGATTAACTACCGCCTTAACCCACATCAGTGAAGACTTTTCGCTTAAAACGTTTTCACGAGCGAGAGTATGTCGCGCCATATCGCTAGCGACATTAGACTCAGAATCAATTAAGAACTGCGCAGAGGTAACAACGCTATCGTCAGCATTAACGCCAGATAGTATTTCTCGGTATTGACGGTTGTGTCGTCCCAACGTCACTTCAACCGATTTATAACGCCCTTCGCCCAGTGCTAAGACCACGCGATTACTATGGCCTGTGCGAATTAGTGCATTATTTGGCACGAGCAATGAATCACTCTCCGCAGCTTTCTCGATGGTTGAAAAAGCCAACATATTTGGTCGTAGTAGTCCTTCACTATTATCGATGCGCACCCGCACCTGCGCCGTACGATTCATGCCATCGAGCATCGGATAAAACTTATCGATGGTTCCTGTCCACTCACGCTCAGCATAGGCGCGCACAGAAACGTTCACTTCATCTCCTACCGCCATCAAATTCGCTTGTGATTCCAATACATCTAATCGCAACCACACCTCATCCAGCGACACCAATCGCAGTAACTTCTCATGCGGCGTAACATGGCTTCCCGCCCGAATATCCATAATTTGCACAACGCCATCAATGGTCGATTTGACCGTGTAATAACGCATTACTTGGCGGGTTTTCGCTAGCTGAGCAATCGCTTTTTCAGGCATTAATAAATAAGCTAATCGCTTATGCGCCGCCTTGATAAGACGCTGATTACTTTGGGAAAGTGCTAATAGATATTCCTCTTGAGCATTAACCAATTCCGGCGAATAAATATCATAAAGCGGTTGCCCTTTTACAACGGGATCGCCAACTTCTTTAACATAGATATTCTCAATCCAGCCGGAAACTCGCGGATTCACATCCAACATCAACTCTTGGCTATATTCCACCAAGCCAGTTGCTTCAATCGTTCGAATCAAAGGCGCCTGCAGCACCTTTGCCGTTTTAACCCCAAGGTTTTGCGTTAACGCCGATGACAAGCGAACGACGCCTACATCACTTGACTCGTCTTCTTCATAAACAGGCACTAATTCCATTCCCATCGGTGATAAGCCCGGCTCATCCCGACGAAAATTAGCGTCCATTGGTGCCACCCAATACAACGGTTTTTTCTCGTCAGTTGTTTCTGACATAGCAACATCATGCGCATTGAATAAAAAAAGGAAATGAGGGCTTATAACAATACCCACCGCTAAAAATACAAGGGCAATAAAAAATTTAATCATGACGCGCACCCCACGCACCAAATATATGTTCGGCGAACCAAAACATAGCAATACTCCAATAACTAATTAAAAAATATAAATAAAACTAAATTAATTAACTAATTATCGGTGGTCGATAGAGTGAAGATTGAGTGTAGATAGGTGCAGTAACCACAGCATTCATTACTGAAGAGTCAGTGTTGTCAAAGTGGATTGCAAAAGAAAGATCAATAAACAAAGGAGCTGCCGGGCAAACACCGCCGCAACAATCGCAATCACTAGTGCAATCGCCAAGCGCCATGCTGTTCGTCATTTGATGATCTTGCATCATCTGCTGACAGTGCTCCATGCTCTGCTCATTCATGCTCAGGTTGTTCATACTCGCGTTACTCATAACGTGAGACATCGATGTCATATTTTGCTGCCCAATAGTCATCATCGCTGCCGCTGTTGTTTGCAAGGTGCTAACAACCAACAACAAAATACAGATGACTTTAGAAAATAGCGACAAAATAAACCTCGAACATGTTTAGGGTGCAATCATACCTGCTTGCATAAGATAAAATCAACAAGCCCTAGGGCCTGTTGATCTTTCGAGGATGAATTTTGTGCAATTGACAAGGCTTTTTCGCAAGGCATGAGGAGCGACGCCTAGTTTACCTAGGCGAGCGACGAAAAACGCGGCGAAAATGTCTTGTCATTGCATCCGAAGGACAGCGTTTGTTCGTGATTTCTACGGCGTTATCGCCTGCTAGCTTAGCCCACTAAGCGTCGCAGGCTCTGCCTTGTATAACCCCCGAACAACTCGCTGCAAAAACCTTCACCAAAGATCAACAAGCCCTAGACTAAACAAACGTTTGAAATAACGTTAAACTGTCTTTTTGTACCAATAAAGCGAGCATCGCAATGTCACAAGTCCTCAATCAACTTCTCGATCTCTTGAGTCTAGAAACTATCGAACAAGGTATTTACCGTGGCAACAGCCAAGATTTAGGATTTGGTCGTGTTTTTGGCGGTCAAGTGATCGGCCAAGCCCTATTTGCCGCCAAACAAACGGTCGATAGTAGCTTCTCGCTTAATTCATTTCATTGCTATTTCTTGCGCATGGCAGACTCAGCAAAGCCTATTGTTTATGACGTAGAAACCATACGTACAGGCCGCTCTATAGCAACAAGACGTATTAAAGCCATTCAAAACGGCCAACCTATTTTCTATCTCACCAGCTCGTTTCATGTTGAAGAAGAAGCTTTTGATCATCAGTCATCGATGCCACAAGTTGCCGGACCTGACGGCTTGCAATCAGAAGTAGAACTCGCACGCATTTTACAAGAATTTATTCCATCAAAAATTCGTCAGCAATTTACCTGCGACAAGGCCATTGAAATTCGCCCTGTCGAAGGTTTCAACCCAATTAAACCAACCGTTGGCAGCTCCAAAGGACACTTCTGGATGAAAGCCAATGGCACCCTGCTAGACGACTTGCGCGTTCATAAATACTTACTGGGTTATGCATCAGACTTCTCATTTTTGCCCGTGGCCGGCAGACCACATGGCATTTCGTTTATGACACCTAAGCTGCAAATGGCCACTATTGATCATTCGATGTGGTTTCACCGTGAATTTCGCTTCGATGACTGGTTGTTATATGAAGTTGATAGCCCATCAGCCAGTGGTGGCCGCGGTTTTGTTACAGGCAAGTTCTACGATCGCCAAGGCCGACTCGTCGCCTCAACAGCCCAAGAAGGTGTAATGCGTTGGAGTAAAAAGTAACAAAGCTTGACCCATATCATTTTTTAGAGCATTTACTCAGAAAGTCACCACAAAATCAACTCGACCATTGGCTAAGCGCAAAATAACGCTTAGCCGTTACACTTACTCTTCCTAAAAATCTGATAAAGATTCAGCAGTTTTTAATTTTCTTTCCTAAGCTATAAAAAAGGCGTAATGTGAATTTAAGCACTCGCTTAATTGGAGACAAATTATCATGAATAACTTACGGAAACTCACCATCAAGCAGCGCTTTTCCATTATGGTTGGCATAGTTATTATCGGCCTGTTTTTCCAAAGTGGCTTAAGCCTCTACCATCAATACCAATCTCTCAATAATCAACAGCGCGAGAAAGTACAACATCTTGTAGAAAGCGCCCACACAACAGTGGCGCATTATTACCAGCAGTCACTAGACGGTAAAATGTCTGAAGCAGAGGCAAAAACCGCCGCACTAAGTGCCATCGAAGCCATGCGTTATGCAGGCAGCGACTATTTTTGGGTTAACGATTTCACGCCAACCATGTTAATGCACCCTATTAAGCCCTCGCTTAATGGCAAAAACGTCGCTGATATAAAAGATAGCGATGGCGTGCAGATATTTGTTGAGATGCTCAAAATCGTACGTAGTCAAAAACAAGGTTTCTTGCCTTACAAATGGCCTAAACCAGGTGCCGATGAAGCCGTAGACAAGATCTCTTTTGTTAAAGAATTTGCGCCGTGGCAATGGATTATCGGCACAGGTGTCTACATCGACGACATTCAAGAAACCTTTGCAGCGCGACGCAATGCGATGCTGCTCAATACATTTATAATTATCGTCATAGTCATGGGATTAAGCTATGTGATTGGCACCAGTATTCTGCTACCGACTAAAGCAGCCAGCGATTTGATGAAAAACATAGCCCAAGGTGAAGGCGACCTTACCAAACAACTCAATGCTAATGCCAACGACGAAATTTCCCGTCTCTCGTATTACTTCAATCTGTTCACCGAAAAAATGCGTCAATCACTTAAAGAAGTCGCTACAAACTCTGAACAAGTCATGCTACAGGCAGACATGCTGTCGCAAACGAGCCATCGCAGTAACGAATCAATCCAAGTGCAAAATGACAATGCGACGCAAATAGCAACTGCCATGGAGCAAATGACCTCGAATATTCGCGAAATTAGTGCCAACGCTGACCAAGCAAATACCGCTGCCAATGACGCAGCTTCTAATACAGTACAGGGCAAGCAAGTGGTTGCTGATGCCATTGCGCAAATCGACTCACTATCTGGCAACATCAATAACGTTAACGATGTTATTTCAAGGCTCGCCACTGAAACAGATAGCATTGGTGCAGTACTCGACGTAATTCGTGGGATTGCCGACCAAACCAACCTACTCGCTCTCAATGCAGCTATCGAAGCAGCACGCGCTGGCGAACAAGGCCGTGGCTTTGCCGTTGTGGCAGACGAAGTACGTACCCTAGCTAGCAGAACCAGTCAGAGTACCGATGAGATCCAAGGCATGATCCAACGCCTACAAGCGGGAGCTCAAGAAGCAGTAAGCGCGGTAACTGTCAGTAAAGAGACATCAGATCAAACTGTTGAACAAGCAGCACAAGCAGAAACGTCCCTCAATGAAATCGAACGTCTCATTGAAGTGATCTCACAAATGAGTGACTACATTGCCGAAGCCACAGAACAGCAAACTCAAGCTGCTGAAGAAGTGAATAAACGCATTAGCGACTTATCACAAATGACGGTAGATGCTGCCACAGACACCGAAGAGATTGCCAACGCAAGTCACGATCTTAAACACAGCAGCAGCCAGATGTCTGAAGTCGTTAAAATGTTTAAACTCGACTAACCCACGCGTTCGTCACCAAGAAAACCATCATCAAGCCATCTCTTTCTGAGGTGGCTTTTTCATCTATTTGATACCCATCACACAATGACATCGCTGTCACGCTCATAAAATAAGCAAACGGTTCAAATTAGCCCAATTGGTAATATTAATTAAGTTATCAGGACTATAGTTTTTTGTTAATCGGTTGTAACATCGGCCGAACTCAATAAGTAAATTAGATTTAAAGGATAAAAATAAATGATAAAGAGTTTTAAGGCGAATTCGCTCTCCGTTGCCATAACACTCGCATTAGGCACAGTTACAGCAACTGCCAACGCGGCTGAATCAACAAAAGACACAGCAAAAGATGTTGAGAAAATCTCCATCCTCGGTTCTCGCGTTTCAAGTCGTACCGAGACCCAATCAACAGCCCCAGTCGATATTATCGATGCAGATGCACTAACTAAAGGTGGTTTTACTCAGCTAGGCCAAAGCCTGCAAGCTACCGCGCCATCATTTAACTTTTCCCGTACCCAAGTTTCAGATGGCTCAGACTTATTCCGCCCAGCGACTTTACGTGGTTTGCAACCAGACCAAACACTCGTGTTAGTCAATGGTAAACGCCGCCACAACCAAGCTATCTTTGGTCTCAATGGGACCGTTGGCGCAGGCGCTGCTGGCACCGATATGAACGCTATTCCAATGACAGCCCTTGCCGACGTGCAAGTACTGCGTGACGGCGCAGCCGCGCAATATGGTTCAGACGCCATTGCAGGTGTAATTAACCTATCACTAAAAAATACCACAGGCATTACTACAGGTTTTATCCAAGCAGGCTCAACCAGCGAAGGCGACGGCGATGACATTACCTTGGGTTTAAATCGCGGCTTCGATTTAGGCGATGATGGCGGCTACATTAACCTATCGTTAGAAGCCCGTGATTACAGCGGTACTAACCGAGCTCAGCGCGACATCGGTGGTTCATCAACCATTGCCAAAGGCACGCTATCCGACACAGTTCGTTGGGGCCAAGGTAATGCCGAATCAGAATTTTCTACCGTGTTTTACAACGCCATGCTGCCAGTGGGCGAAGCCGAACTTTACTCATTCGGCGGAGTTTCAACACGCACAGCACTAGGTAACGGCTTCTTCCGTAATTTCGACGAAGCGGCGAAAAACGTACAACAAGTTTACCCAGATGGTTTCTTACCGCGCATCGACAACGAAGCACGCGACACCTCATTCTCTATCGGCTTGCGCGGCGACATTTCGCCAGATTGGGCATATGACATCTCTGCCGTATACGGTGAAAACCGCTACGACTTTGACTCGAAAAACACCATCAACGCATCTTATGCCGCCGAATTCCTTGCCAACAATCCTGACGCGTCAGATAGCGATATCGCCGCCAATGCAGGCCCAACATCAGGCTATTCTGGTGGATTTAGATTCGACCAAACGACAGTAAATGCCGATGTGTCAGGCAGTATCGATCTCGACAACGACCTAACACTATTCATCGCCTACGGTGCTGAATATCGCAAAGAGAACTATCAAATCGTTGCAGGTGAACTAGCCTCATACGCCTGTGGTGCGTCAAATAGCAGCAGTTCGTTCCCTTCAGTTATCGACCCAGATACTTTCGCAGGCTGTGGCTTCCAAGCCTATCCAGGACTGCGCCCAGATGCCGCCAACAAACAAAGTCGTAATAGCTACGCCCTCTACGCCGATATCGAAACGCAACTGTCGGATGAATGGCTAGTAGGCGCAGCAGTTCGCTACGAAGACTTCTCAGACGCTGGCGATGACATCATTGGTAAGCTATCAACTCGCTATGAAATTAACGATGACTTATCGATTCGCGGCGCTATTTCAAGTGGCTTTAGAGCACCATCGCTCCAACAAAGTGCCTACACCGCTTACACTACTAACCTTGGCGCTGGCGGCGTATTATCGCCATCATTCACAGCTACAGCGGGTGCGGATTTCCCATCGGCACTAGGCATCGACGGCTTAACACTTGAGAAATCAAACAACCTGAACTTCGGTTTCGTATTCGACGCTACCGACGAAGTAACCATTACCCTAGATGCCTATCACATAGCTATGAAAGATCGCATCACCTTGGGTAGCATGCTAACCCCTGACGACGTAGCCTTTAGCCCAGCCGCAGTAGCAGCGTTAAATGCCACAGGAGCAGATCAAGCAAACTACTTCTCAAACTCAGTTGATCTCACCACCAAAGGTATCGACTTAATCGTTACCTACTCAACCGATGTCGGCGAAGGCAAACTCGATGTAACCTTTGCAGGTAATGTGAACGATACCGAAATTGACGCGGTAAACACGCCAACTGGCATTCCAAAAACCGTTGCCCTCGATGACTTACAACGCAGCTTCCTAACCGACGGTCAGCCACACGAGCGCGCAACCTTAACAGTGGCCTACGGCCAAAACGACTGGAACGCCACGGTACGCGCCAATTACTTCGGCGAAACCGATGTTACCTACTTCGGTAACGATCACATCGGCCTACCAGATTTTCTATCACCAACCGGCTCATTTAAGCCGACCAGCGTGGTAGAAGCCGCGGTGTTAGTTGATGTAAATTTCGATTACACCATCTCAGAAAATCTAACGTTTTCACTGGGTATCAACAACCTGTTTGATAAAACCCCAGACGAACTAGGCGCAGATGAAGCCCTTGATTTCATCACCAATCAAGCCTTCCAATACCCAGTTCGCGCCCTACCATACGGCTTCGACGGCATGAGCTACTACGGCCGCTTAAACTTCAAGTTCTAAGCGAAAGTAAACTCAATCCAATAAAAAAAGGCCATCTATTGATGGCCTTTTTTTGTTTCACCAAATAAATCCTAAAGCATTTAAAAATAAAGTATTTATAATCGTTTTAAAGTTCAAACTCTAAGAGATTGGTTCTATTTCGTATCGGCGATTTAACAACTCGAGGCAAACAAAATGCTAGAGAAAATACATCAAGAAAACTGGCAAGAATTAAGTGTATTAACAGGCACAGCAGAGCATGTTCCTGAAGCAGTATTTGGTTTGTTATCGAAGAACCATAAATCATTTGAAGCTTCCTATTGGAAGCTCGATAACTACGTGATAGTGCAAGGCGATTTATTTAGCTCAGCCGCTGTGCTGCCAAAATATCTTGAAGAAGTCGTCTTACAATGTAAATTTAAAGAAAGAGTAATTGACCTAATTTGGCAAATTGGCACGGGTTACTCCGAGAATGCCGAGTTACAATCAGCCTGCTTTGACGCTGCCTTTAAGGCTTTTAACTCTCTCCTCAAACATCCAGATATCATCCACACCAAGTACTGCGAAATGATAAAAACTGAATTAAATGATATGGTTGAAATTAGCGAAAAGTAAGAAGGTTATACCTATTCAAAGGCAATTCTTAACTATCTTCGAGCTCCAAATTAAGTTGTTTGAAGTTATAATGCGTAAGCTAAAATAGTAAATCGCGTTTCTAAAGTATTTTAAGTATGAATCAATTTTATGTAAAAACTTCTAGTGATTATATTACTCAAAGCGACTTCGAAAAATTTGATGTTTGGTGCGAATGGGCAAGCTCTGATGAAATCGAATATATTAAAAGCCAGCTTAAGTCCCCCGAATTATTCGAAGAGTTATTTTTAAAGCATTATGTACAAGGTCTGGACTGTTATTACCCAATACACGAAGGCGATTCATTACCATATCGAGAGTTTATGCATGTGGCATGTAAAGCCAAGATATTGGAAAACGTTGAGTTAGCAGGTTATGTCTCACTCGTCTGTAATGAAGTTACTTCACTAACTCTTTGGATTAATAGCTCGGAAGTTCAGCTGCTGCGTTCAGACCGATTAATCGCTGACGAAGACAACCCTAAAAATATCTCATTTATTGTTGAACATTTTGGTTTAGAACTATTCGGCGAGGTTTACTATTCAACAAGTTATAACGATTCGAAAGGCGATTTAATTCAGGGAAGATTACAGCTAATTAAAACATAATAAATCGCTAAATTAATCACTTAAAAACTATAAGATACGGTATTTTACTCACGTAAATAATACTCTGTAATTTTAGGGAGAATACATGGATTTAAAATGCGCGGAAGCATTGTTAGAAACAATGGCTTGGATATCGGTGCCACTCGATAAATTGGATAGAGATTTAGCAGAAATAACAGATGCAAATGAACGAGAATCTTTAAAAAAGCACTTTAGCGCGCTTTTAAAAGCCTTCTATGATATCCAAGGAGAAATTTCAGAACAATATCGCGATTTAGACCCGATGTTTGGTGGTTTTGAAAAATACGCTTTATTAAGAAAAAAATTTGAGACTGATTCATATAAAGTCGAATTGCCTTCGGAAGAGCGAATCAAGCAAGCTATGATGACAGCTGAAACGATCCGAAATTTTAGTAAAAGCTGCGACAAATAGCAATTTGGACAGCTATCGAGCATTACAGAATGAAAAAGCTAGCTATTGACCGAGGGGAATCCAATATATGCGAATACGCAAGATCGTTTGATTTCAGAAATGTTGATACCAAGATAATGCGAGAAGTATGGAATGAACTGCAATTATATTTAGGTAAATACAACAATAAACCATTTCCTATTAAAGCCGAAGATACCTTTGAACATACTTATAAAATAGACTCTGACGATCTTGATGAAATTTATTGGTCAGTAGCAGACAGACTAAATATCAGTACAGAACAGCCCGAAAATAATCCATATTTTGAGAAAGTGACTAACGTTAAAAACCTCATATTATTCTTAAATAATCAGCCTAGACATAGTAATGAATAACATGTCACTAGGATGAAAAAATAAAAAGGCCATCAATTGATGGCCTCTTTTTGCTTTACCGCAACTGCCTAACACTCGCGTTTCATGATTCCCGAAAACTCGGTGTCGCCTTCTAATTCTCGAAAGTCGGCGTTTACAAGCTCCCAACCTTGTGTGCCTAGCTTATTGAGATAAGCCTCAATATCTGAGCGCTTGCGGCCTTTAAATAAACTCACTGCAGCGACATCCTTTGAGTCAATCATTTTGTATTCAAACTTTTTCATTGTCTTAATCCCTAGTTACATTGCGGTTAAAATTTATGTTCTTCTTGCTCTTTTTTACTGTGGCTGAGTTTAAACACCACCACAAAGAATACAGGTACGAAAATTACGGCGAGTACGGTTGCTGATAACATACCGCCGAATACACCTGTACCGATGGCGTTTTGACTGCCAGAACCAGCGCCAGTGGCAATGACTAGCGGCGTTACCCCAAGCATGAAGGCCATTGACGTCATGATAATTGGGCGTAAACGTAGCTTCGCGGCTTGCAGCGTTGCATCCACTAAGCTGTGTCCTTGCAAGTACAATGAGCGGGCAAATTCGACGATTAGAATGGCGTTTTTAGACGCCAATCCAATGGTAGTTAACAAGCCGACTTGGAAGTACACATCGTTGGATAATTCACGCGCTAATGCAAAGCTCACAGCGCCCATCACGCCGAGTGGTACCACGAGGATCACCGCAAATGGCACGCTCCAGCTCTCGTATAATGCAGCAAGACATAAGAACACCACCAGCATCGACAATGCATATAACAATGGCGCTTGTGCGCCTGATTGTTTTTCTTGCAGTGACATACCAGACCATTCAAAGCCAAAGCCTGCTGGTAGCTGTTTTACGTGTTCACTCATTGCCGCCATGGCATCACCAGAGCTTAATCCCGGTGCCGCTTGACCAAATATTTGCGCCGATGGCGCGCCGTTGTAGCGCTCTAATTTTGGTGGGCCAAACACCCATCGCGCAGTAGCAAAGGCGCTAAATGGCACCATTTCGCCGCGATTGTTTTTGACATACCAGTATTTGATATCATCCGGCATCATGCGATATGGCGCGTCCGCTTGCACATAAACGCGTTTCACGCGACCGCGTTCGATAAAGTCATTCACATAGGTTGGTGCCCATGCACTTGAAAAGGTGTTGTTAACATCTTCGAGCGACAGTCCCAATGCCATGGCCTTTTGCTGATCGATATCGATTTTAAACTGCGGTGTATCTTCTAAACCGTTTGGACGAACACCAACCAAGCGTGGATCTTGCGCGGCAAGTCCTAACAATTGATTACGCGCTGCCGTAAGTTTTTCATGGCCGTGTCCCGCAAGATCTTGCAATTGGAAATCAAAACCCGAAGCGGTGCCGAGTTCCATAATCGATGGCGGCACAAAGGCAAAAGCAAAGGCTTCTTTAATCGTCATAAAGTAACCCATAGCGCGACCTGCAACAGCGTTAACGTGCTGATCATCGCGGCTACGTTCGTCCCAATCTTTGAGTTTTACGAACGCCATGCCGTTGTTTTGGCCGTTACCGCTAAAGCTAAAGCCAATTACCGAAAACACCGAGGATACGCTTTCTTTTTCTTGCTCTAAGAAGTATTTCTCTACCTTGTCCATTTCCACCAATGAGCGCTCAGTTGATGCGCCTTGCGGCAATACCACTTGAGTGAACATGGTACCTTGATCTTCATCGGGTAAGAACGAAGTTGGCAAACGTTGGAACATCACAACTAACACGGCGACCAATATGCCGTAGACAATCATGGTGCGGCCGCTGCGCTGCACAACTTTTCCGAGTAGCGATTGATACCCCGTGCTAGAGCGCTCAAACATGCGGTTAAACCACGCGAAGAATCCGCGTTGTGGTTTTTGATGATGTTCTGGCGATTTTAGCAAGGTGGCACAAAGCGCAGGTGTTAGCGTTAAGGCAACAATCACCGATAGCACCATCGACGATACAACGGTAATCGAGAACTGACGATAGATAACCCCAGTCGAGCCACCGAAAAATGCCATCGGAATAAATACCGCCGATAACACCATTGCGATACCGATTAACGCGCTGGTAATTTGCTGCATCGACTTTTTAGTCGCTTCTTTCGGCGATAGCCCTTCTTCGTGCATTACCCGCTCGACGTTTTCCACCACGACGATGGCATCGTCCACCAGCAAGCCAATGGCTAGCACCATACCGAACATGGTGAGGGTGTTAATTGAATAACCAAAGATTGAAAGTACTGCAAAGGTACCAAGCAGTACGACTGGCACGGCAATGGTTGGAATGATGGTTGCCCTAAAGTTTTGTAAGAACAAGTACATCACCAAGAATACCAACAAGATCGCTTCTAATAGCGTCTGAATTACCGATTTTATCGACAACTTAACAAATGGCGTAATGTCATAAGGAAAGACAACTTCCATGCCTTGCGGAAAGTTTGGTTGCAGCTGAGCGATTTTGTCACGCAGCGCTTGTGCAGTTTCCAGTGCATTAGCACCTGCAGCGAGGTTAATACCAAACCCAGTGGCTGGTTGATCGTTATATTCCGCCACCACTTGATAGCTATCACCACCAAGTTCAACACGCGCAACATCTTTCAGCTTGATGGTTGCCCCGCTTTCTTCAACCCGCAGTAAAATGTTGCCAAACTCTTCTGGCGTCGCCAGTCCGGTTTGCACAATGATACTGGCGTTAATTTGCTGACCTTGCACACTTGGCGCGCCGCCCAATTCACCTGCTGCCACTTGTGAGTTTTGCGCGCGAATCGCTCGCATCACATCAAGTGCCGACAGCTTATATTGGTTGAGTTTTTCTGGGTTCATCCATACGCGCATTGCGTATTTGCTACCAAAAAACTGCACCTGACCAACACCGTTAATACGGCTGATTTGGTCTTGAATATTCGACGCCATGTAATCGCCAATGTCGATTGCATCTAGCTGGTCACTGCTTGAGTAAAAGCCAATCACCATCAAGAAAGCGCTAGACGATTTGGTCACTTGCACGCCGTTTTGCTGCACCTTTTGTGGCAGTAATGGCATGGCAGTTTGCAGTTTATTTTGCACCTGTACTTGCGCAATATCGGGATCGGTACCTGCGTTAAAGGTAACGGTAATATTGGCGCCACCAGAGGAATCACTGGTAGATGAAATGTACTTTACATTGTCGATGCCGCTGAGGTTTTGTTCGATAACCTGCACCACGGTGTCTTGCACGACTTGGGCTGATGCCCCTGAATAAAATGCACTAATGGTCACCGAAGGCGGAGCCACATCGGGATATTGTGAAATCGGCAATCTAAATATCGACAGGATCCCCACCATCATAATCATGATGGCGATAACCCACGCTAATATTGGCCGTTCTATAAAGCTTCTTGCCATGATTTATCCTTGTTTCGCCGCGTCGCTTGTTGGCATTACAGGTGAAACTGTCGCTCCTGGCCCTATTTTTTGTAGGCCTGTAGTTATGACTTTGTCACCACTTTCTAGGCCAAATAGCGCCAGCCAATTTTTGCCAATTGAACGGCCGATACGAATTTGTTTAATACCAACCTTATTGCGCTCTAGTAAAACAAAGACATTAGCGTGACCTTGTTTATCAAAAGACACCGCACTTTGCGGCACTAAAATTGAGTTTTCGCGCACCGCTTGTCTAAGGTCGATTTGCGCGAACATGCCCGGCAATAGATTGTGTTCAGGATTGCTAAATTCAGCGCGCAGTGTCACGGTATCCGTGCTCGGGTTGGTGCGCACTTCGTTGAACTTTAATTCGCCCAAATGCGGGTAGTTGTCATTTTTTCCGAAAGTCAGCTGCGCAGTTTGTTTAACTTTAGATAGCTCACCACTAGCCAGTCGATTGCGCACATCGCGTAGCTCTTTACTACTTTGCACCATATCAAAGTAGATTGGATCGAGCTGAGTAATAGTCGTCAGATTTTGCGCCTGCCCTGCGGTTACCAACGCGCCGACGGTAACATTAGATTTACTGATTTGGCCGCCAATCGGTGCTTTTACCTTGGTATATTCAATATCTACCTGTGCCTTGTGAATAGCGGCTTTACGTACATCTAGCTCAGCTAATACCGCTAAATAGTTGGCATTAACTTGATCGTATTGCTGCGCGCTTGCAGCTTTGTCTTTTAGCAATTGTTTGTAACGAGCCAGCTCAGCTTTGGCAGATTTTAAGTTAGCTTGAGTGCGCACGAGCTCTGCTTTTGCCGATTGCAGGTTGGCCTGATAAATAGTGTCATCAATTTGATAAAGCGCTTGCCCCGCAACAACTCTAGAGCCTTCTTCAAATAGACGCTGTTTAACAATACCTGTCACTTGCGGTCGTACATCGGCAATCGCCGATGCCACTGCACGCGCTGGCAAGTGTTGATTAAAAGCGACATCCGTCGTAGTCACAGTGATAAAGTCCACGGCTTGTGGTGGCATTTGAAAAGGCGCAGGTGCTTGTTCGTCGTTACAAGCTGATAGCGTAAGGGTTATTGTGCTCGCCATAACCATAGCGAATAATTTCAATTTCATACATTCCTCGAAAAACACAAGGTCGCCTGTAATAGGCAAAGAAAGGAGTTAAACCACAAACACTGATGCGGACGTAAAAAAGAATAGTGACAGCGTTCTGTAGTCTTCAATATGGTACCTAATCTTCTGATTTTTTATCACTGCACTGTTTTTTTCGAGAAAAGATCACCGGGAAAAAACGTTGCGGAGCATAGCGGAGGGACGCAGCGATAAGGGCATAATCAAATTTTTAGCGCAGATAGTGTACGCCCTTTACTAATTTATGTACAACAATTCAACGCATTAAGCTGACAAAAGAGTTGTAACGAAATGCAACCAATCATCAAACAGCCAATTCATTCAGTTGTTTAAAAACTGACTTTATTGTGGTAAAAAATGCCAACAATAAAAATTAAAATCATAGGTATCACAGTGCCAATACGCCCTCTCTTATCCATAGCTCTGCTTTCTATTTCTAGCTTTTTTGCCAGCGCAGAATCAACGCCGCCTACAGCCAACAATATGGATATGCGCGATGTTATTGTTGTAGGTAATAACTGGGATGGCACCATTGATATTTACGATCCTCACACCTTTACGCGCATTAAAAAGCTCAATGCCGTACCAGATAAGGAAGCGCGACTCGAAGAGATTTATTCGGGGGTAATTCGCCGTATTAAGTCGACCTTTATTCGTGAGGTGATTGGTGAAGGCAACAATCAAATGGTGGACGATATGTTCCCGTCAAAAGACGGAAAGTATCTGTTTATTTCACGCCCTAGCTTTGCCGATGCCATCGCATTGGACGTAAATACTGGCGAGATCAAATGGCGCACGCCAGTAGAAGGTGCGCGCTCCGATCACGCTGCAATATCACCAGATGGCAAGATATTTTTAGTGTCAGCATCAACGGCGCGAAAGGTTCACGCGATAGATACTGAAACCGGAAAAATTGTTGCTAATTTCGAGTCTGGTGATCAGCCGCACGAGAGTAACTACACCAAAGACGGTACTAAAATCCTACACGCCAGCATCGGTAAAGTATTTGTGCCATTTTCTTCTGGCTGGCTCGATTGGATGAAAGGCGATCGTTACTTTCAGGTCGTTGATGCTAAAACCTATGAGGTGCTACAACGCGTCGATATTGGCGAAAAACTCGAAGAATTTGGCTTCCCTTGGGTAGATAACGCCGTACGCCCAATGGCTGCCGCACCTGATGGCCGTTATGTGTATCTGCAGGTATCATTCTTCCACGGGTTCTTCGAGTACGATCTTCAAGAGCAAAAAATCACCCGAAAAATGCACTTGCCAGTGCCAGAGCTAGTAGCGCAAATGAGCTTGCGTGATTATCAGCTAAACTCAGCGCATCATGGTCTAGCGATGAACCACGAAGGCACTAAGCTTTGCGTTGCAGGCACTATGTCTGGCTATGCAGCAATTGTCGATCGCGTTACTTTTAGTTATAAGATTGCTCAGCTTTCAGAGCATCCTCTAGGTGCTAAGCCTTATTGGGCAACAGAAAGCGCTGACGGCAAGCATTGTTATGTTTCGGTAAGTCAGCAAGATCGCGTATCGGTGATTTCATTTGAAACAGGAAAAGAGATAGCGAGTTTTGATGTTGGCGATCACCCACAGCGCATTCGCACGGGTAAGTTGATAATTAATAAATAAAAATAATTTCAAAATTTGGAAATGATTGACTACGCTTAGTTTATTCGAAAGTGCAGCTATTGTTAGTTGTTGATTTTGTATACAAAACTCACATACAATCTCTGCGCTTTGCTGTCGAACAAGGAAAACGTTGCCAATCATGCTCAAAATTATTCTTATTGATGACCATCAATTGTTTCTCGATGGCGTATCGCAAATTCTGCCGCTACATATTCCCAATCTTGAAGTTTTTGGCTGTTGTAGCGTCAACAAAGCTCAGCAAATTATCGCCGAGCACGGTGATGTCGATTTGATTTTAGTAGACTTAGACATGCCAGATGTCGGCGGTCTAGCGTTTCTTAGCAAGAATTTTCAATCGGGCGATGTTCACCCCGTCGCTGTATTATCTGCCTCACAAGACATTAATGTTATTCAACAAGTATTGCAAAGCGGTTCATTAGGCTTCATCCCTAAAACTCTTGGCAGCGCCGATCTCGTCAATGCAGTGCAGAGCATTTTAGACGGCCATATCTTTATACCTGCTGATATCAAAGCGCAAATTGACGCCATTCCAGAAGACGACGAACATACACTGGCTGACATTACACCGCGTCAACTGGAAGTGTTAGCATTACTTTCGCAAGGATTAAGTAACTGTAAGATTGCTGAGTCGATGTTTATTTCAGAGCACACCGTCAAATCTCACGTCAAACAGCTATTCCAAAAGTTAGAAGCAGACAACCGACTTGCTTGTGTTACCAAAGCAAAAGATCTTGGTCTATTGCGCTAGTCGCAATGGCTGCTAAGTCACCTTATTAATTGCTATCCTTAACTTGGCGGGGCGTAAAGGTTTATGTAGCAACATTAAACCACTATTTCTCGCTTCGTTAATGCCAACATCGTCGGCAAACAATAGGCGATAAAACTAGGAAGATGCACGCCTTGTGAACCGATAGTTCCAGCTACCATGCCAATCCAACTCACCGCAATAAAAATCACTAATTGCGGATACTGCGGCATAATGAATAACCACGCACCAATGCCCCACCATATACCAGCAACCAACGACATCGTGATAAAACGAATTTGCCATTTATTTAGTAAATTCGGCGTCGCTATGTCACTAGTGAGAAATCTATTTTTAATAATGTGGCGCCCTAACATCATTAAGACGACAACGGCATACCAGCCACTCAATACGGTTTTCTCAACAACGCCCCATAGCACATAAACCGTTAAACCGCCCACGACGATATTAGCGTAGGAGATGAGATTGTAATTGTTGGCCAGCATGGTTAGCTGATCGTTTATCTTCAGCTGCTTGGTGGTTAATTTAACTTGGTCATCCATAACAAACTATTATAAATTAGTACGTTATTTTTTTAATTATCGATTTTCAAGTGATAGCTATGCACGTCAATACAACTAAATAAGCAGGAAATAATAATTATTCTATAATTTAGTTGCAGGCATAAGTTGCTTACTTTATAGTCTGCTCCCCCAACCTCAAAGAAGTATTTAGGATAATGAGTCAATTGGCGTCAAACATTCAACAATTGCTTGCTACATCGCTCGAAAGAACGAATGATTGCGTTGGAATTTTTGATGCTCAAGACAACTTAATTTACTGCAATGAAGCCAAGGCATCTATGTATGCTCAGCCGCTTGATGCCGTGATAGGTCAATCGTTTTCTAAACTCGTTGAGTACTGTTATCTGTACAATAAAGGGTTGGTTATCGAAGCAAACAGTATTCATGAATGGCTGGTATACGCCAACCAAAAACGCCGCCAAAGCCCCTTTCGAAATTTTGAAATAGATCTCCATGATGGCCGTTGGTTCTTAGCTACAGAGCGCGTTATCGATAACGACTATATCTTCTTTTACGCCACAGATATTACTGAGAAGAAGCGCACCGAAAAGCAGCTTCAAGTCGCTTCACAAGAACTCTTTAAGCTAGCAACAATAGACTCATTAACCGACTGTCACAATCGTCGCTATTTTTTAGAAATGGCCAACATTGAACTGCAGCGTGGTGCAAGAGCAAATTCAGATTGTAGTATTTTGATGATTGACTTAGACAATTTTAAGTCACTTAACGATAACTATGGTCACCAAGGCGGCGATATAACCTTGGCGCAAAGTGCAAAAGCAATCAAAGAAAATCTTCGTCCTTATGATATTTTTGGCCGCATTGGTGGTGAGGAATTCGCTGTACTACTGCCAAATACTAGCTTGGACACTGCTAAAGACATCGGTGAGCGGATCCGTAAAACCCTCGAAGCCCTCACCGTTAATTACCTGACTCATCAAATCAACATCACAACTTCTATTGGCGTTGCCAATAGTGCAAACAGTGAACTTGCGCTTGAGCAGTTGATGTCACGCGCTGATAAAAATCTCTACCGGGCTAAACACAGTGGTCGCAATAAGGTTATCGCCTAGCTAGGTTTTCTAATAGTGCGAGGTGATGCTTGAAACCAGCGCTGGCAAGCCGCAGTAAATGTCGCTTGCTCTTGATAACCCAAAAGCTCAGAAATATGCGAAAACCTTAATTGGGTCTGTGTTAAGTAGTGCCACGCCAATTTTGACCGCACCTTATTTTTGAGCTTGATAAAGCTAGTATTCTCGCGTTTCAACAAACGATGTAACTGCCTTGTATGAAGCCCGAGTATGTGAGCGACAATATCGTTAGTGCACTGCTCAATCGCCAATAGAGGTTTAACAATTAGTTCCACCTTGTCGCATAACGTAAGCGAATGCTCACCTTGTGATTGTAAATAGCCAATAGATTGCTGCAGCTGATTGGACTGTTTAGTTTTAATAGGTAAATTAAGATCTGATTGTGAAATAACGATGCCAGAAAAATTTCGATAGCCAGTCACCTTGGCTGAAAAATATTTGGCATATGCATAATTATTGACGGTAATTTTGCTGGGTAAATATACCCGTAAGGGCGACCAGCTTTCTACCGTTAACTCTCGAACAATAGCCACCATCAATCCGATACTCAGCTCACTCACCTGACTAATATCTGGTAATGGATCGAGCGCAATTTCAAACGACAATAAGACTTCATCAGAATCCGCAACGGTAGTTTGCGCAATAGCGATTGCAGGACAATGAACATGCAGAAATTTCGTTACCCAATTTAGTACTTGCGCCAAGGTAGTTCCCGATTGAGCCACCAGCGCTATCGGCCCCAGAATATCGAACTGCTGACGCGCCGCTAGGCGTAAACCAAAATCAAAGCAATCGAGCGTTTGAGCACAGCTATTTAGCAATTCGATATAATCGCGATATTGCATAAATTGGCTATCTAGCTGCTGAAAATCCACCTCGATATTAGACTGTTCCAACAATGAGCGCGGACAACCACCTAACTCAGCAATCAGCTCTTTGATTCCCAATAACGATGTCGCTCTAATATAATCGCTCAATTGCTCACCTTTAGTTCTCTAGCTTAGTTCAGTTAACTGTCTAAAAATATCAAGTTTTAAGTTTTTCTTCTATGCATGATAATGATTCTATTGATGAAAAGTTATTGAGTTATGAGTGAGAAATTCGATTACGTTGTCGTTGGTGCTGGCAGTGCTGGTTGTGTTTTAGCGGCGCGCCTTAGTGAAGATCCAACTGTTTCTGTTTGCCTAATTGAAGCTGGCGGCAATGACAATAGCGCCTTTGTACAAATGCCTGCGGGCGTTGCGGCTAGCGTGCCTTATGGCATAAACAGTTGGCATTATCAGACGGTGCCACAAGCCAACCTCAAGAACCGCTGTGGTTTTGTACCTCGTGGTAAGGTATTAGGCGGTAGTAGCTCTATTAATGCGATGGTTTATATTCGCGGTAATCGCTGGGATTTCGATAACTGGGCGGCGCAAGGTAATGACGGTTGGGATTACGATTCACTACTGCCCTATTTTATAAAGGCAGAAACGAATCACTCTATTAACAGCGAATTTCACGGTACTAACGGCCCTTTACAAGTCAATGAACTTCAAACGCCCAGTCCAGTAAATCAGTATTTCTTAAAGGGCTGCGTCGAACGGGGTATTGCGCTAAATGACGATATTAACGGCGCAAATCAAGAAGGCGCTCGATTGTCACAAGTGACCCAGCACAACGGCGAGCGTTGCAGCGCAGCTAAAGCCTATTTAACGCCGAACTTATCTCGTCCTAATCTAACGGTGATGACGAAAATTGAAGTCGAAAAACTTATCGTCACTGATAATACTGTGACAGCGCTGCGAGTTAACCACAAAAATCGCAGGCGCATTATTAGCGCGAGCAAAGAAGTAATAGTAAGCGCAGGTGCAATTAACTCACCACAGTTATTAATGCTGTCAGGTATTGGCGATAAAGGTGCCTTAAAGAAGCTCGATATAGAACCAACGCTGCATTTACCCGGCGTTGGGCAAAACCTGCAAGATCATTTGACGGTGGTGCCACTTTATCGCGCTAGAACTAGCGCAGGCACGTTCGGAATTAGCCTGCCTGGCGCTATGCAAATGACTACGCAAACGTATCAGTGGTTGAAAAACAGAAAAGGCGATTTAACCAGTAATTTCGCTGAGTCCCACGCTTTTTTCAGCATAGACAACGATGCGCCCGCCCCCGAAATTCAAATGGAGTTTGTTATCGGCTTAGTTGACGATCACAGTCGTAAATTACACTGGGGACACGGTTATAGTGTGCACGCGAGTTTGATGCGTCCAAAAAGCCGCGGCAGCGTCACACTTAAAGACAGCAATCCAAAATCAGCACCGCTTATTGATCCTAATTATCTCAATCACCCTGATGATCTCAGTACATTGCTCGCAGGCCTAAAGCGGACTTTATCGGTACTTGAAAGCAGCGCGTTTGGCGAGATAAAGGGTGAAATGATTTATCCACTCGATAAAAACAACGATGAGCAACTTATCGAGTTTATTCGCAGCACTGCCGATACCGAATATCACCCAGTCGGCACCTGTAAAATGGGCAGCAAAGACGATGAACTTAGCGTGGTTGATAGCGAGTTAAAAGTACACGGCTTAGCAAACTTACGAGTTGTGGATGCGTCAATTATGCCAACCATCATCACTGGCAATACCAACGCCAGCGTCATTGCTATCGCCGAAAAAGCGGCGGATTTAATCAAGCTGGAAAGAAGCCAACCTGCTGACCAGTAATAGTTCTGAAGGTAAGATTGATGCGCGGTGTCGTAACCGATTTAGTTGGCGGCAAGCGATGAAGCCAGTGCGTTTGGGTGACACCTTTCATCATTAACAGGCTACCGTGTTGGAGAAACTGCGACACTGTTTCTTGAGTTTGTTTATGTTTGAAGGAAAATTTGCGCTCGGCGCCAAAGCTCATTGATGCGATCGCGCCATTTTTCTTGAGATCTTTTTCGCCGTCACTATGCCACGCCATGCCCTCACTCCCGTTGTGATAGAGATTAAGCAGACAGGCATTGTAGGTTTCGTTGGATTCACGCTCTGCAATGCGCTTTAGCTCCCACAGTAGCGGCGAGAAAGGCTGAGCAATCTTGGTATTGTTGGAATAAGTATAATGAAATGGCTGCTCTGCCATCCATGCTATTTTACGTGCTGTTTCTATGGTTTTACCGAACATCGAGGCGCGATCTGGTTGCCAATCAATTTCAGTGAGTAGTTGTTGATAATAATCATCGGCGCTAGCTTGTGACATTACCGGACCATAATAGTGCACAGTTCCATCGCGATGGAGTAAATTGGCAGGCTCGGCTGAATCACTAAAAAGATCGAACATTACTTTTCATAAGTCACAAAAAAACATGGCTTCATTTTACCTATCACAGTAAAAATTCACCATGTTTTAATCACCCGTAACTATTCGCTTAATTACATCATCGATTGTAAATAGTTTGGCAGGCCAATTTTATCGATTAGGCGCAATTGCTGCTCTAGCCAATAAATATGATCTTGTTCAGTGTCTTCTAACAGTGGCATCAACACGTTACGCGTTTGAAAATCCTGCTTTTGTTCACAAAGTGCAACCACCTTACGTAAATCGTCTTGCACGCGGTATTCTACATCGAGATCATTTTGCAGCATTTCTGGCACAGTTTTACCAATGGCTAATGCATCGCGCTTGCTTGCATCAGGATGACCTTCTAGGAATAGAATGCGTTCGATAAGCGCTTCTGCATGTTGTTTTTCATCTTCGAATTCATGAGCAATGCGCGCATGAAGTTTGCTCAAATCCCAATCTTCGTACATTTTTGCATGCACTAAGTATTGATCCATTGCCGTTAACTCGTGGGTTAACAAACGGTTTAAGCTGTCGATAATCTCTTGATCGCCTTTCATGATAATCTCCTATTCACTATCAATCATCGATTGCTGATAGTTTTCAATGCCAATATTTTCGATTAAAGACAACTGCGCCTCTAACCAATCAATGTAGTCTTGTTCGTAATCTAAAATTTCCACCAGCAAATCGCGGCTCACGTAATCGCCAGCGTCTTCGCATTTCTGAATAACTTCGGTGAGTAATTCGTTTTGATCCATTTGCACGCTGAGATCACATTCGAGCATCTCTAACGTGTGTTCGCCGATTTTTAAACGACCAAGTTGTTGTAGATTAGGTAAGCCTTCGAGCAATAGAATGCGCTCAATAAGCTTATCGCTTTGCTTCATGTCTTTAATCGACTTTTTGTAGGCTTTGCTGTTTAGTGCTTCGAGCCCCCAGTTCTTAAAGATCCGAGCGTGCAGAAAAAACTGATTTATAGAAGTTAGCTCTGCGGTTAACACCCGATTGAGCTGATTAACGATATCGTTTTGCGGTTTCATGACCTTCTCCAATACGCCAATAAATGACTGTCTATTTATTATGCGCACACAAAACAACAAAAATCAAAATTTTCTTTAAAATCAACATCTTAAAAACAAAAGTAAATCACATTGATTCTCACCTTCACAGCTATTAATGTTTTTTAAACAAATCGCTAGTTGGTTTTAATCACTTTAGATAGAGGCACTTAGGGAGGATACTCGTCGGATAGTCCCAGCTCCTTGCTTTTGCCTACATGGAAGTAGGTACTTAGAAAATGCCTGGAACATATTTTCTGCCATGGCACCGCTGGATTGCCTACACGGATGTAGGTACATAGATTTTCAGGAGTCTAGAATCTTGACCGCTCATCCTGAGCATCCCTGCTCCTTGCCATCCATGGCACCGCTGGATACCGCTCATCCTGAGCATAAAAAAGCCCCGAAAAATTCGGGGCTTTGTGAGTGAGAGCTAACTTTAATTTTTCTTATGCTGTGACTTGTTGTCTGGTGGGGAGTAATACCGCCGCTGTTGCATAAATGGTTAAAGTAATAATTGGGGCAAATAATAAACCGATGACTGTGGTAACTCTTACCCCCATTCGGCTGTAGCCAAAGGCATTAGCGATACCTGCGCAAACTCCAAATAACTTGCTATGCTTTTTGTCTACAGTAATACGATGCCAAATACTCATAATATACTCCTAAGAAATCTCGTTATTAATGGCGGATAAGATGCCAGCGCTGATCATGACGCCAACCACTGGCAAGAGATATATCCATAAAACAGCGCTGGACCCAAACATGATTAAGACGCCATTTTTTGTTTCAGTTGCGCAAGCTCATTGTCGATAGACTCTTCGCGCTCCATTTGCTTAAACTGCGCTTCTACCGATTGCGCGTCTTTGCCGCCTAGCTCGTAGCTTTCTACTTCAGATTCCAGTGCTTCGATTTTCTTTTCAAAGTGCTCAAAGCGGATTAGAGCGTCTTCAACCTTATTGCTATTGAGCTGCTTTTTCACTTTCAAGCGAGTTTGCGCTTGTTGTTTACGTGCTAGCAAAGATTGCTGTCTAGTGCGCGCTTCAACCATTTTTTGCTCTAATCGCGATGCATCTGCATCTGTTGTAGCGAGCGCGTCGTTGTAACGAACTAACTCTTCTTCCAGTGCGTTAACTTGCTCTGCAGATTGTTGCTTTTGCACTAGAGCACTGCGTGCTAAATCTTCGCGTCCTTTGCTAAGTGCAAGTTCTGCTTTCGCTGCCCAATCCGTAACATTGTTTTTTGCTTTGGCTAAGCTGGCTTCAAGTGTTTTGCGCTCTGCAATATGTTTTGCTGCGTTGGCACGAAGTTCGACCAAGGTTTCTTCCATTTCTTGAATAAGCAGTCTGACTAATTTCTTAGGATCTTCTGCCTTGTCTAACATGGTGTTGATGTTTGCGTTAATGATGTCGCTAAATCTGCTAAAAATACCCATAATAATTCTCCACTAGATTAAAAAATAATTCGTTACTTAGATGATTCGTCTTTAGTTTCAGTTTTCGCCACTGTCACTTTAACCTTTGTCTTTGGTGCATTTTCTTCAACACCTAGATTGATTAGCGACTGCTGGATGCTTTGCTCGATATCCCAGCCGACTTGAGTAACGACTTCGCTAACTTGATGAGAGATAACGTTACCCAGTGACGCCACTAGATGTTGCTTAGCTTTATCTGATAATTCTGCCGCACCAGCGCTGCTTCCTAAACCAGCGATAACTAATGTTGATGCTAGAGCGATGTTACGTAATGTGTTGTTAAACTTAGCCATGATGGACTCCGTGTTTTAAGGTAATTAATGATTGGCGCTTATTGTGCCGTTTCTTGATTAGCTTATTGCAGAGGCTGTGCCAAAGTTTAAATACTATTTAATTACAGTAGCTTATGAACATTTATAACGTTATGGAATTTTAATTGGACACCTAAATAAGGTTATAAAAACCATAAAGTGGCATTTTTAACCAACCTAAAGTTAAACAAAAATCAAACAATTCATTTTGAAGGACGTATAAAAAAAGAACGGCCAATGGCCGTTCTTTAGTGAGAGCGATAAAGAGAGAGGGAGTTTTATTTTTCCAGTTGCTTATTGCCAGAGATAGCAATCGAACGCGGCTTCATGGCCTCTGGAACTTCTCTTTTTAAATCAATATGTAATAAACCATTATTTAAGTCAGCAGCCTGCACAGTTACATAATCCGCTAACTGGTATTTACGTTCAAAGCCACGCTCTGCGATGCCTTGATACAAGAATTTACTCTCTGATTCTTTTTGAGGTTGCTTAGTGCCTTTCACAAATAATGTGTTGTGATGGCTAGTAATTTCTAATTCAGATTGGTCAAAACCCGCAACAGCTAATGTAATGCGATATTCATCTTCAGAAAACTGTTCGATGTTATATGGAGGGTAACCTTGGTTATTGCTTTTATTGCCTGTTTCGATCATTGAAGCTAGGCGATCAAAACCAATGGCGCTGCGGTATAGTGGTGATAAGTCGATAGTACGCATAATATATTCTCCTAAGAAGCAATATGGTAGCTCTGTGCCGATGTCTACTTTTTATCGGTGGCTACAGTTGTAAATGGCCAGCTTGTGCTGCACCCGAATGCCAAAACTTGGCGTTGTATTAACATCACTGAGTGACTGTTAATGTCGCAGTGGAACTCTTTCCTGCTGCTAATTAATAGATAAGGACGGTACTTTTTATTTCAAGGGCATTGAGTAAATTATTTGCAACTTTTTGATAATCCATCGAGAATTGCACATTCTTTTCCGTCGTCTCCAGCACAAGAATCATGAAGCGATTCAAGCTGTTGCAATACATTATTGAGAGATTCAATCTTTGATTTTAAATGGATAATTTTTTCGTGAGTCATCGCCTTTACATCACGGCTTACCCGATTTTCATTATTAAAAAGCGCTAATAAGTCTCGTGTTTCTCCGATGCTAAAGCCAGCATTGCGCGCGCCTTGAATGAGTTTGAGTTGCTCGATATTGCGCTGATTAAACTGGCGATAGCCATTATTTGCTCGGCTAAGCGTGCCCAACAATCCAATATCGTCGTAATAGCGAATTGTCTTTACGGGCATGGATAACAACATGCCAACTTCTGTGATTGTTTTCATAACTTATGCTTTCCTTGAATATTTTAGGCGCAAGGCATTAGTTAACACAGTAACACTGGATAAAGCCATCGCAAGTCCCGCAAGTTGAGGCGACAAATAGCCCATTGCAGCGGCTGGTATAGCAACCGTATTAAATGCAAAGGCTAAAAATAGGTTTTGTTTTACCGTGTGCCAAGTTGCTTTGGCAATGTTAATTGCCTTAGCCACCAACAATGGGCTGTCTTGCATTAACGTGATTTGCGCGCTTGTTATCGCCACCTGCGTGCCACCGCCCATCGCAATTCCTAAATCAGCCTGCGCTAACGCTGGCGCATCATTTATCCCATCGCCAACCATCGCTATTTTCTGGCCACTGTTTTGTACTTGCTGTAGGTAACTCAATTTTTGCTCCGGCGTTTGCTGACCTAGCCAATTTTTCACCTTGAGCTGACTTGCTACCGTTTGTGCGGTGTTTTCGTTATCGCCGCTAAGTAAGGTCGTCTCAATACTCATTTGGTTGAGAGCATTTATCGCTTGTGCACTATCGCCTCTTACTACATCTTCTAATTCGAATTGCGCGATGATCTGACTCGAGCTAGCAAACAACACTTCGCTAGCATTGATAGCAGAAACAGAGTTGACAGTAATGCCGTGCGCGGTGAGTAACTGACGATTGCCGAGGAAATACTGTTGCTGATCAATCTCTACAACTAAACCTTTACCTGCAATGGTTTTAAAACCAGTAGCCTGTGCGGCGCTAACATCTGCTAACCATTGAGCTCGTAAAATAGCTTGCGCCAATGGGTGTTCACTGTGTTCAAGCAGTGCCTTTAGCTCACTATCATATCGCTGATCACTAAAGTAATGCTCAGCTTTTAAAGACGGTTTACCTTCAGTCAGCGTACCGGTTTTATCAAAGGCAATGTGCTTGATGTCCCCAGCGATTTGTAGTGCCTTAGGATCACGGATAACGATGCCCTGTTTAGCTGCGCGACCAGAGCCAACCACAATCGCCGCCGGCGTCGCTAAACCCAATGCACAAGGACAAGCAACCACCAACACGGCAACACTATTAATCAAAGCAATTTCAAAACTAGCACCTAGCGAAAGCCAAGTGATAAAGGTAATGGCAGAAATAAGTAATACGGCAGGCACAAACCAAGCAGCAACTTTATCGACTAGCGCTTCAATGGGCGCTTTTGTTTGTTGCGCTTGCTCAACCATAGTGATAATTTGGCCAAGGTTACTATCGGCTCCTATCGCAGTAACCGAAAACTCAATCACCTCGCCTTGGTTTATCGCGCCAGCATAGACTTTATCGCCTGTGTTTTTGACAACTGGCAGTGATTCACCAGAGATAAATGCTTCGTTGAATTCACTGCTGCCTTTGGTGACTACGCCATCTAATGGCACCTTAGCACCCGCCATGACTCTGACAATATCACCTATTTTTACAGCGCTGATTTCTCTAGTGATAATCCCGTTGTCAGTGACAACACTGGCTTGCTGTGGTTGCAGCGCAAGTAAGGAGGCCATTGCATCACCAGCCGATTTTTTAGCGCGCTCTTCTAGCCATTTACCTATCGAGATAAAGGTAATAATGACAGCGGCTGATTCAAAATAAAGCTGCCCTTCGCGGCCGTGAAAAAATAACAGGTAGCAACTATAAAAATACGCCGCGCTTGTGCCAAGCGCCACCAAAGTATCCATATTGGCACTTTTGTTTTTTAAACTTTGCCACGCACCGCGGTAGAACGGCGCGCCAATCACAAATTGCACTATTGATCCCAATGCAAATTCAAGCCAGCCCGGCAGTATGATTTTTTGCCCCCACAACATAGCAATCATTGGTGCCAACAATGGCAAGGTCAGCAATATACTCAGCGGCAGCTGCCACGGGAATTGGTTTGAATTATTTTCTACATTGTGGCGTTGTCTAAGTTGCGCTTGATAGCCTTGTAGCTTTAATAATTCAATGATGTCACTCTGAGTTAATAGGTCGTGATTTCGTTCGACAGTGAGTTGATTTAGCGTGCTATTTACACTCACCTCACCCATACCCACAATAGCCTCTAATTTTTGCTTTGTTTTATTAGCACAACCACTACAGCGCCAGCCTTCAATATCGTAAGTCTCTTGCACAGAATGCAAGTGATACCCTGCAGAGCGAATAGCCTTTATCACCCCTTCTAGCTGACTTTCTGGACACTCGAATGTCGCCTTTTCATTAGCAAAGCTCACTTGTGCATCGACCTTATGTAATGCGTTTAGCTTTTTAGTAAGGCCCAGCGCGCAGTTATTGCAACGCAAGCCTGAAACGGCGAGTTGATAGGATTGAGTGACGTCAGTTGACATAAAGGCGACCTTAATTACGTGATGATTTCTATACCCAAGCGACTTCAAGATGCAGGTTTAAGAGGCTGGGTAGGATGCGAGTACAAGGCATGACTTTTAATTAATGGTTATTCCCTGATTAGAAGTCATAACGCAGTAATCGCTTTCTACCCAGCCTCCCGTAGGGCAAGGCGATAAGCGACCAATAGCGGCGTTATAAGCTACTTATTAGGAACAACCTAACCGCGTATCTTATGCCTTGCTCTTGGCGCGCTTCTCGTCTTGTTGAAGACTAGCATCTTGAGGTGGCTTGGGTATACACCTTAAAGACTCCAGTAACTGGAAGGTAAAGCATAACCGTATTTTCGCTGGATATAAATTAACTAAACACCTGATAATTGAAAATAATTGCCACCATTGCTACAGTGATAATTCAATTGTTTTTTAGGTGCATGGAGCCACTATGTTTATTTTAATGGGGGAAGCCGAAAAGGTTGAACCAATTAAGCAAGGAAGCTTTGATTGTCCTAATTGTCAGGCAAATCAGCAGTATGCCCATCATCAATCAACCGCTTATTTCACAGTGTTTGGTATTAAAGTCGCCAAGCTTAATCCATTAGAGAATTTTGTGATGTGCTGTGGTTGTAGATCGTGTTTTGATCCACAAATTCTGAAGTCACCAGAAGATTTCGGCACGGTTATCGATCATCTATTACTCTTTCGCGTGCTAAATTACCTACTTAGTGGCTACGGCGATACCGTTCATTCCCGCTCGCGGTTACAAAGTCTTTTTCAAGACTTTACTGGTGTTGAAAAATCCAATATTGATATTGATGAAGAGCAGGCTCTCATTAATAGTGGTTCTGCACCAACATTGCCCTTTCTTACCACGCATAAATACTTACTTAGTTTAGAGAAAAAGCATCAAATAGTGATTGCGGCCTATAGTTTTGCCAGTGGCTCTTGTTTGATGGAGCATCATGATCGAGTGCGTATTAACACCATAGGATCATCGCTTGACCTCAGTCTGCCAGAAATTGAGTACCTGATCGTCAATAGCCATGGCGGCGAATAGTACTCCTTGCTAAAATGCCGCTTCATTTTGCACAGAATATAGAACACAAGACATGAGCCAATTAGATCAAGCAACACAAGATGCCTTAGATGCTGCGACTTTTCGCCGTTTATTAAAACATCTAGACAACAACAAAGACGTTCAAAATATCGATTTAATGATTTTGGCAGACTTTTGCCGTAACTGTCTTGGTAAGTGGTATAAAACAGCTGCTGATGAGCAAGGCGTTGAAGTGAGTGATGACGAGGCGCGTGAACGCGTTTACGGCATGCCATATAGTGAGTGGAAAACCAATCACCAACTACCAGCCACCCAAGCACAACTTGATGCTTTTAATGCTAAGAAAAAGTAATGAGCTTTACCCCACAACAGCAGCAGCTTGCTGAGCAGTTTGCCGCATTAAAAAGCTGGGAAGATAAATATCGCCATATATTGCGCTTAGGAAAATCACTGCCAGCGATGGATGATGCATTAAAAGTCGATGAGGTATTACTTAATGGCTGCGAGAGCAATGTGTGGTTTTATGGTCAAATCGAAGGCGATGAGCTGACATTAAATATATACAGCGACGCAAAGATAGTCCGTGGGCTTATTACCATTATTTGCCAATCATTCGACGGCGTGCCGCCTAGCCGATTAAAATCATTCGATTGCGTGGCATTTCTGGAATCGTTGGGGCTAATGTCTCATCTAAGCCCATCTCGCGGTAATGGCATTAGAGCCATTATCGAGAACATTCAAGGCTTGGCGGATTAACCCTTAATCTTATCATGGCGACAGTATCTAAGCAGATACTGTCGTTAATTTCTTAATTACCCGCGCAACAGCGACAAAGCCAAAACTTGCCGTAACAACAGTCGCGGCGCCAAAACCACTAGCACAATCCATTTTCATTGGCCCATCAGCTTGCGATTTTTGTGTACACACGCTGCCATCACTCTTTGGGTAAACCAAATGCTCAGTCGAGTACACACATTCTACTTGAAAGCGGCGCTTGGGGTTTTTAGAGAAGTTGTGAAAACGGCGCAATTCACCACGCACTTTTGCCGCGAGAGGATCTTGCACGGTTTTAGCGAGATCCGTCACTTGCACTTGCGTTGGATCTTGCTGACCGCCAGCGCCGCCTACAGTGATAATCTTGATTTTGTTGCGCTTACAATAGGCAATCAACGCCACTTTCGCTTTAATGCTATCAATGGCATCAATCACATAATCCATGTCTTTAGTGATTAATTCAGACAGATTATCCGCATCGACAAACTCTTCAACGACATTAATTTTACACTCGGGGTTAATACCGTGAATTCGCTCAGCCATTACCTCGACTTTTGCTTGGCCTACGGTATCAGACAATGCGTGAATTTGACGATTGATATTAGTGGTACAAATATCGTCTAAATCAATTAGCGTTATTTCACCAACGCCACTACGAGCAAGGGCTTCTGCCGCCCAAGAGCCAACGCCACCAATGCCAACAACACAAACGTGAGAGGCCTTTAATTTAGCTACAGCCTCATGGCCATAAAGACGTTTGATACCGCCGAATCGTAAATCGTATTGCTCTGACATAATCACATTTCAATATCACTAAAAAATAATGCGCGATTATCCGTGTTTTAGCGAAAGTTGGCTAGTACTTAGCTCTCAGAACTCGATTGTTTTTGCGACCACTGAATAAACTTAATCACCGGATAAGGTGAAATCATCACCCCACCAATACCTAATGCACTGCTAGCAGCCACCATGCCACCGACGGTTTGTGTTGTATCTGTCATTAACAACAAATAAAGCCCAACGCCAATTAGCGTTAGGCCAGCAAGATGTAAATAAAAGAATAAACGTAACATGCTTAATCGCTGTAGGTATGAAGCGTTATTTTCTCAAGTAGTGACATCGCAAGGTTGTTGTCGTAATACGCTGCTTCATTAATAAATGAACCGTATAGCGTCTTTTCACCTTCATAACAAATAACTTCACCATCAAAAGTAGTGAAGAGCGGCTGTCCCGTCTTAATTGCAGTAAAATCTTTATCTTGAATATCTTTGTGGATCATACCATTGCGACTACCGTCTTCATTGAGAGGTAGCGTAATAGATTCAATAAAGCGGTAAGCTGATACGGTCTCTGGCAGTTGCGGCACTTGATTGTTGTTGTATAGCTCGATGAAATCCAAAATATGCATGGTCATTTCTTCGCTTTGCTCAAACACGTCTTGTCGTAAGACCGATTGAGGCACGGGGCCGACTTCAACCATCACGCTGTCCATCGCGATACTCGACAGAAAATGATGCTCGCTATTCGCCTTGTGATCCTCATCGCAAGAAACAATCACCTGTGGCATTTTTTGCGTTACATAAGCTGCAAGTTGATTGTAAAAAGTACCCTTTTTAGTGAGTAATAAGGTTGGCCCCATGTTAGAGGTTGTGGTGTGTAAGTCGATAATAAAATCAACACGAGGATTGCCCTTCGGACCTAATAGTTCGTTGATTTCTTTAGCACGGACTTGCTCTTTGCTATCAAGTGAATCGTCTTCTAGTTGGGCTTGTTCGAAACAGCGATTTAAGTCGTGGTCAACATAGCGCTTATTTTCGCTGTAGGCATTTGGGTTGGCAAAAAGCGTTTCTATGCTAAAACTAGAGCGCTCAATTAACGACAGTTCACGCTGCCATTTTTTTAGTAAATAAATCCCTGTAAATTCATTGCCGTGGGTACCACCAACAAT
This sequence comes from Psychrobium sp., assembly GCA_049607155.1. Taxonomy (GTDB): domain Bacteria; phylum Pseudomonadota; class Gammaproteobacteria; order Enterobacterales; family Psychrobiaceae; genus Psychrobium. The sequence continues at coordinate 47,138 of JBMYWG010000022.1, forward strand.
TGCCAACTTAGATATCACTACACTACCTCAATCTCAAAATTAATGTAGCTCTATCCTACTGCAATTTTTTAATGCTGACTGTTATTTTTTGTCATACTTTAGATAAAAAACCGCAGCTAATTTCTTAGCTGCGGTTTTAGTCTAGATTTTAAAAGGGTTATTACTTGTAACGACGCGTTAAATCTAGTTCAACTGGGCGCTCAACTTTTACACTTTTACCCACAGCATAAGCTTTTTGAGGTAAAGAACCAGTCTTGCTTTCACTCAGATCTAGTACATCAAACCAACTTAAACCAGGCTTAAGAGCGATAGGCGCATCTAATTTGCTGTAAAATTCATCGCTATCTAATTCAGGGAAAATTAGCTCGAATACATACTTCGAACGTGGCATCACAGCAGGATCTGCAATACGACCACGTTGACCCCAACTTAAGATGTATGATTGTGACGAATCAGTTTCATGACGCGGGCTAGTTACCGCTTCATCACGATGTATACCATAGCGAGCACTCATCATCGCTGCATCAAATAACGTAGCAACGTCTTCCTGAATACTGCTATAAGCGTATTCTGTTGGTGCATTATCATGGCTAAAGAAACCAGCTACGTCATCTGGGGTGTAAGCTTTTTGAACATCAGTTGGCGTAGCGCCTCGGAAGTTAACCTGACCTAATGCAGCCATTTCAGCACTGCTCTTTGGGTGAGCTGCTGTTAACTTATCTGCGATAGATTGACCTGCACGCTTTTGATATGCGTTATAGATACTCGCTCCTTCAACAGAATCTAATGTTGAAGACGGGAAAGTATCATTAGCATGTGCTAATTCGTGATATAGCAAAGAACCTAAATCTGGCACTAAATCTTCTACTGTACGAGAGAAACGGTACTCTCTTGGGTAATAACTACTGGCGTAATCATTATCCTTAACATAGCGCCACGGCATTACATACTTAAGCTCTTGACCAAAAGAACTGCGGTAGTCAGGGGCAACATCGATTACATCTCGTTGCTCCGGAGTTAGCCATAAATCTTCAGGATCAAGGTGAATAGCGCCCGTAGCTACCCAGTAATATGATGGACGAATATCATAAGAGATTACGACAGCACTAACAGAGCGAAGTAACTTTTTAAAGTCGCCATGTGGGTCTTGTTCTGTTAAGAATTTACGGAAGTTTTCCGCCATCCAAGGATGCGAAGTAATCACACGTGACATAATATCGTCAACAGTAGGATTAGGATGATCTTGACCAATTAAATTGATTCTAGTCAAAGAGCAAGGTGTAGCAAAGTAATTTGAATAAATACAATTACTTAACCCTTCTTCCATCGGTGCATTTTTAACTGCCGGGGTTATCTTTGCAACAACAGTGTCATAAATTGAGCTAGTAGGAATAGCCTCAATATCTTGAATCAATAAATGAACATTATCCGAAACAACATGACCATCAGGGTGAGTTGCTTTAACCATAAATGTTGCAACAGTATCTTCTTTAACACCTGGCGCTCTAAATATTGTTGTATATGGGTTAGTGTTTTTATCATCAAAAACTACAGTAGGACCAGCAGTTTGCTCCCAACTGACATTTGTAAACTCAGCAGCAATTTGATTACCAGATGTAGGACTAGTCACGGTAACAATCTTACCATCTGCGTCAACTGGAGCAGATAGTTTAAAAGATACTTTATTACCTTCTCGAGACGCGAAATCGCGACGAGCATTCAAAATGTTTGCTTTGGTCGTCGTCGTAAAGCTAACTGTTTCACTAAGCTTATCGCCATCAGCTGTTGTATAGTCAATCTTAAACTCATAGTCACCAGCTTTCTCAATATCGAAAGCTAATACTGCAGAATTAGCCGCAACTAATTTTAACGCATCACCTTTTGTTTGAGTCCACTTAATGTCTGCTAAATCTGAACGCTCGCCATCCACAGTAGCGATCAACGCCACTGACTCACCAACAGCTGGAGTTAAATCTCCAGAAATTTTAATCGAAGCACTTGTCGTAGGAGTCGGTGCTGGCGTCGGGCTAGGAACAGGTGCTGGAGTTGGAGCAGGCGAAGGAGTAGAGCTACCACCCCCACCCCCACCGCCACAGCCAACAAGAAGTGCAGAAATAGCAGAAGCTAACAGAAGTTTCTTGCTTGTTATCATTATTAATCCTTTTTATTACAAGATGATTACATTTGGTAACATATTAATTCATTATGTAAATTAATGACACCCCTGAATTGATTATGTTTGTCAATGCAACGATAATCCATAATGGCTTGAATACCTTACGAATTGGCTGATAAAAAGGAAGTAAATAAGACTTGAATTCGGGGTTATGAGCTTTCTTTGCTAACGAAATTGTTAATAACGTGACTATCATCACAAGCCAAACTTCTATCGAGAGCACACCAGCTAATATTGCATAATATGTTGCGAGATCTTGCGGCGGCTGTAACCCATCTTTAAACAGAGGCACACAACACAATAAATATATCCATGACAAGACTATAAATGGAACAACAATGGGCTTTACATAACCGTTGTTTTTTTCACCTGTAAATAATACAGCTAGCGATAATCCCCCCCACGCAAAATTAATTAAAACAAAAAGTTCAAAGTAAGACATCGATAACTCCTAAATTGCGCTACTTGAATCAACAAAGCGCCAGCTCAATTATTAATAGGCGCGCATGATAACAAGCTTTACTTCCTATGAGTGATATTGTTTTCTAATTAACTATCAAAATTTGATTATTTAGTATGTCCACCTAACCTTAAACAAAACACTGAGCTTTAAGGTCTTCTCTTGCGTTACTTTTTTATTCTATTTACGTTACTTAGCTTCTTCACGAGTAGTTACAGCATAGCAACAATAAGAATCGGTACCCTTACCGATTTTCCACCTTATGTTGTTTTAAAAAAAGACCAAGTGCCTGAGGGATTGTTTATTGATTACTGGCGACTTTTGGCAAATAAAAGCGATTTAACTATCGAGTTTGTACCAATGGAGTTTAAAGAAATGTTGGCGCAAGTAGAGAATGGCGGTATCGATGCTCCCCTTGCCTATTTTCACTTTAACAATATGGAAGAAACGCTAAATTACATCAAACCTCTTGCGTCTGTTATTAACGATATTTATATAAAAAAATCATCTATTGATGAGCTAACGGATGACAATATAAAAATGCGAACGATAGCAGTGTTGGAAAACTCTATGTATTTTAAGTTTCTAACGACAAATTACCCAAGTGTCACACCCATAACATTTAACACGGTGTCGCAGATGCATAAGTTATTAGCTGATCCCGATGTTGATGGATTTTTTGGTGAGCGGCAAGCATCTTGGCAATACTTATATGAAACAAATCAGCAGACTAATTACCAACAAATTAACCTGCCATCATTCAAAAATAATTTCTATTTAGTGACACCTAAAGAAAATAAAGAGCTCACCAACAAAATTTCATCAGCCGCTTCACTAATTTCACCGCAGGAGTTTACCGCCCTGACTCACAAGTGGCTATCGCCCGAGTCAACAATTCAAAAAGCCTTTAAAAACTCAAAAATTAAGACCACCAAGGCGACGCTCTTACCACAAGAAACCTTGTCAACAACTGCACAACAAACAAGGCAAAAGAAACAATCTGTCACGGTAAATCTATTTGCTCACTTTCCACCATATGTGATCGAAGACGACAGTGCTAAAGGTTTACTTACCGATCTCATCGAAATCATTTTTGCCAATACATCACTGGAACTAAAACCTCTGCAACACTCCAAATATCGAGAAATAAACTCTGTCTTGTTCTCAAAAGAAAACATCGATGCAGCGTTAGTAACAACCAAACGTAATAAAGATTTCTTCTACTCTGACAATCTATTAACCGTCGATAACCTTGTTTTAGCTAAGAAAGATCTTCTGCATCCAATCGACACAATTAACGATCTAAAACGCTATAATGTAATCGGCTTTAAAGGAGCCAACAGAGCATTAGGAAGCCCTTTCAAATACAGCATCTCCAACACGAGTAATGATCACTTCAGCTATCGAGAACTCAATAGCAAATTGCAAATTCAAGCATTAATAGATGGTATCATCGACGCCGTTATCATTGATAAAAACGTCGCCATATGGGAGCTCGCTAAGTTCGATGACTATTCGCTAGAAGACTTTCAGATTTATAACGTTTTTCCACGAACATCCCCTTTATATTTGGCGTTTAGAGATCAGCGCATAGCGACGTCATTTAATGAGCAACTCAGGGAATTAAAACGCAGTGGTGCATATCTAAATCTCGTCGATGACTATTTATCTAATCGCATAATTTTTAAGAGAGATACAAGTGTAAAACTAGCCAAAATTCTTCAGGAGATCATCGACAATAAACAACAAGATTTACTGTTAAACAATCTAACTGCCCTGCAGGAATCTTCTTTCATAAAAAGAATTTCAATAGATGAGCAGCCAACACCTTATCGCCTCCCGATTCCTTTAAAAGCTATCGAACTTAATAGCTCATCCACTAGATATCTCAACATTGCCTTCAATGACTCTGTCATCGATCAACAATCTAAAGAATTGGGACACAACCTCGATACGAACTCACTACAATTATTGGATAATTTTGTCCGATACCAGCAAGCGTTTAACCTAAGTGATACCACAAATAAGGCATTGAACTTTACACCGCAAGAGCTGACATTTATTAAAAATAACTCTGTAATTTCATACACGGAAGTCGACTGGCCGCCTCTTATTGTGATTGAAGGAGATTCAATGATTGGCCCCATTGCGGAATATTTAGCAATAATCGAAGATTTGTCTGGATTGCAGTTTGAACTCGAACACGCCAATGATTGGGAGGCGGTAAAAGCAAAATTTGTTGAAGGAAAGTCACAACTTATCCCTTCAGTCGACAGTGCTATACCGCCACATCGCGTGTCAATTCCCTATACAGAATTCAATTACGCATTACTTACGCAAAAAGAGCACAGATATTACAACACAATGGAAGAGCTACGAGGAAAGACCGTAGTTGTAGTCGGCGCTTCATCGCCAATTGTTGAACAAGTACGTAAACAATATCCGTCAATAACCGTCATAACAAGTGAAACAACTCAAGGCGCTATCAGCAAGGTAAGGACCGGCGAAGCAGACGCTTACTTGGGTCATATCATTACAGCGATGAACCATGTCCAAAACAAATTTCCGGACCTAAAAATTGCAGGAGTTACAGATTTTAAATACACCCACCGCTTTCTCGTCCAACAAGATTTGCCTCTGTTACTATCCATCATCAATAAGTCAATCGCCGCTATCACTTTTCAACAACATCAAGCAGTGCGTGATAAATGGTTAAAAGTCGACGTTAACCCTCAAGTCGACTATACCGTCGTATATCAAATAATTGTTGCTTTTGTATCTGTCTTTATCGCAGTTTTATTCTTTATAAAAACACTCCTTAAAGCCAATAAAAGTGCTGCTATCGCCAATGCGAAATTAACGACCACTGTCGGTGAGTTAACCCAAATGCAATCAGAATTAAACGGGACTATTGAACATCTAAAATCAACACAACAACAATTAATTGCCGCCGAGAAAATGGCGAGTTTAGGCAGTTTAGTTGCTGGGATCGCTCACGAAATTAATACACCTGTTGGCGTTGGACTAACTGGGATATCTCACTTTCAAGCCATCACCACCGAATTGACGGAAAAATATCAACAGCAAAAAATGAAAAAGTCTGACTTTGATAATTACATTGAAACTTCTAATCAAGCGGCAACACTCATCCGCAATAATCTAGAACGAACAGCCGAATTAGTGCGAAGCTTCAAACAAATATCCGTCGATCAAAGTAGTGACGAACAACGAACCTTTAATGTCAATGAATATATTCACCAAACCTTAACCAGTATCCACAATGCAATTAAACGCAAGGACCTCACGATAAAGGTGTCGTGTAGTGATAGCATCGTTATATCCAGCTACCCAGGAAGCATATCGCAGATTATTACGAATTTAGTACTAAATGCGTCAATTCATGCGTTTGAAGAAGAAAGCAGTCTAAAGCGGATAGAGATTAAAGTAACTAGACACGATGACAATCTAAAACTCGTCGTATCCGATAATGGCAAAGGCATTAGTCCCAATATAAAACAAAAAATATTCGATCCATTCTTTACCACTAATAGAGATAATGGCGGCAGTGGCTTAGGTCTGAATATTATTTTCAACCTCATTACTTCTCAATTGAAAGGAGAAATTACTTGTGAAAGTAACCTTGGTTACGGTGCGAAATTTCTAATCACCTTCCCCACAACCTTCAAATAAAACACTTGTATGACTCTAGCCCTTTACGACTAGATAAATACGCGTATTTTTCCACATTAAAAAGCTATAAATAGCATCTAATAAAAATGATCTAGATCATTAATTTGTAAAAATAAAATGCTAGAGATTCTTCATCACAATCCGTGCTTAATCTCATCTAATCACTTAGTTGTATACATTTGATTTTTGACCCCTAAATATCGTATGATTGACGCTAAATTAGGCAAAATGTATTAGTTTCAAAAAAGAAACTCAGTCGTTGAAAAATAAAGAATTAATTATCAATGACTTACAGCATATAAAATCACAAAAAGTAGTAAGAACAGATAAAGGTTAATTCATGAATACACTAGTAACCACCCAAAATGCTCAAATCAAAGCAATCATTGGCGAGGTAAAACTGTTAGCAAATAATCAAACTTCAGAGCTCAAAGTGGGTGATGAAATTGTCGCGGGCGACAACTTACTACTGAGTGAAAATGCACAAGTGACGGTGAAATATTCCGATGGTCGAATAGAAATCATTTTTGGTAATGACGGAAAATATTTGTGGGTGAACCACAAACGGAAATGATTCCTGAAGAAGCTACCCTAGCTGACGAAGAAGCACTTCCTGATGAGATTGAAGATGTTATTGACGGCGTTGATGACGAAATATCGGCAATTCAATCGCAAATCGAAAACGGTGGCGAACTAGATTTACCGGATACTGCTGCCGGTGCGGCAACCGCAGGTGGAGGCATTAGCTTTTCAAGCCTTGATAGAACCAACGGTGAAACACTTGCTAATACAGCATTTCAGAGTGAAGCGTTCACACCAGCACAAGCTTCAGAAGAAACGCCTGAAGTTATTCAACAAGCCGTTATCATTACATCGACAGTCTAAGCCAAACCGCTACTATTTCTGGCACTACCACAGGTGTGCTGCCAAATTCTCCATTGACTATTACTCTAACCGATAGCCAAGGAAACCAAATTGTCGTTGAAAATGTCACTGTTGCGCAAGATGGCTCGTTTTCAGTGGACAATGTCGATGTATCATCGTTGTCTGATGGTCAAATTAGCGCAAGCGTAAATGTTGTTGATGTGAACAATCAACCTGTCGAAGCACAAAGTGGTGACGAACTAGATACTACTGCCCCAGCAACACCAATAGTTGCTCTAAACGATGCTAACAATGATGGTTTTATCAATTTTGTTGAGCGAGAAGCAGGCGTCGATGCGACCATCACGCTTAACGATCCTAACCTTAATGTTGGCGACACAATCGAAGTTGTACTTACAATCGGTAATACCTCTACAACCTCAAATATCCTAGTAACACAGGAAGTTATCGATAACCAAAATATTAACGTAGTTATCGATGAAAACCTATTGTCAGACGATATCGTCGTTGACGTCGCAGCGACAGTTATTGACGATAAGGGCAATCGCTCAGAAACAGCAACAGATAGCGCGACTGTTGATATCAACGTGCCAGGTGGCGATAAAGATCAAAGCAATCAGAGCCAAGATGCGCCAACCGTTAACATTAATGAACAGATAGACGATGACATCATTGATGACAACGAAGCAAGCGACCTTACAGCACGTATTAACCTACCACAAATCGGTACAGAAGTAGGCGATAGCCTCATTGTAACTATCAACGGTACAGAGCAACCGCCAATTACTATCACTCAAGAACTTATCGACAGTGGCTTTACAACAATAGCCATTCCGCCGAGTGAAATCACTGATGGTCAAAATGTCGAAGTCACAGCTAAAGTAACTGATCCTGCTGGAAATAGTTCAAGCGAAGGTACGGATAGTGCCACAGTTGATTTGTCGACACCAACGAGTAATGTAGGCCCAATCACTGACATCGAAGAAGCCAACAACACTGTATCTGAAAACGCGTCAATTGCTGAAAGCACTGGCGTTCATGCCGATGCAACAGACCCTGATGGCGATGATGTTTCGTACACACTAAGTGATGACGCTGATGGTCGTTTCACTATTGACCCAACCAGCGGTGAAATTACCGTAGCTAAAGAGCTCGACTTTGATAATGGCGATGGCGGTAACCATACTGTCACCGTAGTTGCAACCTCGACTGATGGCTCAACCAGCACGCAAAACTTCACTATTGAAGTCACCGACGCTGATGGTTCAACGCCAGGACAAGGTGATACCGACAATATCATTGGCCCAGTTACAGACATCGAAGAAGCCAATAACACAGTATCTGAGAATGCCTCAATTGGGGATAGCACAGGCGTTCACGCCGATGCCACAGACTCTGATGGCGATGATGTTTCTTACACACTAAGTGATGACGCAGACGGCCGTTTCACCATCGACCCAACCAGCGGTGAAATCACCGTGGCGAAAGAGCTCGACTTTGATAATGGCGATGGCGGTAATCATGTGGTGACGGTTGTTGCGACCTCAACCGATGGCTCAACCAGCACGCAAAACTTCACTATTGAAGTCACCGACGCTGATAGCAGCACACCAGGACAAGGTGATACTGACAATGCTATTGGCCCAGTGACAGACATCGAAGAAGCCAATAACACAGTATCTGAAAATGCTTCCATTGGTGATAGCACCGGCATTCACGCCGATGCAAGAGACCCTGATGGTGACAATGTTTCTTATACCTTAAGTGATGATGCCGAGGGCCGATTCACCATCGATCCTGCCACTGGTGAAATTAAAGTTGCTAAAGAATTAAACTTTGAAAATGGCGATAACGGTAACCACGTCGTTACAGTCATTGCTACATCTACTGATGGCTCAACCAGCACCCAAAACTTCACTATTAGCGTGACTGATGCCGATGGCTCTACACCAGGACAAGGTGATACCGACAATGTCATTGGCCCAGTTACAGACATCGAAGAAGCCAACAACACCGTCTCTGAAAACGCATCAATTGGTGATAGCACAGGCGTTCACGCCGATGCCACAGACCCTGATGGCGACAATGTTTCTTACACACTAAGTGATAACGCAGACGGTCGTTTCACCATCGACCCAACCAGCGGTGAAATCACCGTAGCTAAAGAACTAGACTTTGATAATGGCGATGGCGGTAATCATGTCGTGACGGTTGTTGCGACCTCGACCGATGGCTCAACCAGTACCCAAAACTTCACGATTGAAGTCACTAACATTAATGATGCGCCAATTGCTGATGATGCCAGCATCACGGTGGATGAAGAGAGCACAGGCACTGATCTAGGTATTGCAGCACCAACCGACAGTGATAGCACCAACCTCACCATTACCGTCACCGGCTTGCCAACCCTTGGCACCGTGACCTTGGCGGATGGCACGACGGTTGTGACTAACGGCCAAACGCTCACCAGCGCGCAGCTAACGGGCCTAAAATACAACGCCCCTGCCGATTACAACGACGGCGATACCGTGGGGAACTTCACCTACAGCGTCAATGACAACTCAGGCGCAGCCAATGCGGTGAGCAACGGCACGGTAACCATCGGCGTTAATGCCATTAATGATGCGCCAATTGCTGATGATGCCAGCATCACGGTGGATGAAGAGAGC
>JBMYWG010000023.1:0-54410 GCA_049607155.1 Psychrobium sp.
TTACAGCCGCAATTGGCTATAGCAGTGTTAGCGATTATGAGTATAGTCTTGACAGCGGTAGCACTTGGCAAACAATGGCAGGGCAAAACTTTGTCGTTAATATTGGTAATGTAGATTTGGCTGTAAGCGCTGTCGTTGTTCGTGTACAAGAAGATTCAGACACTAAACGACCAGTCGGTAATACACTTTCAAATGATTCAGTGTTTACTTATTTCAATGACAATGTCGCTGCTCCATCGCCAATTTTCGCCAATGATAACTACGGTGTTGACACGCTCGATTGGGACTTTGTTTCGGGGTTTAACTCAGTATCTGACTACGAGTATCACTTAGGGGATAATCAGTGGCAAGACACGACAATGAAACCAATTGTTATCGGTAATATTGCAATCGCTAGTAATTCAATAAAGCTCAGGGTTAAAGCGACTGACAAAAACGCTGCAGGTGCTGTAGCTAGCCTGGCTGCGACATATACAATCGGTACAGTCCCTGCTGCCCCTGTAATCAGTAGCGAAGATGATGATGCAAACACACTTACCTTTACTGCAATTAATGGGTACGACAATGTTTCACTCTATCAAATAAAAATTGCAGACCGTCCATGGCAAACAGCTTCGAACTTTACTATTACGCTAGAAGATATAGATTATGCCGCTGGAGCAATTCAAGTTCGACTTGCTGAAAACCTCAATGCTGCGACGCCTCACCCAGCAGGTATTATTGCGTCTAACCAACAGGTATTCACGCCAAATACTGACGTTCCAGCACCTGCTGCGCCAACTAATCCAATTCACAATAATGCGGATGATACCTTCGGCTTTACGCTAGTTTCGGGGTATTCATCAAATGATGATTACGAATACACGCTAAATGGCGGTACAACTTGGAATGACTTCTTCCCATTGAGTCGCCTAGAAGTATCAGTTGGTAATGATAATATTGATGCGGGTCAAGTGGGTGTGCGAGTTAAAACAGACGAGGCCTCAAATCGCCCAGCAGGTGTCGCATTGTTTAGTACTCAAGCGTACACTAGCTTCGAGCGTTTCCCGACGTCACCAGGTAATTTTGTGGTTGATGATACCTACGGCGTAGATACCTTAGATTGGCAATATGTTGCAGGATATTCATCTCCAGAAAACTATGAGTACAATTTAGGTGATGGTCAATGGGTGACCGTATCACAGAAACCTATTGTGATAGGTAACATCGGCAAAGGTTCAAGTACTATCACGATGCGAGTAAAAGCTTCTGAAAAGAATGATTCGAGTATTGCCGCTTATGTTTCAAGCGAGTTTACCGTTACTGAAGTACCAGCAGCGCCAACAATTGAATCAGAGAATGATGCGACAAACGAGATTGTATTTAACCCTATTGACGGCTACATCGAAGCTAACTTATTCGAAGTAAAAATAGCTGACGGTGATTGGGCTACAGTTGAGTCTTTCACGATTAATCTAGAAGATATCGACTACACTGTAGGTAGCATTAGTATTCGCCTAGCTGAAAACCTCAATGCAGCAACGCCACATCCTGCTGGTCAAAGCGTTTCTAATACAAAAGTATTCACGCCGACACCAGCAACGCCTACTGCCCCGACAGGCCTAAGCGTTAACGATACTAACGATACATTAGATTGGCAGTTCGTCACTGGCTATGAGCAATATACCGATTACGAAATTCAACTAAATGGCAGCAACACTTATCAAGCCATCAAACAGAAACCAGTAATTATTGGTAATATCAATGCAACGATTAACAGCATTAGTATTCGTGTTAAAGCCGATGCGGAAACAGGCCGTCAGGCAGGTGAGTCAGCAAGTAATCCAGTGGCATTCACAATTCCAGCGTCACAATTACTCGCAGTTGTCGCTGATCATCAGCAAACTATCGATTCATTAAATACCGTGCTTGCTGAGTTCAATACATTAAAAGCAGGGTTAAGTGGAACTGGCGATGCGTTGCGTACTCAAGCAAAAACGCTAAATGCGAAATGGTTCGAACTAGCAACATTAATTGAACAAGCAACAACAGCGCAAACAGCCATAGACAACGCCTTAACATCCGCAGCTAGCTTTGAAACACAAGTAAATAAAGATGCAGTACAAACGGTCTTAAACAACCTAACGACTGACTTGAACGCAGCTAAACCACTTGTGGCAGCGACAGACTCAGCGATTATTGATGCGTTTAACGATGCACATTCACAAGCTAGTATCACCCAAGAAAATGCAATGATACCACTAACGACTTTCGCAAAACTTGACGTTGCTGGTAACTTAGTTGAAACCGATACCACGGTTGAACAAGGTTGGCGTTGTCTCCTTGATACATCAGCAAAAACCCGTGTTGTTTGGGCCTTGTTGTCTCCTGTAAAAGCGACTGACGAAAACACGACTTTTAGCGATACACAAACTCGTCAGTCAGATGTATACAACGCACAAGAAATTTGTGGTGTTAGCACCTGGCAGCTACCAACTAATGCTCAAGCGAAAACCATTGATTCGGGTACACCGCAAAATTGGGTGAAAGTGACAACAGCAGGTGAAATAACCGACGCAGCAGAGTTTAAGTACTGGTTAGACGGTGCAAATACAAGATTGTGGCAACGCGTCGAAGATCAAAGTGCATTAGCTACTAAATCTGATGATGTTTCCGGTGTTGCGGCTAACTTTGCGAGCGCGTCATGGACACTGGCGACCCAAGCTATTTGGCAAGCAGTGGGCGACGATCCTAATGCAAGTGCATTTGTAGCAACACTATCAAAAGACTACAAATACTGGGCAACACCAGAAGGAGCATACGCTGATTTCTCTGGCGATATTGTTACAACCGGCAGTTGGACATCTTTTGGCGAAACCGCTTACAAACTAGCAATGGCAGATCTCAACGTTGCCGATGTTCCAAAAGTAGAGTTAATTACAAATTCAGCGCTATTCCCTAACCACAATGCCCAGTCATATTGGCTAGCAGAAGAGTTAGACAGCGATAGTGTAGCCACAGGCAACATTGCAACGCTGACATATCCTGATTCAGAAGTTGCAGCGGACAATGCCACAACGGCGACATCACGATTTGTCATGGTATCAGCACCACAAACACCAGCACTTATTGCTACTGATGACGCCAAAAATAAAATTACCATTTCGCTGATTGAAAACTATGCGGCAATTGAAGACTACGAACTAACAACAGATGGTGGTAGTAATTGGAATACTTTGACGTCAGACAATGCTGAACTAAAGACAATTGATAACACCTTGCGCTTAGTTGTTACTTTAAGTAACGCCAATATCGATAAAAACGATATTGGTATTAGAGTAGCCAAAACACAAACAATACCAGCCTCTAGCGCCGTGAATTCAGATATCGACTTCACTCAAAGTCGTTGTGATGGTACTGAAATTAACGGCATATGCTATCAAGCTTATGAGTCTACAAAGACTTGGCAACAAGCAATTGATGCGTGTTCTGCAATCGACCAAACGTTACTTTCACGTTCATCGTCTAGTGACTGGAGTAACTTTGCATCTGAACTCGATTTATCAGCAAGAGACTACTGGTTTGTAGATGAAGCCAACAGTTACTCAGCATACAACCTAGACTACAGCGGCGGTAGCTGGACTGCGGGAAGCTTCGATTACACGAGTAAGTCATCAACGCTTGCTTATATCTGTCAAAAAGATTTTGAAGCACCGACGTTAGACTCAGTTTCTGTATCTGAGGGCGACAATGATGTATTAATCAGTGCAGAGTTCACGCTTACATTTAATGAAGCGATCAAAAACCAAGATCTTAGCAGCATTGTGACTCTATCGGATGAAGGTGGCGCGAACATCGCAGTAACTGTGACAATTGAAGACACAATGCTGAAGATAAAACCTGACTCAGCGCTAACGGCCTTGAAATCTCACACCTTAGTGGTAAATGGAGATGTAAATGACCTGTACAACAATGCGATAACAGTTAATGAATCTATTACATTCACTACTGCGGCAGCAGATGCTATACAATCATTTGCGTTCAATGGTAAGAACTATACCGTCAGTGATACCCTAATTAGTAAAACTGATTACGACACCACGTGTAATAACAGCGGCTTCGACGTAAGTTGGGGAGATGGCACAAACTTCGCCGCGGCATTAAACTTAGAACAAGATAAAACGTATTTTATTTCAGGTTCAAGAGTTATTGAATACGGCTTCGGAAGTTGGTCTGCTGGCGGATACTACTATTCGAGCCAACAGTACTACATTTGTCAAATAGACTAATAAATACTTTAAAGGCTCATCTTTTTAGATGAGCCTTTAATTTAAATAGCAGTATTTAATGTCTCAATTTACCTAGTTCTAATCCCAATCATAACCTCAACTTTAGCTTTCAACTAATTTTAGCTTCTGGATTAAAAAGTCGATTAAATATCTCACTTTAGGCGATAGATTTCTGCTATGCGGATACACCGCCCACACACTTTCCTTCGGAATATTTACGCTTTCTAATACCGGCACCAAAGCTCCATTATCCAAATAGTTACTAAGATAATATTCTGGCAATTGAACAATACCTATGCCTTTTAATGCCGCGTCAACAAGTGCCTGACCACTATTAAACCTTAATTGCCCACTTACCTTTAATTTAGCGATCTTGTCTTTGTGATAAAAACGCCAGTGATCTGATGACCCCAACAAGCAATTATGCCGCTTTAATTCATCCATAGTATGAGGCGTGCCATGGCGCGCTAAATAGTCAGGTGAGGCACAAACAAAACTTTGTCGTGTTGCCAATTGCTTGGCCATTAAGGTGGAGTCTTCCAGTTTACCGATGCGGATCGCTAGATCGTAATAGCCGTCATTCATATCTACTCGTTGATTAGATAAATCCGCACGAATACTTATTTCGGGATACAACAAAGAGAAATCATTGATCAACGGCAAAATGACTTTCTCACCGAAGGTCACAGGTGCCGTTAAATTAATATGCCCTTGTGGCTTTGTTTGCAGCGATGTTAGCTCCGTTTGTGCTTGATGCAAGGCATCTAAAATTTGCCGGCACTGTTGATAGAAGCCAGCGCCTTCTTGAGTTAAGGACACTTTACGTGTAGTGCGATAAAACAGCTTGACCTGTAAACGTTTTTCTAATGCCGATATCTGGCGGCTCACCTGAGCCGTTGAAATGGCAATGCGTTGCGCTGCTTTAGTAAAGCTCTCGGTTTCCGCAACGGCGACAAATTCGGTAATACCTTCCCACTCCATTATTACACCTCAGTAAAAGTATTTTTCATTTCACGATATTATCATCACACAGGAAATATATATAATGAATCTATTACTAGATAGCACCACATAATCAAGAAGGCGCTACCAACTGAGGAATAGAAAAATGTCAGATCAATTTATTAAATCAAAAGCCGCCATTGCGTGGGGTCCAAAACAACCACTAAGTATTGAAGAAGTGGATGTAATGCTGCCTAAGAAAGGTGAAGTATTAGTTAAGATTCTAGCCTCAGGCGTTTGTCACACCGATGCATTCACGCTTTCAGGTGAAGATCCTGAAGGTATTTTTCCTTGTATCCTAGGTCACGAAGGCGGCGGTATTGTCGAGCAAGTTGGCGAAGGCGTTACTGATGTAAAAGTTGGCGATCACGTTATCCCACTTTACACCCCAGAATGTGGTGAGTGTAAATTCTGTACCTCAGGTAAAACTAACCTGTGTCAAAAGATCCGCGAAACACAAGGTAAAGGCTTAATGCCTGACGGCACTACTCGCTTCTACAAAGACGGCGAGCCAATTTACCATTACATGGGCTGTTCAACATTCTCTGAATACACGGTATTACCAGAAATATCACTCGCTAAAGTTAACCCACAAGCACCGTTGGAAGAAGTGTGTTTACTAGGCTGTGGCGTAACAACTGGTATGGGCGCAGTTATGAACACAGCCAAGGTTGAAGAAGGCGACACTGTTGCTATCTTTGGTTTAGGCGGCATTGGTTTATCAGCAGTTATTGGTGCCACCATGGCCAAGGCTTCACGCATTATCGCCATCGACATTAACGAAGGTAAATTCGAATTAGCTAAAAAGCTAGGCGCGACAGATGTTGTAAATCCAAAAGACTTCGATAAGCCAATTCAAGAAGTGATCGTAGAAATGACCGACGGCGGCGTAGACTACTCATTCGAGTGTGTTGGTAACGTAAACCTAATGCGTTCTGCATTAGAGTGTTGTCACAAAGGTTGGGGCGAATCAGTCATTATTGGTGTTGCAGGCGCAGGTCAAGAAATCTCGACCCGTCCATTCCAGTTAGTAACGGGTCGCGTTTGGAAAGGTTCAGCCTTCGGTGGCGTAAAAGGCCGTAGTGAATTACCTGATTACGTAGAGCGCTACATGCAGGGCGAATTTAAACTCGATGACTTTATTACTCACACCATGCCATTAGAAGACATTAACGAGTCATTCGATCTAATGCACAAAGGTGAAAGTATCCGCACTGTTATTCACTTTGATAAGTAAAGACACTTAGCATATCTATAGGCGCTCTAGCATCAGTTAGGGCGCTCTCCCTACCCTACAAATTTTCTGTGAAACATTATGACTATTGTAAACCTCGCTGTTAACAAGGTGTCTGATGGCTGGCACAAACAATATAGCCATCGCTCAACAACACTCAACTGCGATATGCGGTTTGCCGTGTTTTTACCGCCGCAGGCAACTAATGATAATAAAGTACCTGTGCTGTATTGGCTGTCGGGTTTAACCTGCACCGACGAAAACTTTATGCAAAAAGCAGGAGCTTTTCGCAAAGCCGCTGAACTAGGTATCGCAATCGTCGCACCAGACACTAGCCCACGTGGTGAAGATATTGCGAATGATGATGCTTACGATCTAGGTCAAGGCGCAGGCTTCTATGTCAATGCCACACAATCTCCGTGGGATTCACATTACAAAATGTATGACTACATCGTCGACGAATTGCCAAAACTTATCGAAGCAACGTTTCCTGTTAGTGACGTTCGTGCTATTTCTGGTCACTCTATAGGGGGGCATGGCGCTTTGACCATCGGTTTAAAGAACTCACAACGCTATCGCAGTATTTCGGCATTTAGTCCAATTACAAATCCAATCAATTGCCCGTGGGGACAAAAAGCCTTTACTGCCTATCTAGGTGATAACAAAAGCGCGTGGCGAGAACACGACAGTTGTTATTTACTTGCTCAGGCAACTACACAATTACCCATCAGAATCGATCAAGGGCTGGCAGATGAGTTCTTAGAACAGCAACTACTGCCAAAAAATTTAGAGCAGGCAGCAAAAAATGCCAACTACCCACTGGCAATGAACTATCACGATGGCTTTGATCACAGCTACTACTTCATTAGCAGCTTTATCGAACAACACCTCGAATTCCACAATCGTTACCTGCGATAGTTCCCAATTTTTCGCCAAAAAACTACAAAGCGAATCAACAATTGATTCAGGTCAAAGAATGCCGCGCCACTGCGGTATTTTTATTGATTTGAATCAAATATTTAATTCTCATCAAGCGCATAATTCTAGCCATCAGATAACACAGCAAAGATTACAAAGTCTTTTGGAGATAACTCATGAAAAAAACTCTAATGAACATCGCGATGATGGCAGCACTAGCAACTACTTCTTCAGTTGCAATGGCAAACAAAGCTGGCGACATGATCGTACGCGTTGGTGCAGTAAACGTACAACCTAACAGCGACAAAGCAACTGTTTACGCTGGCGGCAACACTGTAGATTTAGGCGCGGGCGCATTAACTGCTTCTGTAGAAAGCGAAACTCAACTAGGTTTAAACTTCGTTTACTTCGCAACAGATAAAATCGCAGTAGAATTGCTAGCAGCAACACCGTTTTCTCATGATCTAAAAGTTCACAGTGGTGACACTGAGTTAGATCTTGGTAAAACAAAGCACCTACCACCAACACTAAGTGCGCTTTACTACTTAAACGCGCCTAGCGACAAATTCCAACCATATGTTGGTTTAGGCCTTAACTACACTGTATTCTTCGAAGAAGAATTCGCACCAGGTGTAACTGGCGCAGATTCAGTAGGCGGCTTAAACCTAACTGATCTAAAACTTAAAAACTCTTGGGGCCTAAGTGCACAAGTTGGTTTCGACTACCACATCGATGAAAAATGGTTAGTTAACGCTTCAGCACGTTACATCGACATCGATACTACTGCTTCATTCAAAGCAATCGATGGCACAGTACCAGGTAAAGTTGAAGTATCAGTTGACCCAATGGTTTACATGGTATCTGTTGGTTACAAATTCTAATTTAGAATTCAACCACTCTACATAAATAAATGATTTGCTCAGGGCGCTTATTCACAGCGCCCTTTTTTACACTTCAGTCACTATTCTGTCCCTCAAAAATCTCTAAATTGCTTAAAATCAATTTAAATGTAAATTACTCTCATTAACACTTGACCTTGCAAATGATAGGAATTATCATTTGCGCGTTTTTTAACACTTGGTAACAACTAGCATACTTTTAAAAAACTCATAATTATTTTTAAAAGCATGCTAACTCATTAATTTTTAAGGAATATCGAAAATGAATTTGAAAGAAGTTTCAAAAATCAGCTTAGCAGTTGTTTTAGGCCTTGGCTTAGCTGCTTGTAGCGGTGATGATGGTAAAGATGGTACCAATGGTACAAACGGTGTTGATGGCAAAGACGGTTCAAACGGTCATACTACATTCGTAGCGCGCGACGATGTGATCAAAACCAATGCAAACATCGCATACGCTTCTTACTCAGATTCATTAATTACTGCGGTAGCATTAAAAGAATCAATCGACATGCTAGTTGCAAACCCAACTGCAGAGAACTTCACTGCTGCTAAACAAGCGTGGTTAGATGCTCGCGAACCTTACGGCCAAACTGAAGTTTATCGCTTCCGTGAAGGTCCAATCGACTTTGAGAACGAAGACGGCACTACAGGCCCTGAAGGCGCGATCAACGCATGGCCATTAGGTGAAGCACTAATCGATTACATCTCTACGTCACCAGCAGTTAACGGTAACGCGTTCCAAGAAGATGAAACAAAAGCAATCAGCAGTAACATCATTGCTGACGCGACAAACTACCCTAACATCGATAAAGCGACAGTAACTGGTTTATTCGAAACGAACGAAGACGAGCGTAACGTAACTACAGGTTACCACGCCATCGAATTCCTACTTTGGGGTCAAGACTTAAACCTTCCAACGAATCCAAACCAAGCGGTACGTGACGCAACTGCTGGTCAACGTCCATTAACAGACTTCAACGTTTCTGGTGGTTGTACTTCAGGTGTTGGCAACGCTATGGCAGACAGTGTTTGTGAGCGTCGTGGTAAATACCTACAAGTTGCAGCTGACATTCTAATTGACGATTTAACAACTGTTGTTGACGCGTGGGAACCAGTTGCTGGCGCGCACTACAAAACATTTGTTGCTGGCGGTGACGCTTCTCTAGCATTAATTTTAGAAGGCATGGGTCGTCTAAGCTACGGTGAGTTAGCAGGTGAGCGTATTAACGTTGCACTAATCAACAACTCACAAGAAGACGAGCACTCTTGTTTCTCAGATAACACACACCGTGATATCTATCTAAACGCTAAAGGTGTTCAAAACTCTTTCAACGCTTCTTACACTCGTGTAAATGGTGAAGAAATCACAGGTGCGTCTATCTACGATTTACTAATCACTGAAGGCAACCCAGAGCTAGCAAACAAGCTACGCGCTTCTCTTGAAGCAACAATGGCTGCTGCTTCTGTTATCGATACTAAAGCGAAAACAGGTATGCCGTTTGATCTTCTAATCCAAGAAGGCATCGACCAAGAAAACGTTATTGCGGTAATCAAAGCCTTAGTTGCTCAAACTGATGACATCGAAGAAGCGATTAAAGCACTTAACGTAACAACTAATGACTTACGTCAAGATACTGAAGAGAAAATCTAGCGACAATGTTAACCATTATCGTTACCATAATAGGTAATGATTAACGAGTTGTTATGAAATGGAAGGGTTCACACGGTGAACCCTTTTGTCGTATCTAATCACGGATGAAATATCTATTTATCTCGCGATAAATAACCATCTCTCCAGGGGTCTGATGGACTTAGCGACAATTTTGTCACAGCAGCTCTTTTATACTAAATGCGAATTAAAAGCGATTACCGTATCTCTTAGATTAGCAGCGTATTTAAATCATTAGGTTAGCAGATTAGTTATGAGCGAAAGCATCCCGCTCAAAGTAGGAAAACAGCAATGAACAAACTGAGTATTATCACAGCCTCAATCACATTAGCCTTAACACTGTCAGCCTGTGGTGGTGGCGGTGGTAGCTCATCTAGTCCGACGCCAACACCTACTCCCACACCATCGCCTACGCCGACTCCTACGCCAGTACCGACAGTGGACCACAGCGGCTTAACACCGCTAACGAGCGAAGCACCAGTGGCCGGCGAACATCTTACTGGTGGGCAAATCACGACCACAGTACACACTCACGATGCCTTTAGTCAGCGACCGACACCTGTTAAACAAGACTTCCAATCTGACGGTTTCTTTACCTCAGGCGATCACTTATTTAGAACGCCTCACGAAGGTCGTGGCCCAGTTATCAATGCCGGCAGTTGTCAAGGTTGTCACATCAACGACGGTAAAGGCGTAGTACCAGCGTCACCTGATGAAGCAATGAAAAGCATGTTCTTAAAAATTAGTGATGCTCACGGCAACCCAGATCCAACTTACGGCGACCAACTACAAACCTTCGCGCTTCAAGAAGAAAATAATGACGATGGTGCCTTAATTTTATCAAAGCACGCAGGCTCAATTAATGGCGACAAACTCTACGGCGAAGCTTACGCCTTTGTTGAATATGAAACTATTACGGGTCAGTACGCCGACGGCACCAGCTATGAATTGCGCAAACCAACTTACAAAGTAAAAGACTTAAGCTACGGCGATTTTAACGACACTGTGGCTTTCTCGGCCCGTGTTTCTCCTGCGGTATTTGGCTCAGGTTTGCTAGAAGGCATCCCAGACGCCAACCTACTGGCACTTGCAGACCCAGACGATAGCAACAACGACGGCATCTCTGGCCGCGCTCATATGGTCACCAACGTGATGACGGGCGAAAAAGAAGTCGGTAAATTTGCCTACAAAGCGCAAAACCCACACGTTCTTCAACAAGCTGCTGGCGCGTATCGCGGTGATATCGGTGTCACCAACTCACTATTTATCGGCGAACCTTGTACCGACAAGCAAATCGCTTGTGTTAGTGCAGCAGAGCAAGAAAAAGCGCAAGGCGATGAGCCAGATATCGGTAATCGTCAACTTGCCTTTGTTGAGTTCTACAACAAAGTGCTGGGTGTTCCGGTACGTCGTGGCTTCGACTCAAGCAACGAAACTTGGGATGAAAATATCGTCGCAGGCCGCAAATTATTCTTCGATACAGGCTGTGTCGATTGTCACACACCTCGTCACGTAACAGGTGAAGTTGTTGATAGTCGTTTAGGCGGTATTGCCCTCACTGAATTAACCGCAGAGCCAAATAAAGTCGACTACTTATCTGAGCAAACATTCTATCCATACACTGACTTGTTGCTTCACGACATGGGCGGCAGCTGTAAAGTCACTCGCGAACTTGAAGACGGCAGCGCTTGTACCACTGGCGAAGCATGTTACTACGTGCAGCGTTGTGACGGCCTAGCCGATGGCATGCCAATGGGTGAAGCCTCAGGTAGCGAATGGAAAACACCAGCGCTATGGGGTACAGGTCTGGTACAAACCGTTAACGAAAAAGCCACTTTCTTACACGATGGCCGCGCCCGCAATCACGCCGAAGCAATTTTATGGCACGGCGGTGAAGGCGAAGCAGCTAAAAACAAATTTATCCAATTATCTAAAGCCGAGCGCGATCAACTGTTAGCGTTCTTAGGATCCCTGTAATGAACAAAAAGGCATTAATGCTCACTGCTGTATTAGTTGGCGCTGTCGCCATTACTGCGCTGGAATATCAGCGCAGTAAGGTACCAGCGTTTGACAACAGTGAGTTGCTGCCCGGCGGTGAAATGACCGTCAAACGACTCTCTCACAACACCTTCATCGGTATAGGCCGCAATGTCGATCGCATGAAAGAGTTAGAATTTTGGAGCGGTTTTTCCTTCTTTCGCGATCCTTGGGTAGTGGCCCCTGCTAGTACAACAGGTCGTGATGGCGTCGGCCCTCTCTTTAACACGCGCTCTTGCATCACCTGTCATCACGACGGTGGCCGCGGCCCTATGTCACCTGTTGGCTTACACAAACCGTCTTCGCTCTTGATCCGCATTGGCAGCACAATCGATAGTGTTAATGCCGTCGATCCTAACTACGGCGGTCAAATTCAGCCACGCTCTATCACCTTACTCAACAAATCAGTGACCGAGCAGCCGCAAGGCGAAGCGATGCTGGATTTACAATATCAAACAATTAACGGCCAATACGCCGATGGTTCAACATACGAGCTTATTAAACCAAGTTACGCCCTAAGCCACTTTAGTCATGGTCCACTTGCTAAAGATCTTGGTTTATCGCCGCGCTATGCGCCAAGCATTTACGGCATGGGACTGCTCGATGCCATTAGCGATAGTGACTTACTCGCCCAAGAAGACATCGATGACAAAAACAACGACGGCATTTCAGCTCGTTATAACCGCGTAAAAGATCGTATCTCAGGCAAAGACAAAGCCATCGGTCGTTTTGGTTTTAAAGCACTGCACCCAACGCTTGATCAACAAGTAGCTGCCGCCTTTGTCGGTGATATCGGCATTACCAATCCCATTTTCCCTGATGAAAACTGCACCGAAGTACAAGTGGGCTGTCAGCAAGTCGCCAAAATTGGCCATCCCAATGAGCTCGAAGCTCCAGAGCGCGTTATGCGCCGCGTTAATGCTTTTAGCGCCTACATTGGGGTTCAACCAGCACGCAATCTAACGTCTAAAAGCGCCCAGAAAGGCCGCAACCTGTTTTATCAAGCTGGCTGTAATGGCTGTCACACGCCAAGTTACACCACCGACGAGAACTACCCGCTTAAAGAGCTAGCAGGTCAAAAAATCTGGCCTTATACCGATCTAGCACTGCACGACATGGGAGAAGGTTTAAGCGATGGCATCACCGAAGTTGACGCCAACGGCCGCGAGTGGCGCACACCACCACTGTGGGGTATCGGCATGCAAAAAGAATTATCGGCAACGGCGCGTTTTCTTCACGACGGCCGCGCTCGTTCAATCGAAGAAGCCATCTTATGGCACGGCGGTGAAGCAGCAGCTTCACAACAACAATTTATTCAAATGACAAAAGCACAGCGTGATTCACTGCTGACTTTTGTGAAATCAATTTAGGAACTACAGCATGAAAAAATTAAGCATTATTAGCACCTCAGTCGCCCTAGCTCTGACTCTAGCTGCTTGTGGCGGCGGTGGTGGTTCTAGCAGCACGCCGACTCCAACACCTACCCCAACGCCGACTCCGACGCCAACTCCTACGCCGACACCGACGGGAACTATTACCGATCAATACTCCAGCTACCTAAAGGATCTAACGGAAAATCACATTTTACCGGGCTACGCCGCTTTTAAAACAGAAAGTGATGAGTTCGCCACTGCCGCAACCGATTTTTGTGCACTAACCAATGCAACAGATACAGATCTTGATACAGTGCGCAGCGCGTGGCTTGACAGCAACTTGAGTTGGCAAAACGTACAATGGGTTAAAGTAGGACCTGTTGTCGACGACTTCACCTCGTTTCGCATTCAAAACTGGCCTGACGGCAATAATGCCGTAGAACGCGGCGTCGCAGAATTGCTGGCTTTATCAGAAACTGTGACCGCCGATTTAGTCTCGAAAAAACAAACTGGTGCTCAAGGTATTCCAGCGGCCGAAATGCTACTTTACCCAGAAGATAACAACGACACCCTACTCAGCGCCAGCAACAAAGACAAGCGTTGTGAAGTACTTGTCGCGGTAAGCCAAAACATCGCTAACATGGCGACTGAAGTACACACCCAATGGGCACCAACTGGCGGTAACTACATCAAGAAAGTGCAAGATGGCACCGACGAATTCACAGGTCAAAAAGACGCCGTAGAAGAACTAGTCACCAACTGGTTAGAGCAAGTTGAACGCGTTAAAGACGAAAAAATCTTAAAACCAGTAGGCAGCGCAGCACCGGGCCTACCGAACATTACCGAGCACGCACTAAGCGACAAATCACTTAACAGCATTAAAGTTAACTTAGAAACCTTCGAAGCTATTTACACAGCTGGTCAAGGCCACGGGTTCGACGATATCTTAAAAGACTTCTTAGATGCTCAAGCGACAGCAACGTCAATGCAAGAAAAAATCGACGCTGCACAGGCGGCAATCAGTAGCTTAGAAGGCTCTTACAAAGACGCTCTAAACGATGATGCGAAACGCGTAATTCTAGAAGACACCATCGCGAAAATCCGCGACGTGCGCGATACGCTAACGACTGAGTTCGTCCAAAAACTCGATTTAAGCATCGGCTTTAATTCAAACGACGGTGACTAATGCTTAACCGTCGTCAGTTTCTACTCGGCGTTGGCGGCGCAGCTGCGCTAGCCAGCCTGCCACTAGTCATTAATCGCCAGTCACAACAATGGCTGGTGAGCGCCTTTGATCAAAACAAACAGCATTTTGCTGGCGCCTTTGATTTAGCTGGCAAGCTCATTAGCGCCGTGCCATTGCCCGCCCGTGGTCACGGCAGTGCCGCGCATCCCACAAAAGCAGGACACGCCATTATGTTTGCGCGCCGTCCCGGCACCTTCTTGATGGAAGTCGATTTTGCGACTGGGCAAATTACTCAGCGCATCGACTCAGGCAGCGATCACCACTTTTTCGGTCACGGCGTGTTTAGCCGCGATGGTAAACAGCTATTTTCAGTAGAAAATAACTTCGCTGCAGGTCATGGCGAAATAGTCGTGCGCGATAGCGATAACTATCAGGTGCTTGAGCGCTATCACTGCGGCGGCGTTGGCCCTCACGAATGTCGACTAATGCCCGATGGCAACACCTTAGTCATTGCCAATGGCGGCATTAAAACGCACCCCGAATGGCCACGTAAAAAGCTCAATCTCGATACTATGTCACCCGCCCTCACCTACATGGATTTAAAGAGTGGCAAAATCATCGACCAATATCGCTTAGCTAACCACCAGCTGAGTATTCGCCATCTAGATGTTAGCGATTCAGGCAAGGTGTTCGCCGGTCTGCAATATCAAGGGCCTAAATCTAATGATGTACCGCTAGCTATTAGTCATCACGGCCAAGACAGCTTACAGTTTTTGCAGGCAGATGACGTGGTATGGCGCTCCCTCAATCACTACACTGCCAGCGTGTGTGTCGACAGCAGCGCTCAACAAGTGGCGATTAGCTGCCCGCGTGGCGATGTGATCACCCTGTGGGAGCTAAACAGCGATCAATACATTCGCAGCATCAAAATGCGCGATGTTGCAGGCCTTGGCCTCGCCAATAGCCAAGTAGTTGCCACCAACGGCAAAGGTCAGGTACTCAACCTGAATCAAGCCAAGCAGCAATTTCTCAAATTTAACGATATTCGTTGGGACAACCACCTAACGACTATTCAATCCTAATTTCAGCGGAATAATAAGCAATGACAACAGCTTCAAAACTATTACTCGCTCTTACTGGTTTAACCGCGCTTCACGCCAATGCCAATGAAGCCAAGAGCGACAAAACCGACAAACAAATTGAAATCATCAGCATCATCGGCCAAAAGCAACAGCTTAAACAAGAAACTGGCTCAGCTTATGCCCTTACCAAAGAGCAACTAGAACAATTTGAATTTGATGATATTCACCGCGTATTGCAAAGCGTTCCCGGCGTTTATATTCGCGAAGAAGACGGCTACGGCCTGCGCCCAAACATCGGTATTCGCGGCGCAACCACCGAGCGCAGTAGCAAAATTACCTTGATGGAAGACGGCGTACTGATTGCGCCAGCACCATATGCAGCGCCAGCCGCTTATTATTTCCCAAATTCAGCCCGCATGACAGGCATCGAAGTGCTAAAAGGCCCATCGGCGATTAGCTATGGCCCTAACACCGTTGGCGGCGCGGTTAACATGCAATCACGCGCAATCGACGATGAAAACAAAGGCAACCTAGAACTGGCCTACGGCACAGACAACTACCAAAAAGCCCACGCATACTACAACTACAGCAAAGATAACCTCGGCATGTTGGTTGAAGGTCTGCGCCTGTCATCAGACGGCTTTAAAGAGCTCGACAACGGCGGCGATACTGGCTTTGTTAAAAACGAAGTATTATTCAAACTCAACTACGAGTTAGAAGACGATGGCATCTACCAGCTGTGGCAATTTAAAGCAGGCTACAGCGACGAAGAGTCAAACGAAACCTACCTCGGCCTCACCGAAGACGACTTCAAAGCCAAACCAAACCGCCGTTACGCTGCCAGCCAAGATGATAAAATGGTATGGGATCACACCCAAATTCAAATTGGCCACTACATCGAATTTAATGACGAGTTAAGCATTCACACTCAAGCATACCGCCGCGATTTCGACCGTGACTGGGGCAAGCTAAATCGTCTAAACACCAATCGCTCTATCCAAACCGTATTACAGTCACCAACGACGGGTTTAAACGCGATTTATTACGATGTATTAACAGGCGCACGCGATTCGCAAATCGGCACCGACACCCTAATGTATGGTCATAACGATCGCCAATATTACTCACAAGGTATTCAATCTAAGTTAGTCTGGCAAGCTAATCACTTTGGTAGCGACAGTGAATTAGAAATCGGCATTCGTTTTCATCAAGACCAAGTGGAGCGCAACCACTTTGAAGATCCTTACTTGATGCAACAAGGCCAGCTAGTTGCTACCGACGGCGATACCCTAACGACCATCAAGAACAAGGATACTGTTGACGCGCTAGCCACACACATCAACTACCAATTAGCCTTTGACGCGCTAACGGTCACAGGTGGTGTGCGCATCGAAAACATCGACGGAAAACATAAAGACTTACTCAACGCCGCCCACAACACCACCAACAGCCAAACACTAGTTTCACCGGGATTAGGCGCGTTTTACCGCCTAAACGACGAGTTTGGTTTACTAGTAGGCGTGAACAAAGGCTTCGTACCAAATGGTCCAAGCCAAAGCGATGACATCGATGCCGAAGAAAGCTGGAACTACGAATTTGGCCTGCGCTACGGCGATGGCGTCACCCAAGGTGAAATTGTTGGTTTCTTTACCGATTACTCAAACCTCAAAGGCAACTGTACTTTTTCAAGCGGCTGTTTAAGCAACATCGACCAGGAGTTCAATGGCGGCGCAGTTGAAGTGAAAGGTTTAGAAGCTAGTTATGCGAGCCAGTGGCAACTAACGGATAGCATCTCTATTCCACTGAGCATCAACTACACCTACACCCAATCAGAATTCCAAAGCGATTTCTTATCGACCTTCATCCAATGGGGCGATGTCAGTAAAGGCGACGAATTGCCATATATGCCGAAAAACCAATGGAGCATCGAAACAGGTCTACAGGGTGAAGATTGGAAAGTAGCGCTAATTGCCAAACACGTCGATAAAATGCGTGAAGCCGCAGGTGAACGCACCGAACTCTCAGGCTACTGGACTGACGCCATCGACCAAATCGATGTCTCAGCTTACAAAGAGTTAAGTGAGGGTTTACGTGTTTACGGAAAAATCGATAACTTAACTGACCAGCAAGATATCGTATCTCGCCGTCCATTTGGGGCGCGTGCTAGTAAACCTAGAATGTTTACTGTTGGGGTGAAATACGATTTCTAGGAGCCGTACTTATGGCATAGCGCATCTTTTGGTGTGCTTACAAAGTTCTCATGTCTAACTAACCGCAGCGTGTGCACACCAGTTACTTTTCTTTGCTTCGCCAAAGAAAAGTAACCAAAAGAAAGGCGACCCGTAGCTTATCGCTTGATCTTAAATAACAAATTGCCTGTTCAATACCGTATTTGAT
The DNA here is from genome assembly GCA_049607155.1 of Psychrobium sp. Taxonomy (GTDB): domain Bacteria; phylum Pseudomonadota; class Gammaproteobacteria; order Enterobacterales; family Psychrobiaceae; genus Psychrobium. The sequence goes on from JBMYWG010000023.1 coordinate 18,066, forward strand.
CCGCGTCCTGCGGCAAATACTAAAAAATCATCCCTGATTTTTTCATTGGTCAATTTCTCATTTAAGGCGATAAGCAGCGGGATTAGCCACGCTACAACTCTTTTCTATTCGTTAAATTACAACTACATAACGTTGGTTTAGCTATTTTCCTTAAACACCAGTCTTATGTTACGGTGATTACACATTTATCTAACGAGATTTAGCAATGCCAAGCAAGGGACAACTCGACGAGTTTTTTAAAACGGAATTTCCACAAGCAGATTTTATTATTCAAGAGCTTGGCGAGCGCAGTGCAGTCGTAAAAAAAGAAATCAGCCACCAGCATTTAAGACCCGGCGGCACAGTCTCAGGGCCAACGATGATGGAAGTAGCAGATACAGCCTTGTACGTCGCGATTCTCAATGAAATCGGCCTAGTTGCCCTCGCCGTTACCACCAACCTCAATATCAACTTCCTACGCAAGCCAACTGCTAATAAAGACATCATTGGCGAGTGTCGCCTTATCAAAGTCGGAAAATCGTTAATCGTCGGCGATGTGTTTTTGTATTCTGAAGGGATGGCAGAGCCGATAGCGCATGCGACTGGGACTTATGCGGTTCCACCGAACATATAAACTATTTTCAACCAAGGACGTTCACAAATGCTCTTAGACTGCGAATCGAAAGAAACTATAAGGGATTCATTAATCCAAATATTCAATATAGATAATAAGCAACTAGAATCGGTTCTGATTAACTTTTTAAGTTGTAAAGGTCTATCTCTTAAAGAAGTAGGACAAAAAATATTTAACGAGCTAAACAAGAGACATCCACGAGATACCAATGCACCACTTGAAGTAAAATGGTTTCATGGTACTTGTTTAACTCCTGACGGAAAACATTCAATCGAAAATGATGGGTTACGTACAAGAACTCAGATGATTTCTAAGATAAAGGGAACACTCGAAAAACTTAGTAATGGAATTACACACAGTGGCTGTAAATTACCCGATGAACCTGTTTCAGAGAAACGAAGCCAAGGAAATGAAGGCCCCTTTGCATATCTTGTGAATTTAAATTTAACTTCAGATAACGATTATGACTACACTACCTGCTACGAATCAGTCAGAGATTATGCTAAAGAGACTGTTGGAGAAAACAGTAAAGAGCAGCTAATAGCTGAATTTGACAAAACCTGTACCAGGTATGATGTGGTATTCAAAAGTGACTTAAGCATCGATAAACTCGTAACTAATGAAGATTATGAATTAACAGAACTAGAAAATCGAGTTATAGCTAACGCAATTGGCGTTTTAAAATTTATGTTAATCGATAAAAATATTAGTACTTCTGATATTTATGTATTTGAATCAGATGGAATCAAAATCAATAGTGAACAAATTCTAGGGATTATTCCCACATACCGTGAGACTCAGCTGCTTCCGACAACTTCAATCACAATTTCGGAACAAATTGTCAGTATTGAAGTACCAGAAAAGTATCGCGAATAGTTATTTAGGATAAACATATAACTCTAGCTAAAACCCAAAAAAGCCAACTAACTTTCATTAGCTGGCTTTCTCATTTTTAAAGCATCAAACGCTTATTGCGCTGGCAACCTTATTTCGCTGGCAGCACTAGCGAGTAACACTCACCGAAACCAATGCGTTTAGCGCCTTCTTTTTCACAGAAACCACGCATTACGATGGCGTCGCCGTCTTCAACAAAGCCGCGGGTTTCGCCGTTGCCTAAATCGAGGCGGTTTTTACCGGCGCTGGTTAGCTCTAGTAAAGAGCCTGCTTCTTCTGCATTCGGGCCTGATTGGGTACCACTACCGAAGAAGTCACCTGCCACAAGGTTACAGCCATTTACTGTGTGGTGAGCAACCATTTGTGCTGTCGTCCAGTAAGAGTGACGGAAGCTTGAATTGGTTAGCTTAGCCGCTGGCTCGCCTACATCGCGCATTTTCGGTGTTTCAAGGAACACTTCTACTTGCACGTCGTATGAACCGATGTCGCTGTTACGCTCACTTGATAGATATTCCATTGGCTGTGGGTCGTTCTCGTCACGTGTCCAGCCCATTCTGAATGGTGCTAGTGCTTCGTTGGTGACAATCCATGGTGATACGGTTGAGGCGAAGTTTTTCGCAAGGAATGGACCTAATGGCTGGTATTCCCAACCTTGAATGTCACGTGCTGACCAGTCGTTGAATAGACACATACCAAATACGTGCTCGTCAGTATCATCTAGTGCGATTGCGTCGCCTAGCTCGTTACCGCCACCGATGTAAATGCCCATTTCCATTTCGTAATCTAAACGCTTACAAGGACCGAAGCTTGGCGCGTCTGCGTCTGGCGCTTTAGTTTGACCCTTTGGACGTGGGAACGCTTGTCCTGATACACCGATTGACGATGAACGGCCGTGGTAACCAATTGGGATCCATTTGTAGTTTGGTAGCAACGGGTTGTCTGGACGGAAGAACGAACCAACCGTTGTTGCGTGGTGAATCGAGGTGTAGAAATCAGTGTAGTCACCGATGCGACAAGGCAGGTCATATTCAGCATCGCTTTGCGCCACTAAACAAGCTGCTAATTCGATTTCAAACTCGCTATCACTGCTTAGTGCCGTTGATAACGCAGCGCGCAGTGCAGACCATACGCTTGATGGCTGAGCCATAAACTCATTCAGCGTAGATTGTGAACATAACGCTAATGCGTCGGCAACAACACCATCAAATAATTTAGCATTTGCTAGCGCCGCTAAATCAACGATTTGATCGCCAATTGCTACACCACCACGGAAGTTTTCATCACTGCCTTTGCGCTTGAAAATAGCAAACGGTAGATTTTGAATTGGAAAATCAGTCTCGCCGTTAGCAGACTCAACCCAGCTCGTTAGATCAGGGTTGTGGGTTTCATTTAATAAGTTGTAAGACATGATGAGTCCTTAAGATTCGTTTTCGTCGTTGAATTCTATTTCGTGTAACCAAGCAGCGTGTTTAGGTGCTTTCTTGGTAACAGACCACTCTTCGATCATCTCTGGCGCTACGCGCTTAAGCTCTTCCATTTGTTCTGGTGTGCCGCTGCGATAAGTCAGCTCTAGGCGATGACCGTTAGGGTCGAAAAAGTAAATTGAGTGAATAATGCCATGATTTGTAATGCCAAGTACATCGATACCTTTGCCTTCAAGCTCAGCTTTCGCAGCAATGAGTTCGTCGCGATCTTTTACTTCAAACGCGATGTGCTGTACCCACTCTGGCGTATTGGTATCGCGCCCCATTTTCGGGCTATTTGGCAGCTCGAAAAACGCAAGAATGTTACCCATACCAGCATCTAAAAACAGGTGCATGTATGGGTCTGGCGCCTTGGTTGACGGCACGCGATCTTCACTAATAGCCACCAGCAATTCCATATTGAGGTGCTCTTGATACCACTCGGCGGTTTCTTTGGCGCAATTACAGCGATAAGCCACGTGATGCATTTGTTGGATGTTAATCATGGATAACTCCCATTATTGAAAGGCATTCTTATTTACATGCCCAAATAGTTACATGTTTAAAAGATTTAGTAACAAATGATACTAGTTTAATTTCGATGTTAGTATCATTTGTTACTAAAGTCAATTGTGGTTAGAATGGCTAAACCGCCGTGATTTAAGGGTATAAAAAATGAAGCAACATCTTGATCTTGAAAACTTCTTTCCTTACCAGTTTTCAATTTTAGCCCAGCAAATGAGTGAATATATTGCGCAAATTTATCGTCAGCAATACGGTTTATCGCGCTTTGAATGGCGCGCACTCGCGGCACTTGCCCAGCAAAGTGACATTACCGCCAAAGACATTATGCAAATCACCCGCCTCGATAAAATGCAGGTAAGCCGTGCCATCGCCAAATTGAGCGATAGTGGTTATGTCACCCAGACGGCAAGCAAAACCGATCGCCGCTCAAGCACGTTATCACTAAGTAAAGAAGGTCAGGCGTTGTATGAAGAGATAGTGCCCAAAGTATTAGCGCAGGAACAAGAGCTGTTGAAACACCTTACGCCAGAACAAAGAAAGTGTTTTACAGAAACCACTAAAGTACTAAGTAGTAAACTTGATTCAGCCTAATTCATTATTCCATTAGCACCTGTTCGCCAATTAGAATGAACTAATATTTATTCCTTATTTTTTACATGGAATTACAGCGGATTGTATTAGTACGGTAGGTGAGAGTGGCTAATTTTAAAGAGAATGAAAGTATTATTCCCAATTTGTTTGAAGGTGAACTCACAGCTCTCTATGTCATAAACGGTATTGCATGTATATTTTTCTTCAGTTTTGCAATCCGAAATTTTTATCTCGAAAACTACTATCTCGCCACATCTCTTACCGCTTACATTGGTTATTCACTAATCGCCAGCTATATCCTGTTTAAAGATCGCACTCAACAAACCCATGTCAATATTTGCGTAGCCCTACTTTTGCTAGCACTTTATTTCATGGTCGAAGATTGGGGAATGGGCGCTGTTTATTGGTTTTACCCCATTGTCATTGGCTTGGTCTTTATCTTACCCCCGCGAATCTCTGTTGCGAGCAATGGGTTGATATTCTTTGGTGTCAGTTATACAGCCGTTGAACAATTGCCGATGATGGAAGCCGTTCGACTAATTATGGCGTTACTACTCACTAATATTTTGAGTTATTTGATTAACGCTCATATAACTCGACTACATCGAGCAATAAAACAAGAATCAATTAGAGATCCACTGACAGGAGCACTGAACAGACGCCAGTTAGATATTCATTTAACTCAAAGTCGAAATATCTTTGAACGTGAACGAAAGCCAGCATGTATTTTGATGATAGATATCGATCACTTTAAATCGATTAACGATAATTTTGGTCATGATGTCGGCGATCAAGTGATCATAAGTTTGGTTGATTTAATCAATACTCATTGCCGCAAACAGGACTTATTATTTCGAGTTGGAGGTGAAGAGTTTGTCTTATTACTCCCTAGCTCATCGCAGCAAGACGCCATTTTTGTTGCCAATAAGATAAAAAGTTACCTCAACTCTACCAAATTAATAGCAAACTATTCTGTGTCTGCCAGTATCGGAATTGCAGAGCTCGGCGAAAATATCAACTCAACAGCAGCGTGGCTTAAACAAGCGGATAACTATATGTATCAAGCAAAACAAACAGGCCGCGACCGTATTTGCTATGCAGTAAAAACCTCTTAGTTCTTCGCTTTAACTGTCAGATATACCCCTACTAAGCTCAATAACAATCCAAGGATGGCCAAGGGCGGAAATTGCTCATCAAAATAAAGCCACGCTTGAATGGCAGTAATGCCGGGAACAAGATAAAAATACGATGCGACTTTCTCGCTCGCGCCGTGTTTAATCATGTACAGCAACAATAGGATTGCTAATACTGACATCCCTAATACTAACCAAGCTAACGTCAGAATAAGCGGCAGTTGCCAATCGACAACCTGTGTTTCAAAAGAAAAGGTTAATACGGCCATTAGCACAGCAGTTGCGATGTATTGCACAAACGATGCGCTAAGCAAATTAACCGAGCCGCTATAGCGTTTTTGATACAGCGAACCAAAGGTAATGCCGCACAGCGCAATTAATGCTGCCGCTATCATTTGCCAATTTAACGAAAATTCTGCTAACGCACCTTTAGCGGCTAATACCATAAGTACGCCACCAAAGCCCAAGGCGAGTCCTAGCCACTGTTTAGCGTTAATAGAAGCGCTTTTCATGAGTAATAAGGCGGTTAATAGCGGCTGCATAGAAACGAGTAACGCGATGACCCCCGCTGGCATTCCAAACTGCACCGCGCTAAATACGCCGCCTAAATAGGCACCATGGATTAACAAACCGGCCACAGTTTGGTGCTTTAGTTGCGCTCCCTTAAGTAGCGGCGCTTTATACCACCACAACAGCAAACCAAATACGCCCACCGTCATAATGATGCGTAAAAATAGCAAATAGAAAGGTTCGATATACGGCAGTGCAAACACCGCGCTAATAAAGCCTGTACTCCATAAGAATACGAATAACGCGGGAATAAATTTGGTGAGAGATTTGGTGGCAGCTTGCATGTACGGCGCTATCGCTAATTGAAATGAGGTGAGCTATGCTAACACGCAAAATCTAAATACAGAATGAACAATATGTCTTGTAATGGCCAGCAGCCAGCCCTCCTGCTGCAAAAAATAAATCACTTATTGCCACCAAATGCTAAGGTGCTAGATCTCGCCTGTGGCTTTGGTCGTAACGGCAAGTATTTAGCGGCGCAAGGGCATAAGGTATCTTTCCTCGATAAAAATACAGAAGCACTAACAGAAATACAGCAGGAACTACCTGAGTGTGAAATTATAGAAGCGGATTTAGAGTGTGATAATCCGTATCAATTACTAAGCAATCAATACGATGCCATCGTGGTATTTCGCTATTTACACCGTCCACTGATGCCCGCAATAGTCGATGCTCTCAAGCCCGGCGGTATCATTGTCTATGAAACCTTTAATCACCGACAAGCGGAAATAGGCCGCCCGCGTAATCCTAATTTCTTATTGCAAGATAACGAGCTAGCGAGTCACTTTGCACACTTTGAAATACAACATCAGTTCGATGGATTCGATGAGGCACAGCAAGCATTTATCAGCCAATTTATTGCTCGTAAGCCTTAAAGTAATTTGGCGTAGATGTGCTCGTCAAAATAATGACCGTCTTTAAACGACACCTGTTTGAGGGTGCCTTCCAATTCAAAGTCATTGTTTTGTAAGACACCAATCGATGCGAGATTCTCAGTGACGACTGAAACAAATAATCGCTGGAAGCGTTGAGTGTGCTTTAGCTGCTAGACAAATAGCGCCACAGCATGGCTACCATAGCCTTGTCGCCACATGGGACTTGCTAGCCAATATCCCAGTTCAGCGCTGCGTTGATATTCAAACTGCCCCGGCTGAGCCGAAATACAACCAATAAGATGCCCATCGAGACAAACCGCCTGAATTAGTGGATTACCCTCGCTATGCTCAATCCACCATTTGGCATCACTGAGCGTGTAAGGCTTGGGAATAGCGGCAGTGATAAAGCGGGTTACTTGCTCATCATTAAGATATTGCACCAAGAACGGTACATCATCGGCGTAAAAATCGCGGAGTTGAAGCATATAATCAAACACTTAAGACAAAAAATCAGTGTCTGATAATATGTCTAATTACGCAAGCGCTAGCTTAATACAGATTTAATCTTTTCAAAGGTAGGGGCAAACCACGGCGTAAACTGTTCTGGCGTTTGCTGCAATTGCAGCTCGATATCGTCAATCGATGCCCAACGCAGTGCCTGTACTTCATCGGGATTAAATTGATCAATGGCCGGATTTTCATGAGCAACAAAAAGGTGATCGTATTCGTGTTCAATCAGCTCATTTGGCATTATTGCTTTGTACAAATGACTACCAACCCAAGTTAAGGATTTGAGCTCAACGCCCAGCTCTTCAACCACGCGTGATAAGGCCGATGATTTAACGTCTTCTTCAGGCTGTGGATGGGAACAGCAGCTGTTACTCCACAGTAACGCACCGTGATATTTAGAGGCGGCGCGCTGTTGCAGCAACACTTGAGTTTCCCCTTGGTGTTGACGCGTAATAAAAACTGAAAACGCGCGATGAAGTAATCCTTGTTGGTGCGCCAGTAGTTTTTCCGCACTACCCATTGCTTGATCATTCTCATCGACCAAGACGACACAATTGCGGTGCATGGTATTTCTCTTTCTAAAAAACGCCAGTATTATACAGAATAATTTCAATTAAAGATCACATACCTAATGAGCAATATCGAAGATTTAATCATTGAACCCGTATTAACCCCACAACCACAAGATGTCGAAGATTTATTAGCGGGATTACGCGCTTATAACATTTCTCAATTGTGGCAAAACGAAAAACGTCCTGTTGCTTGTATGATCAGACACATCGACGGCTCTATCGCTGGCGGTATTTTTGGTTATATCAGTTGGGGCTGGTGCAGTATTGAAATGCTGTGGGTAGACGAGCAATATCGCGGCAATGATTTAGCGACTAAGATAATGCGCCGCATGGAGAATTATGCCATTGGCGAAGGAATAACTCGTTTTAAGCTCGAAACAGGCAGCTTCCAAGCCTTAGATTTTTATAAGAAATTAGGCTATGAAGTTTATGCTGAGTTAGAAGATTACCCTATCGGCCAAACAAACTATTACTTGCGTAAACTGTTGAATTAGCTCAAAAATCAAACGCTTCAAATTTTCTCACCTGTCGGTGAATTTAACTTGTTTGCCGACACCGCCTCCTCCATTTAAGATGACCTTGTTTTAAAGATTCCAGATAGAATTTTTTAAACACCAGGGCCTACTAAGCTTTTGAACTTGAATTTTGTTCATGCTACAAGCTTTTTTCACAAGGCATGAGAAGCGATGCCTAGCTTGCCTATGTGAGCGACGAATAACGCTGAGAAAACAGTTTGTAGCTGAATCCGAATGGACAGCGTTTGTTTGACTCTTCTACTACGTTTTCGTTTACTCATTTAGCTAGCTAAACAACGTAAACTCAGCCTTGTATAAGAGCCAAACAACTCGCTGCAAAAGCAAGTTCTAAAACTGAGTAGACCCACGACTCCCTTAGGAATCCTTTTCAATTCCTGTATTTGATTTATTTATGGCACCGAATTTTTCGGTGCTTTTTTTCATCAAGACAAAGCATCCAATTAGTGCAATTGCACTACAGCGGTGCAACATCCCTTATCCACTCGAATCAACAGTGATTTAAAACCAATAAAATCAATACATTAACTATTGGAATATCACTTGCTATTAACTAGTGGTTTATTTCAACAAGTCTTTTTATATGTCCGTTCAAACACCTATCAGAGGGTTGCGCTCATTTTGTGTTGCAGCCAAGTGTCTTAGTTTTAAGCATGCTGCTAACCAGCTCTATCTCACGCCATCGGCAGTAAGCCATCAAATAAAACAGTTAGAAGAGCAATTGGGCACCGAGTTATTTATTCGCGGCACGCGCTCTATTACCTTAAGTGCTATGGGCAAACAGTTTTATCAATCAGTAGCGCCCATTATTCACGAATTAGAGTCCACCATTAGTGAGTTTACCCAGCGCACTTCTAATAAAACCATAGTCATTGCCTTACCCGAGTTTTTTGCCAGCGAGTTATTTATTCCGAAATTAAAACAATGGTCGGCGCAATATCCCGATATCAATTTGCAACTCGAAATGATGAGTGTTGGCGAGCAAGCTTCGCCACTGGCAGATTTATCGATTGCGTTATCAAGCAGCCAGCCTAACGCCAGTGTAGTGGAAGAGCTTTTTCCAATGCGCTATGTGCCTGCGTGTAATCAGCAAGTGGCGCAAGAATTTAAGTATTCGAATCAGTCTCTCAATCAGTTTCCACTCATTCTTCATCGCAGCAGACCTTGGGCATGGCACCAATGGGCAGATGCGGCAAAAGTCGAGGATTTCGATCCTAAACAAATCATTCAATTAGATAGCATGTACGGCATTGCACGAGCGGCTCAACAAGGAATGGGCGTTGCATTAATTCCACTGCCCATTAGTCAGGCATGGTTCGATAATCAATCGTTAGTGCCTTTGTTTGATTGCGCGCTCGATACCAAAGATCGTTATTTTTTGATTCAGCACGAGAACCTTAATAACAGACCCGAACTCACACTGTTTTCAGAGTGGGTAGTGGAGAATTTTACGGCGCCAACGTAATCTACAGATGAAATTATTTAGTTTGTGAAAGGTACGTGCCGAAGATACATTGACATTGTCAAAGCACAAACCAAGGAGAGTAATCATGTTGAATTATATGAAAACATCAATAGAGCGCGTCAGTGACTTTATCTATCTTGTTAACCACATCGATGTCACTCAGTGGGACGAAGTTGGCCAGCGCGATGATTAAACAGCGCCTCACAACTTCGCAATGGTAGTTCTGCACTAAGCAAATAGCCTCTATGCTTGGTGCAGCGTCTCGCAGCGCAAATTTAAAGTAACACCAGCGTTGTGCAAACGCAGTTTTTCTTGATGTAAATCGCTGATCAAGCCATTGCTACCACTTAAACTCGGCGGCACCTCGCCAACAATAAAGTGTTCATCGTCGACAATTACCTTTAACGGAATAGGCGCACTGTTCAAACGACCTTTGGTACAAATGATAGCTAGTCGAAACAGACTAAGCAGCGTTAAAAATCGTGTTTGGTCGATTTCATCAAGCAAAGGATCTGATTTGATTTTACCGCGATGATAACGCACCAAACCGCGAATCATCGTCTTCTCATAATCATTAAACCCCAGCATCTCACTGTGCTCAATAATATAAGCACTGTGACATTGGCGCTTCTTGGAATTGATTGCCAAACCAATTTCATGCAGCTGCGCCGCCCAGGTTAAACAAGCATATTCCTCATCGTTAAGGGCTTCACTTTCCGGAAGCTGCTCAACAAAGTTAGTGAGCTGATTAATCACCCGGCGGCTATAGGCCACATCGGTGTGATAAAGCTTGGTCATGTTATCTAGTGTTTGGCGGCGAATATCGCTGTCAAACGTCGCTTCACTCAAGCCATAGAGCACGCCTTCACGCAGGGCCGATGAGCAATAATCCATGCCATTGACGCCAAATGTCTTGAAGATATTTTGCAAAATACAAACTGCAGTGGGCAGCAATCGCGTTTTCTCAGGATCAAACATTGGCAGATCAATATCATCAATCCGTTGCCACTCAATCAATTGCTTTTTTAACTTATTAAGTAACTTTAATGTGATGGTTTCGCTTTGATATAGCTGCGCGATGACTTGGCTAACAATCTTTATTGAACCAGAGGTACCAAGCACATGTTTCCAGCCAAACTTCTGATAGCGCTCGGCGATGCTTACCAATTGATTGTTCACTAATTCACTCGCCTTTTTAAAAGCTTTGTTTGTGATTTCACCATCGCTAAAACACAATTTACGCAAGTGGCTAGAACCAATCTCAAGGCTGGCAGTTAACGTCGGTTCAAAGTGACGACCAACAATAAACTCAGTGCTACCACCGCCAATATCAACAATGAAAGTGCGCTCAACAATAGCTTGTGTGTGGGCAATGCCCTGAAAAATTAGCTGCGCTTCAATCACGCCGTCAATCACTTCAATAGGATATGGCAGCACCTTAAACGCCGCTTTGATAAAGTCATCGCGATTAACCGCTTTGCGCACGCTGTGCGTCGCCACAATGCGCACTCGTGATTGCGGCAATCTTGAAAATGCCTGCGAAAACTCTTTTAGACAGGCAACTGCTCGCTCTATCGCGAGCTCGGATAAGTGATTATTTTCATCGAGCCCCAACGCCAAATTAATGCGTTGTTTTTGACGTTCGACAATCACAATTTTCCCCGCCTGCTCCTTGGCAATAATCATTTGAAAACTGTTTGAACCTATGTCGATAGCGACAAAATGGTTGTTATCACTCATGGGTAATCACCTCAAATTGCGATTCTTTCTCTGCGTTAACCTGTTCTAATTCTTCGTCAATTGCATCTTTAACGAGTTGTCGTTGCTGTTTTGCAAGGTAATGCGCGATTGCCATTTGCGCTTGTGTTTGTTGACCGATATCTTGTGGATGAATCTGATAAGGATTGGTTTGTTCTTTGTTGATCAAACGCGCTTTAACATTGTCTTGTAGTTGAATGTTAATGATATCGATAATGGTCTGTTTCACTTCAGGACAATAAACAGGACAGCCCACTTCGACACGACGGTCGATATTACGCGCCATCCAGTCAGCCGAAGAAATAAAGACTTTGGGATCGCCATCATTTTCACAAATAAGCACTCGCGGGTGCTCCAGATAACGATCGACAATACTAATCGCACTAATGTTTTCACTCTGTCCCTCAACCCCAGTTTCAAGAGAACATATGCCGCGGACAATGAGCTGAATCTTGACACCGGCATTATTGGCTTCATAAAGCTTAGCAATCAGACGCTTATCAACCAAGTTATTAACCTTGAGAATAATGCCGCTTTTGCGCCCTTCGGTGGCGGCACTAATTTCTTGATTTATTAGTTCATTCAATCGCTGGCGGGCATTTATTGGCGACACAGTGAGATGGTGAAACGATGATTGTTGATAAGGTCGTTCGATGAAATTAAACACCTTAACCAGCTCGCGAGTTAACTTTGGATGACAGCTAAACAAACTAAAATCGGTATATATCTTGGCGTTTTTCTCATTAAAATTACCGGTACCGTAATGCCCATAATATTTGAGGTGATTACCTTCGAGGCGACTTATTAAACATATCTTAGCGTGAACCTTTAAGCCGCTGATACCATAGCTCACTTCGGCACCTGCATTGGTGAGCTTTTCAGCCCACATCAGGTTTGCTTCCTCATCAAAGCGCGCTTGTAGCTCAATATTAACCTTAACTTGTTTGCCATTTTTTACTGCTTCAGTAAGGGCCGAGATTACGCGGGATTTTTTCGCCACTCGATACAAGCAGATCTGAATGCTTTGCACCTTGGGGTCAAACGCCGCTTGGCGTAAGAGTTCGGTAAAATATGAAAACTTGTGATATGGGTAATACAGCAAGATATCGCGCTCGGCGATAGCACTAAAGGCGTTGTTGTATTGATTGAAATGCTGATGATCAAGGGCTGGGATCTTTTTAAACTCAAGCGATTTTCGTCCCATGCTTGGAAACTCAATAAAGTCTTTAAAGCTGTGGTATCGGCCGCCAGAAATAAGCCCTTGGCGATCGCTAATGTCTAAATGCTCAATCAGCGTATCGAGCATCGATTGCGGCATTTTATGATCGTACACCAAACGCACTGGCACGGCGTTTAAACGACGCTTTAACCCCGAGCTCATTTGCTCATAGAGGCTTTGGCTAAACTCTTGTTTTAGGTCGAGAGTTGCATCGCGCGTTAGCTTCATCGAATAGGCACTGATGCGATCAAATTCGAAAAAGCCTGAGAAAATATCTACCAAACAATAACGGATGATATTGTCTAACAGCATGATGTATTTATGGCCATCGTCTTTGTCGTGTGGCAGTCCAACAAAGCGCGGTACATTGCTACTCGGCACTTCCACCAAGGCGTATTGCGCAGGATGCAGGCCGCTCATTTCAACCATCAAATAAGTACAATCATCGTTGATGTTGTCACTGAGTTTGGTTTTGTTGTTAATGAGTAGTGGAAAGATATGACGGCGTAATTTATTGCGATAGTACTCTCGCAACCATTGCCCTTGCTCTTCGTTGACCTGTGTTTCGTTGATAAGGTGGATGTCGTTGTCGTCGAGCTCTCGCAGTAATTCGATATAGGTCGCGTCAAACTCTCGCTGCGATGCTATTACCTTAGATTGAATATCATCGAACAGCTTGAGGGCTTTTTGCTTGTGGCTAGCATCCTGACTAAGTAACACTTGGCGTCTAACATTAGCAACACGCACCCGATAAAACTCGTCCATGTTGCTAGAATATATCCCCAAGAAACGAAAGCGCTCCAATAAAGGAACATTTTCGTCTTGTGCCTCTTGCAATACACGGTGATTAAACGAGAGCCAACTCAGCTCTTTCTCAATAGTGCGATTTTCCATTTTTAATCTGCCTTCAACAACTTATAGCGTTAGTTTATAAAGTGCATGTGACATTTTTATGGCTAACGCCAAGGATGTCATATTACTTTGCCACAGCTGGTGTAATGTGCGCCATGATTTAGCACAAAAAACAAGCAGATTTAGATTATGAAGAAACCGGTAACAATTGGTGGAAGTTTTGCTCACTAAACGGTGCCGACTTATTTAGAGCCTCTCCCGCCAACATTCTCTCATAGCACTCTTGATAACCTTGGGCCATTTTATGATGATTAAACTGAGTCACCGCCACTTCATGGCAGATGTTGCGGTTGAACTGACTGACATTAGCGATTGCTTGTTTCAGATCCTGATAGTCTGATGAAAGCAAGCCTGTCTCTACTTCAGTAATAATTTCAGGCAGTGCACCATAAGGTGTCGAAAATACCGGTGTACCTAAATAAAGCGATTCAATAATGGCCAAGCCAAATGGCTCGTGCCAGCGCACCGGAAAAATAAGGCCTTGAGAGTGTTTGATAAGCTGATTTTTACGCTCGCCACCGACCATACCTGCAAATGACAAACGGCGATTGAGGTAGCAATAGAACTGGCGGCTAAAATTAACTCGGCTTCCTCCCAACACATTGAGTTTTACATCACTGGCTCTGGCAATATCGATTGCCCCCGACAGATTTTTAATTGGCCAGCTCGCCTTGCCTAAAAAATGGAAATAGTCCTTTGACGCTCTAAGCTCTGGCTCGCCATATTCTTGCCAGTCTAAACCATTGTAGACATAGCAATCGGCGTGATGATTTTCGGCATGTTTTTGACTCAAAAATATCGTATTTACGCCATATTCACGCCTGCCGCGCGCATTGCCATGCTCAGTAGATACATAAGGGATGTTAAGTTTACCGTCAAACGGGCAGTGAAAATGCACAATATCAGGCCATGATCCTATTTGTTCTTCTAAAGGCAGCTTGGTGTCGATGACACGAGCGTTGCTAGGTAAGTGAGGCGCTTGTCCCCACAAAAACTGCACCTGATGTCCTGCCGCGATTTGCGCCTTAGCCAACGCCCAAATCACCCGTTCGGTGCCACCATACCCTCGTGGTGGTAGTGATATTTTACTATTAAGAACATGAAGGACTTTCATCAGCGAGAGGCATCCTTACTCAATTCAAACAGTTTTGCTTCTTTTAGAAAAGCATAAGTCGCTTCTAAATGGGCGGTGATAAGACCACGCACGCCCGACATAAACATCTTACGCAGGAGGTAGCTTTTGATAAAGCTCAGCGGGTAAACCAATACCAGTTTGAGCATTGACGGCGACTTAGCTGCATTGTACTTCTCTTGTGCCTTTAGCGACGAGTAGCAATTGAATTTATTGGCTAGCACCTCAGTCGAGTTGTAGCCGTAGTGAGTCACTAGCGATGTAATCGATTTCACACGTGTGCCCTTTTTCAAAACAAGATTCTCATGAACAAGACGCTTGATAGGGTAATTAGCGAACGATCGCTTAAATGCTCTAATGATTGAGCGTTTACGAGATGACTTGGCCATTGAGCGCCCCCACAATAAATCGTCAAAGTGCAGGCGAATAGCATCGGCACTATCTTGATTAATGATGTGGTAAATCTCATCGATATTGCGCTGACTCAGCACCTCATCACCGTCGATATTTATCACCCACTCATGTTTACATTGACGCATAGCAAAATCCTTTTGCTTGGCGTATCCCAACCAATCTTGATAGATGACTCGCGCACCATTTTCTTGAGCAATACGAACAGTGTCATCACTGCTGCCAGAATCCACCACTATCACCTCATCAAAGCAGCTCAATGCCGCAACAACCTTGGCGATATGCGCCTCTTCGTTCTTGGTGATGACAAAAGCGCTAACGGCTACATTTGAAGTCATTTAGGTTCTCCTGTGGAATTGAACTCAGCGAGGGCTGCGTATTTGTGAAAGGCGTATTGACCAAGGACGATGGCTATCATTAAACCGCGCCAGCCATCGAGAAAGCCAAGACGCAGGAAATATTGCTGAACAAAGTCAGTAAAGAAGCGTAAACACGCATACGGCATAGACGCAGTCTTTCCTTTGTCGTACTTCTCTTTTGCTAACAAACAGGCATATTTGAGGTGTTTTTCTTGCACATGTTGATAGTTACGCCAGCTGTAATGAGCAAGACCATGACGCAGCGTTAGCGATTTTTTATTGGGGAGTAATAAGGTTTCGTGTACTTGGCGATTTTTAAAAGACGCGCCAGTTTTTAAAAATAACTTACCTTGTGGTGAGGCGTAGCGCCCAAACTTGAGCGGTTTACCAAAGAAATAGGTATGCCATTTAAATTGAATAACATTGACGTCAATATTTTGCTGAGACAATACCTCATCGACCTCATTCTTGAGATCGTTTGACATTACTTCATCGGCGTCAATGTTTAACACCCAATCATGCTGACAAAGGGTTAAAGCTCGATTGCGCTGCGGCCCATAACCCGGCCAGTCAGTCTGATGGACGGTGGCATAATGCTTAGCAATTTCAACCGTGTTATCTGTCGAGCCTGAGTCTAAAACGATCAGCTCATCAACCCAGCCAACCAATGATGCAAGACAGCGCTCAATACGATCTTCTTCATTGCAAGCAATGACAAAACAAGAGATAGGATGTTTTCGGCTATGACTCGCCATTACAGTGCCCCAATAGCTTAACTAGGGCACCAATTTATCGTTATGGCAGTCGAAAAAATGTCAGAGCTTAGTGTGTAAGCGCACTCCCAAGAAACCCTGAAAAGTTTTCATGGAATGTTAGCTTTGCAACCGGCTTTTTGAATTCAATTTTGTTGTTCATATGAGGTGATAATAGAGCAAAAAGTGATTTATTATTAACTAGTTCACTATTTGAGTTTCGGTCAAATTCAGCATCTTGAGCTCTTATTTCGGTTAGCATTTCAACTTTATAACTAAAATAACGCTTGCGCAGTGCTGAGCAGTTATATCCTTGATGCTTTTGACTCAGTTTAGTGAGTAACTTTTGTGCAGCTTGTTTTACAATCGATAAATGAACTAACTCATGCTCAGATAGATAATTAATGTAGCCACGCCACCATTGATGAATTTCATTTTCTAGAATCGCTATATTTTGCCAATTAGGTAGCGTCATTACAGCCCGAACCTCAACCTTTGGTTGATAAAATTGGCAGCCATCGTTGTCATTAACAACCTTATACTCTGCATCGATTTCTGACTGTAAACTAGCCCATGTATCAAGCCCTTTAACTTTGGGGCCATGACGCTGTACTTGAACTAACATTTCAGGGAGATTGTTTGCAGTAAACGAGTATTCATTTTCAACAATTTGCGTTGAAATTTCAGCCTTAGAGGCAGTGGTAAAGGAAAAAAAGAGGATAACAGTGGCAAAAAACTTCATTACAACTCCCTGTAATAACTTAAGTAATCTAATTGATAGTACAGGGAATTCTTAATTTTGTGAACTGAATAAATCCAGATACAAAAAAGCCCCGCAAGAGCGAGGCTTTTAAAGCAGGGTTAACCGATTATGCGAATGGGTTAACCAGCGTGATAGTTTCAACGCGATCAGGACCTGTTGAAATGATATCTACAGGAACTTCTAATAACTCTTCGATGCGAGCGATGTAATCAAGTGCAGCTTGTGGCAACTCTTCACGCTTTTGAACACCGAATGTGTTATCAGACCACCCCGGCATGCTTTCGTAGACAGGTGTCACCTTTTCGAAATCATCAGCAGCCATTGGTGGGATGTTAGATACAGTACCGTCTTCTAGTTTGTAACCAGTACAGATTTTTAACTCTTCTAAGCCGTCTAATACGTCTAATTTAGTTAGACAAAGACCAGAGATAGAGTTGATTTGGATAGCACGGCGCATTGCAACAGCGTCTAACCAACCAGTGCGGCGTTTACGACCAGTAGTCGCACCAAATTCGTGACCTTTAACACCTAAGTGTTGGCCAACTTCACACTCAAGTTCAGTTGGGAAAGGACCAGAACCAACACGAGTTGTGTAAGCCTTAATGATACCTAATACGTAATCGATGTGACGTGGGCCGAAACCAGCACCAGTAGCAACACCACCAGCAGTCGTATTTGAAGACGTTACGTATGGGTACGTACCGTGGTCGATGTCTAATAAAGTACCTTGAGCACCTTCGAACATGATTTTGTCGCCGTTTTTACGCGCTTCATCAAGTAGTTCAGTAACATCAACAACCATAGATTTCAGCATATCAGCTACTTTAAGCGCATCTTCTAATGTCTTATCGTAGTCAACAGCGTCTACTTTGTAGTAAGAAGTTAGCATGAAGTTATGGTATTCCATCACTTCTTTTAGCTTCGCAGCGAAAGTATCTTTATCGAATAAATCACCAACGCGTAAACCGCGACGAGATACTTTATCTTCGTATGCTGGACCGATACCGCGACCAGTAGTACCAATAGCTTTGTTGCCACGAGCGATTTCACGCGCTTGGTCTAATGCAATGTGGTAAGGAAGAATTAATGGACAAGCTTCACTGATGCGTAGACGGTCGCGAACTGGTACGCCGCGCTCTTCTAGCATTTTCATTTCTTTCAATAAGGCTTCTGGTGATAACACCACACCGTTACCGATGATGCTCATTAGGTTGTCGCGTAAAATACCCGATGGGATAAGGTGAAGAACCGTTTTCTCACCATCGATTACTAGCGTGTGACCCGCATTGTGACCACCTTGATAACGCACTGCGTACTTAGCACTATCAGTTAATAGATCAACAATCTTACCTTTACCCTCGTCGCCCCATTGGGTGCCGAGCACAACTACATTATTTGCCATTGTTTTGTTCACGGTTGGAAATTAAAGCGGAATTCTAACAGATTTTTTCGCCAGATCTAGCAAATACTTCACTTTTATCGGCGGATTAATTCACAAGTTTTTCAAGGGCTAGCATCCCTTGAAAAACCCATGTTAGAGCGTAAATTTAACTGTCTATTTTTATTAGCTTTTTAACTTAAAGGTCGAGACAAAAGAATTGAGTTGATACACCAACTCTAAGACTTGTTGGCTGGCGCTTAGTGAGTTCGCCGCGCCAGAAGATGTCTCGCTCGACATATCACTTATTTTCGTAATGCTAAATTCGATTTCACTAGCAACATCAGATTGCTGCGAAATAGCCTCTGCCATTTCTGCGTTCATATCATTAATACGCTGAATGCCATCAATAATACTATTGAGTACTTGGTCAGTATTTTGCGCATTGGCTGACGTATCCCCTGCCAATGACAGCGTTTTTTCCATTTGCACAGCTGACTCTTCAGCATTGACTTGCAACTTGGTAATCATATTTTGAATATCTTGGGTCGAATCGTTCGTGCGCTGTGCTAATTGGCGCACCTCATCGGCAACCACCGCAAAACCTCGTCCCTGTTCTCCAGCTCGCGCCGCTTCAATAGCGGCATTTAATGCCAAAAGGTTCGTTTGCTCTGAAATCCCTTTGATGACATCAACCACTGCGCCGATATCGTTACTGTAATTGACCAGTTCGCGGATACTTGCCGTAGTGCTATCAACTTGCTGCTGCATCGTCATAATAGAATCGACAGTCTTTGCCACCACTTCCTGACCATTCATGGCTTCATCCGACATTTGCTGCGCTGCAGCCGCAGTGTCTTTGGCGGAGCTAACAACACCTTCGACATTTGCACTCATTTCGGTAATGGCCGAAGCCACTAATTCTGTTTGATGACGTTCCTCATCAATCGTAGTACTCGTTTGTTGCGAAATTGTCGCCACCTGTTGTGCCTGTTCTTCTAACGACTTAGTCGCAAAGAACACATCGCTCAATAAGCTATTGAGGCGTTCTTGCATTTGCGACATAGCAAAATAGATGCCTGAGTGTTTCTTATCTGTAAAGCGTGAAGTTAAGTCACCATCGGCAATGGCATTGGATATTTCACTTAAACGGGCTGGCTCTCCCCCCAATGGTAAGGTAATACTACGAGTAATAATTAACCCACCTACAGTCACCAAAATCAAGGTAAATACTACGAATATCCCAAAACCGATTTCCGTACTCACTAGCTCATCATGAGCATTGTCGACAAACTCAGCGGCCTTTTTAAAAGCAAACTCTTCGAGATACAACAAGCGCTGGTTAATCTTGTAAACGTGCTCTTTACCTTCGTATTTGGTGATATTAGCTGCGGCAACGCGATCGCCATTGGCGACAAGCTCAATCACCTTGTCGCGAATAGGCTTCCACTGGACAATAAGCTGCTTAACTTCTTCGATTTTCGATTTATCACCTAGAAATCGCTCCTGTAATAAATCAAATTGAGAAAATACTTTCTTTTCGGCCTTATTCAATGCTGTCATCGCACTGCGACGTTGCTCATCCCCTTTGGCAAGTACCACATCTTTCATTGAGCGGTGCATCGCCGTGACGCCGACTTCAATCTTTAGCACAGCCGTACTCACGGCAAATGGATGCTTGTAGAGCTTGTCAGTCATATAGGACAGGGAGGCCATTTTACTGGCGGAGTAGATAGCGATAGCGATCATAAAGACGGCGGGAATACCAAAACCAGCAAGCAACCTGGTTTTAACACTTAATTTCGAAAAGTCCATTTTATCTCCAAATAGACGTACCAAAAAACAACAAGAGACTACGCCATATTAAAAGGAGGCAAGCATAGCAATCTAATGCTATTGTGCCATTACGCCTTAGTAGTAGAATTGATCAAAAACAAAGAACCCAGCACTTGGCTGGGTTCTTTCATCATATAAATCAACGCTGTAAGGTACTATTTAGCGTTTGGATTCTTCATGTATTTGAAGAAATCGTTGTCTGGCTTAACAACCATCACATCAGAAGAGTTTCCGAATGATTTCTTATAAGCATCCATTGAACGCAGGAAGCTAAAAAATTCAGGATCTTTACCATAAGCGTTGGCGTAAATATCAGCAGCCTCTGCATCACCTTCACCGCGAGTAATACGCGCTTGAGAGTCGGCATTTGCTAGCATAATCGCCACTTTAGCATCGATGTCTGCACGAATAATCTCAGATTGCTCTTTACCTTTCGAACGGTGCTCTTTAGCTACCGCTAAACGTTCTGCACGCATACGTTGGTAAATACTGCTACGAACCGCTTGCGGTAGTTCGATTTGCTTAACGCGCATATCGACTAACTCAACACCGATGTCTGTTGCTTTTTCAGCAGCTTCTTTCAGCGCTTCGTCCATTAGCTCGCTACGCTCACCAGATACGATTTGTGAAATTGTACGAGTACCAAATGAACTACGTAAACCATCACTGATTTTTTGCTTCAAGATATTTTCTGCATTGAACTTGTTACCACCGCCAGTACGTAGGTAGTAAGTAGCGAAGTCTTTAATGCGCCATTTCACGTATGAATCAACGATCAAATCTTTCTTTTCAGATGTAACGAAACGATCTGGCTCACCGTCAAGAGTTTGAATACGTGCATCGAGTACACGTACAGAGTCAACAAGCGGCAACTTCATATGCAAACCAGGTTTTACCACCATAGTTTGATCGTTGGCGTCTTTTAACACCGCCGAGAAACGCACGATAATACCGCGCTGACCTTCATAAATGACATACAGCGAAGAGTATGCAAATAGCACTGCCGCCGTTAATAAGATAACAATGATACGAACCATGACTTAGTTTCTCCCTTGGCGTGATACATCGCGCGAGTAACCACGCTGAGAGTCATTAACTGTTGAAGTAGTGGTTTTAGGCACAACAACATTGTCTACCATAGAGCGTTTTGGCGCAGGTGCCTTATGCTGCTTAAGGATTTGATCCAATGGTAAGTACATCATGTTGTTACCGCCGTCTACATCAACCATCACCTTGTTAGTGTTGCCGTAAACTTCTTCGATAGTCTCAAGGTAAATACGCTCACGAGTGACTTCTTTAGCATTTTGATACGCTGGTAAAAGCTTTTCAAAACGGGCTACTTCACCTTTCGCCGCTAAAATCTGCTGTTCTTTATACGCTTTAGCTTGCTGCTCGAGACGACGCACCTGACCACGTGCTTGCGGTTCGATACTTAGCGCATAAGCTTCCGCTTCACGGATGTAACGTTCTTCATCTTCTTGTGCTGCGATTGCATCATCAAAAGAACCTTTTACTTCTTCTGGTGGACGCGCAGGCAGGAAGTTAACATCAACAATTGCAAGACCTAAATTATAGCTTTCGATGATCTTTTTCAGTTCTACTTCTGTTTGTTGACGAACAAGCTCACGGCCAGTGGTTAACAAGTCATCCATTGTCGTATGACCAACAACATAGCGCAAAGCACTGTCTGTTGCGTGGCTTAACGAGTTAGCAGGATCAACGGCACTAAATAAATATTGCTCTGGATTAGTCACGCGGTATTGTACGTCCATTTCAACACGTACAACGTTTTCATCTTGCGTTAACATGAAACCCGCTGCAGGTAACGAACGAATAGCTTCAATATCTACTGGGATTACTGTATCAACAAAAGTTGGCTTCCACTTTAGGCCTGGGTCAACTTGACCAACAACTTCACCAAAGCGCAAAACAACACCACGCTCTGCTTCTTTAATAGTGTAGAAACCGCTAACGCCCCAAACTACCGCTGCCAACGCTAAAATAAGCATTAGACCTGCGCCAGATAAACCGCCGCCAGTGCCATTATTTGATGATTTACCACCAAATATGCCACCAAACTTTTTGTTTAAATCACCAAAAACATCACCAAGATCTGGTGGCCCTTGATCTTTGCCACCTTTATTGCCCCAAGGATCTTTGTCCTTATTTCCAGGCTCATTCCAGGCCATAATCGCTCCAATAATTAAAAGTAAATCTTAAATTTGCCGTAATGTTATTTATCTTACAGCGTTTCTAGAGTATCACTGTCGGGGACAGGACCGTCGACATATTGTAACAACTCTTTTTCTGTTCGTTTTAACAGCTTATTCCAATCAACGAGTGGTAGTCGCACTGTCAATATCGTGTTGCCCATTTCATCATAGTCTTCACTGACCACAAAATCTGACTTGTAAAACATGCCTTTGTATTTACCAGCCACTTGAGCAGGCAACTGCAGCGTTTGTTGGACAATCTTACCCGCCAATAATTCAGACAAGGCTTGCGACAACAACTCCGTACCTAAATCGCGCTGGGCTGAAATCCACACTCGAATCGGCACACCTTCATCGTCGCGATCAATACGAGGCGTTAACGGCTCATCTAACGCGTCAATTTTATTACAGACTAATAGTTGTGGGATTTCGTCGGCATCAATTTGCGACAGAACACTAGTAACTTGCTCTATATTATCTAGTTTTCTAGGATCGGCAACATCAATTACATGTAATAGTAAATCCGCTTCTTGCGTTTCTTGCAATGTCGCCTGAAACGCCGCCACTAAATCATGTGGCAAATGCCTAATAAATCCTACCGTATCAGCGAGAATCACATCGCCAACATCTTCAATATCAATCTTTCTCAGCGTAGGATCTAGCGTCGCAAATAACTGGTCTGCCGCGTATACCGATGCTTCAGTAATGCGATTAAACAATGTCGACTTACCAGCATTGGTGTAACCCACTAGTGAAACTGTTGGCACTTCAGCGCGGGCTCTAGAGCGTCGGCCCTGCTCACGCTGCTTAGACACCTTATCTAAGCGAGCAAGAATATTCTTGATCCGACCGCGTAATAAACGTCTATCGGTTTCAAGCTGCGTTTCACCAGGACCACGTAAACCTATACCACCTTTTTGGCGCTCCAAGTGAGTCCAACCGCGAATAAGTCGGGTAGAAATATGACGCAGCTGTGCCAATTCAACTTGCAGTTTACCTTCGTGGGTACGTGCCCGTTGAGCAAAGATATCGAGAATAAGCGAGGTGCGATCTAACACGCGACATTGACACAATGCCTCGAGATTTCGCTCTTGGGAAGGAGTTAACGCGTGATTGAAAATAACGACGTCGGCTTTTAATGCCGCCACCGTATCTGCAATTTCTTGAGCCTTACCACTGCCGACGAAAAACTTAGCTTGCGGAAATTGACGACTGCCCGTAACCGCGCCGCAGGTTTCAACCCCTGCAGAGGATACGAGCAGTTCTAATTCTTCTAAGTCTTCGCGATCGTCTTCTGATGAAAAATCTATATGAACAAGGACCGCCTTTTCGCCGGTCTCAAAACGATCAAACAAAAATGTTTCCTTAGTTTTCTGTGCTCTCAGCTGACTCGTCAGATTGAGCTTGCTGATGCGCATTAAACGGTCGTGCAGGCACAACAGTTGAAATAGCGTGCTTGTAAACCATTTGGCTTACCGTATTGCGCAATAAAATGACAAATTGATCGAATGATTCAATTTGGCCTTGAAGTTTAATGCCATTTACCAAGTAAATCGCTACTGGGCAGCGTTCACGGCGAAGTGCATTAAGAAATGGGTCTTGTAATGATTGTCCCTTAGCCATAGCTAATCCTTTTCAATGTTGTTGTAATTTATAATGTTATTATTCTTAATAAACCAATCTAAAACTCAATACTTCAGAGTTTTTTCTTACAATTAGTTCAACGAATCTACTACCAGTTTCATGTTTAACGCCAAAGTTTGCTCGGCGTTTTCGCCCATCGGCGTTTGTAACTTAATAAGCTTATCCCATCCGCGCAGCCAAGTCATCTGACGTTTAGCTAATTGACGCGTTGCGACTATTCCGCGATAGACCATTTCATCATAATCTATATTGCCGTCTATGTAGTCCCACATCTGACGATAGCCAACACAGCGAATCGATGGCATATCAACATGTAAGTCACCGCGACTGTATAATTCTCTCACTTCCTGCTCAAAGCCTTGTTCAAGCATTTGTTGATAGCGAAGTTCGATCCTTTCGTGCAATTGCGATCGCTCTGGAGGATAAATAGCAAATTGTACAATATCAAATGGCAAATCATTATCAACTGTTTGTGTCAATTGCGTCATAGACTTTCCGCTAATGCGATAAACCTCTAATGCCCGCGACAAGCGCTGAGGGTCATTAGGATGTATGCGCTCGGCGGCAACAGGATCGACCTCTTTGAGCTGTTCGTGTAACCACTGCCAACCATGTTTATCGGCCTGCGCTTCTATTTCTTGACGAATTTTAGGATCCGCCTTTGGCAACGGCGATAAACCGTCAAGCAAGGCTTTAAAATACATCATGGTGCCGCCAACCAATAGCGGCGTTTTACCGCGCGCTGTAATGTCGTGCATTAATGCCAAGGCATCTTTACGAAAATCGGCAGCAGAATAAGGCACACTAGGATCGAGAATATCGATTAACGCATGCGGTGCTCGCGCCTGCTCTTGCGCATTGGGTTTAGCACTACCAATATCAAATCCTTTGTAAATAAGCGCCGAATCAACTGAAATAATTTCACAGTTGTGTTGTTCGCTTAAACGAATCGCCAATTCGGTTTTACCACTGGCCGTTGGTCCCATTAAGAAAATGGCTTTGGGCAGTGTTTGTTCGCTATTGCTCATCAACAATTATTCGCTATTGGTTAAGATATTAATGGTGCTTGTAAAATCAAGCTTCGCCACAAATTTATCGCGTAATTCAATCAGTTCATCGCTAAACTCATTGCCTCTAGTTAGTAGGCTATTTACGCTGTTAAGATCGAAATTGACGCTGTTTACACTCGCCAACCAATCACAAATTA
The DNA here is from genome assembly GCA_049607155.1 of Psychrobium sp. Lineage (GTDB taxonomy): Bacteria > Pseudomonadota > Gammaproteobacteria > Enterobacterales > Psychrobiaceae > Psychrobium. Next base: position 43,394 of record JBMYWG010000023.1, read on the forward strand.
ATGGTGTAAGCTCATCGCTTGGCAGATATTGCTGCTTATCGAGTAATTCCAAAAGCTGTGGAATTAATTGTGCAATATCTTGATTTCTCAATTGCGACGGCACCTGTTTGACAATGATTTGGGGACGACGCACATTAATATCAATCCCTAAGCGACGGAAAAGTTGCTGATGATTTTCCAACTGGTCAAGAAGCGAACTATCGAGTTTAATAGATACTGGCAATAATAAAGGCTGTGAGGTGAAGCCTTGTTGCCACTTTTCCTGCAGATAACGGCTTTCAATCCAGCGCGCTAATGCAGGTAAATTAACTAACTCAAAACCTAACTCACCTTTTACCAACAGATAATTGTCTTCGACTACGTCGAGTAACTCTCCAAATACAGCGCTCTTTAGGGGCAGCTGCTGCGCTTGCTGCGGATTGTTGTCGACATGAGAGAACGTATTCGGGAAAGGCGTCTCAATTTTCGCACTATCATTCATTAAATGTTGATAAGCGCCAGCCCCTTGGCGAATATCACGGGCGCTATGGTCTCGCTCATATTGCGACTGATACTGTGGCTGGTATTGAGGCATCGGCTGTGGCTGCGATGAGCTACGTGGCACAGGCTCAGTTAAATCATCAAATGACACAGGAGCAAGAGAATAGCTGCTTGTAGGCGCTGGTGTATATTGATGAGCAGGCGTTTGGGGATTAGCCACAGGAGTGCTACCTTGCGCTTGCGCATCTAGCTGCGGCGAGCTCATCGCTTGTGACAAACCACTGGCTAACACTTGCGCGATTAAATCGTGGATCATGCGCGATTGATGAAAACGTACTTCGTGTTTTGCCGGATGCACATTTACATCGACTTGAGTTGGATCGAGCTCGATATAGAGCACATAACTCGGCACTGCACCTTCCGGTAAATAATCTTGATAAGCTTGTCTAATGGCATGATTGATTAACTTATCGCGCATCATACGGCCATTTACATAACAAAACTGCGTGTCATTAGTCGTGCGACATGCCGCGGGCAACCCTAGCCAGCCAGAAATTTTTATATCGTTGTGATCATTGTCGATGGCAATAGCGTTATCGATAAATCGATTGCCGCAGATAGCTGCCACTCGGCGCTCTTGCTGCGCCGTCGTTTTAGCCACCTTTAGATTGCGCAGCATTTTCTGATTGTGCTTAAGCACAAACTCAACATCGAAACGACTTAGCGCAAAGCGCTTTATTAATTCATCGATGTGATTAAATTCAGTTTTCTCTGTGCGTAAAAAACGGCGACGAGCTGGCGTATTAAAAAACAAATCCCCAACTTCAACACTAGTACCTGTTGGATGCGCTGCAGGCGTTATTTCAACCCCCATTTCACGCCCTTGGGCAAAGGCTTGCCACGCTTCATTTTGCTCGCTCGTTTTTGAGGTGAAAGTCAAACGACTGACTGAACTAATACTCGCTAACGCCTCACCGCGAAAGCCTAAAGAAACAATAGAATGCAGATCGTCAAGATGAGATATTTTACTGGTTGCATGACGTGAGAGAGCTAAGGTCAGTTGTGATTTTTCAACGCCGCAGCCGTTATCGCGAATGCGAATTAACTTACTGCCGCCTTTTTCGATATCGATATTAATTTGCGTCCCGCCAGCATCGAGGGAGTTTTCAACCAGCTCTTTGACGACAGATGCTGGACGTTCAACCACTTCACCAGCGGCAATTTGATTCGCCAATCGCGGCGATAATAATTCAATAGCCATATTAACTTTGCGGGATCTTTAACACTTGGCCAATGCGCAATACATTTGAGTGCATCCCATTGTGTTTCTTAATTTTTGCCACTGAGGTTTTATAACGCTTAGCAAGCATCGATAGCGAGTCACCGCGCACTACGGTGTGCTTTTTCGGTCGATAGTTTGCAAAATAAGTGCCCTCAGGGGCTTTTTCTTTGAAGTAGCCGATTACAGCCTTGTAAATAGCATTAACCAATTTTTTGCGGTGGCTAGTGCTAAACAAGTTCTTCTCATCTTTAACGTTTGAAATAAAACCCGTTTCAATCAGCAATGATGGGAAGTCTGGCGATTTTAATACCGCGAGACTGGCCAATACAGGTTTACGCTGATGCAAGCGAGTTACAGGACTAAAATTGTGTAATATATCTGACGCTATACTGTAGCTTTCAACTTTGGCGTGCTCCATCGACATATCGATAAGCGTGCGAGCGAGATATTTGCTGTTTTCATTTGATTCAATAATTTCGCCAACACCACCAAGTAACTCAGAATGACGCTCATTATCCTCAAGCACTCGACCCACCTCGGTATCAGCGCGCTTGTTGGAAAGCACTAGCACCGACGCACCATTTGGCTTACGCGAAGTAAAAGCATCAGCGTGAATCGACAATAATAAATCAGACGACGCTTTGCGCGCGATGGCAGAGCGTTTATTTAGGCCAACGTAATAATCCCCTGTTCGGGTCAATACCGCTTTAACGCCTTTAGTGTTGTTAAGCCGTTTAGCCAGCATTTTAGAAATGGCTAAAGTAACTGTTTTCTCATAACGGCCGCTCGCGCCAATAGAGCCAGGGTCTTCACCGCCATGGCCTGCATCAATCGCAATCACGATATCTCGAGTTTGCTTTGACTTATCACTACTGGTTTTAACAACGGTTGTTGTATTTTGGGCAGGAGTTTTAGCGACGGTTTTTTTCGGTAAATCGACAACCAAGCGATCGCCATAAGGACCAGTAGGTGGCAACGAGAAAATACGCGGTTTTATGCCGCGTTTTAAGTCGATCACCAAACGTAACATGCCTTTCTTTGGCGCGCGACTGGTACGAATACGCGTCACTAAATCACTTTTAATTTTTAACTTTTTGAGATCTGTTTTTAACGATGTACTTTTAAAATCAATCACCAACCGATGGCCATTGGTGAGATTGAAATGAGTAAACTGTGGTTTTTCACTAAGATCAAACACCACCCGAAATTTATCCGGCGATGGCCAAACCCGCACATCTTGTAGCTTATTCGCTGCAGCGGCGGTTAAGGAAAAACACAGTACAAGTAAAAACAGCGCGATTCTCAAAATGTTAGGCTCTCCGTTGTTTTAACGCTTCTAGCACAGCGCTACCATTGTCAGTATTGGCACTAAAATTAATTTCACGTTCGTTATCGACATAGGTTAATGACAGCTCAATATCTGCTTGAGGAAGCATGCCAAAGCCACGCTGTGGCCATTCGATTAAACACAGGCTGTTGTCAGTAAAGTAATCACGAATCCCCATAAATTCGAGTTCTTCGGGATCGGCTAGGCGATAAAGATCAAAGTGATAGATTTTCCAATCAACCACTTCATAAGGCTCAACTAGCGTATAAGTCGGACTCTTAACATTACCTTGATGACCAAGGGCTTGCACAAAACCGCGCGTAAAAGTCGTTTTACCGGCACCTAAGTCGCCGTGGAGAAAAATAGTCGTTGCACCTGTCATACACAGGGCTAAATCGCCCCCCATATTAACGGTTTGATCGCTATCAGTTAGATGAGAGTGGAAGGAATTTAAAATATCTTTGTTATTCACGTTGTTATTTAGCAATTACAGCAATTGATTTTATTTGCAGCAATATAGCATTGACTAGCGATTTGACACAACTGGCAGCGGTTTTCTAGAATGATTTAACCGATGTTAATCACGCTATTTTGCGTGAATTATTAAGAGACGTTTATGGATCACAGTGTACGCTCGCCTTGTATTGCCAACTGCAAACTCGACGATGAAGAAATATGCCAAGGGTGCTTTCGCACGCTTGACGAAATTATTGGCTGGTCTTCGTCAACCAATCAACAGAAACAGGCGATTGTTGATCGCGTTACCCCACTACAAATCTCCGCTCGTGAAGCGAGAAAGCATTAATTAACACAAATAAGAAGCAAAAAAAAAGCACCTAGAAAACCGCCAGGTTTCTAGGTGCTGAGTTGTTCTTTTGCCAACCTCAAATACTTGAATACAGCTAATCGAATAACACTCACGAGCAAAGCCCGCTTAAAACGTGCGTTGATAATCTAGTAAATCAAGTGAATTAACAAGTATTCAAAATATAATTATTGAAATTAACCAAATTCGTTTACCATAAATACACTTTCACTGAATATTATCTAATTAAAGAGTCTTTTTATGAACAAACAGTATCAAATCGATAATTTAGATAAAAATATCCTAAATGCCCTTAAGGACAATGCTCGGATCCCCTACGCAGAACTCGGCAAAAAACTCGCAGTTAGTCCAGCGACGGTTCATGTTCGCATTGAGAAGATGCGCCAAGCGGGGATCATTGCTCGCACCAAGGTCGAGCTCAATGAGAAAGCACTGGGTTATGATGTGTGTTGTTTTATCGGTATTAACCTAAAGACGGCGGGCGATTACAAACCAACAATTGCCAAGCTCAACGAGATAGAAGAAGTGTTAGAAGCCTATTACACCACGGGGCATTACAATATTTTTGTGAAAATTATGGCAAAATCCATCGATCATTTACAACGCGTACTCATCGATAAAATCCAAGCCATTACGGAAATTCAATCAACGGAAACCTTAATTTCCCTCGACAACCCAATTAACAGAGAGGTTAGACCATAAGATCACGCGCCAATACTAGCGTTTTAAGCAAAACCTGCCATGATGTATACCCAAGCCACCTCGAGATGCTAGTTCTCAGCAAGTCGAGAAGCGTGCCAAGAGCAAGGCATAAGATACGCGGTTAGGTTGTTCCTAATAAGTAGCTTATAACGCCGCTATTGGTCGCTTATCGCCTTGCCCTACGGGAGGCTGGGTAGAAAGCGATTACTGCGTTATGATTCAAAATCAGGGAATAACCATTAATTGTGAATCATGCCTTGTACTCGCATCCTACCCAAGCTCTGAAACCTGCATCGTGAAGTCGCTTGGGTATATTCCACGGTAGGACGTTAATCAATTTTAGGACATGCTCATGTTTTCCCGATTATTCCGGCTAGCCATTTTCTCTTGTTCGCTAGCAATGACAGCATCGGCTCACGCTGCTGACACCATAGAAACACAGCGCCAACAGTTCGATGACGCGCGATTAAAACTCGATAAACTGTCAACCCGAAAAACAGTACCACAATCGTTGCGCAAGCAGATTGATGACCTCAAAGACTATCCACTCTATCCTTATTTGCAGCTATCACTGTTTAAACGCAATCTTGAAAAACGCTCTGTCAAAGACATTGAAGGTTTTCTTAATACTTATAAAAAGCTGCCATTTAAACACAGTTTAAGAGTGCTGGCGTTGCGTAAGAAATTTAAACGTAAACAATGGCAAGATGTAATTGCCCTTTATCGCCCCGGTGATAAAACCAGCTACCAGTGTATGCAGTTAACCGCGCTCTATAATTCAAAACAACAGTCAAAAGCACTATCTCAAGTCGAATCCATTTGGCTCTCGGGTACATCCTTGCCTAAGCAATGTGATTTCATTATCAAACGCTGGCAAAAAGCGGGAAAACAAACCAGCGCACTCACGATGCAGCGCATCGAGTTAACACTTGAAAAGCGTCAAGGGCGCTTAGCCAAATACCTTGCCAAGCCCCTAAATGCTAAGGATAAAAAAACTTACCTTTACTGGAAAAAACTCTATAACAAACCGCAAATGGTTTCTAATTCTCATTATTGGAAAAAACGCGGTCATTTCGCCAATGTAGCAATGAGAATTGCCATCGAGCGCCTGACTTATCGCGATATTGGTAAAGCGATGACCTTAATCGGTAAGATAAAAAATCATATTGGCTTTACTGAGAAAATACGTGCGCAGCTCATCAATAACATCGCACTAAGAGCCATGCTCAAAGACAAAGAATCAGCAGAGACGGCCCTAGAACATATCGATTGGGCATTACTCAATGCATCGAAACAAGAGCAAATATTGCGACACCTTGTAGGCGACAGCGAATGGCCATTGATTGCGGCACTTTATAGCAAGCACTATCGCCAAGCTGATGCACCAATAGAGTGGCAATATTGGTACGCGTCATCCCTAGAAAGTATGGGCAATGCTCAACGTGCGAATATCCTGTATCAAGAAATCGCCAAAAAGCGTCGCTATTACGGTTTTCTCGCCAGTGACAAACTCGGGATTAATTACAGTTTAAATCATCAAGCGCTCAACAAAGATCAACGTATTATCGATGAATTAAATAAAAACGATTATTTGCTGCGCGCCAAAGAGTTCTATTTATTAGGTGATGATTTACCCGCGCGCCGAGAGTGGTATCAACTCGTTAAGCCACTTTCCGAAGAACAACGTATCGCCGCCGCTCACATCGCTCATGATTGGCAATGGCACAACCGCACCATCATTACATTGACGATGACTGAGCAGCGAAATGACCTTAACTTGCGTTTTCCAATGCCCCATAGAGGCGATTTCCAAACACAAGCCAAAAAGCAAGACATGACGTTAAGTTGGCCACTTGCCATCGCTCGCCAAGAAAGTGCATTTTTAAAAGACGCCACCTCAAGCGCTGGCGCTCGTGGCTTAATGCAATTACTACCTGGCACAGCTAAATTACAAGCTAAGAAAGATGGTGTGCTGTATTACTCGCGTAAGCAGTTGCACGAACCAGCACTTAATATCAAATTAGGTACAGCCTATTTAAGCGCCATGCTAGCGCGCTTTGACAACAATCTAGCGGTGGCGGCAGCGGCGTATAACGCAGGGCCACACCGCGTGAAACATTGGGTAAAAGAGGAGTTAGCGCAAGATCAGTGGGTCGAAACTATCCCTTATCGTGAAACCCGCTCTTATGTTAAAAACGTTTTAGCTTACGCGGTGATTTATCAGCATCACCTCGCCCAACAGCAAAAACTACCAAGTTCAGCGATAGACCCATCACGGATGGGATTGGCGAATAAATAAAAAAAGAGGTTGCCGCGGCAACCTCTTTTTTTTATGTCGATAAATTACTTATCACCTTCAACTAACGCTCTCAACTGCGCCATAAAGGTGTGTTCGTTTTCGTTGTTCGCCAATACAACTTGTTCCGATAAAATATCACTTAGAATTTCATCGCTGGTTAACGGGTTGGCTAACACCACTCGAAATACAATAATCGATTGATATTGATAATATGACGGGGTTAATTTGGTACGAGAAACGAATGCCTTACCGTGCCCACGCTGAATTTTTTGCAGGTATTTAGTAAAGCGATTAAGCAAATCGTTAATGGCTACGCGTGATTCTTCAGAACACGTTTTCAAATGCTCTTGCACCCAAGCAGGACAATAACGATAAGTCAGAATATTTAATGTCGGCTCATTACATAGCTCAAACTCACCGTGAGCTTTAATCATATCGGCAAAGCGATGTGTCTTGTTAATTCCCTCTTCAATCAACAATTCATAGCCGCTGCGACCTAGGATCTTAAGTCCTGAATGCACTAACATCGCCATTCCAGAACGTGAACCTTCAAGGGTTTTACTACCTAAATCTTTCGAACCTTTACGAATAATATAGTTAGCATGGTGCTCTACGCCGCTAAGAACATCTGGCGATTTAAATACAACAATACCAGCGCCCATAGGCACATAAAGCTGTTTATGGGCGTCGATAGTCACAGAGTCTGCTCGTTCAATGCCGGACAATAATGGTGCGTATTTCTTCGAGAACAGCGTTGGTGCGCCCCAAGCGCCGTCAACGTGGAAGTGGCAGTCGTATTGCGCTGCAATATCCGCCATTTCATTAAGGGGATCGACAGTGCCTGTTTCTGTCGTTCCAGCAACACCAACTAACGCCAAGATTTTTATCTTGTCATCAGTAAGTTGCTGACACTTTTCTTTAAGCGAGGTTAAACAGATTTGATTATTGTCATTGGTCGGTACGGCAACGATATTATCCGTCCCAAGTCCCAAAACATCAGCTGTTTTCTTTAATGAATAGTGGCCGCGCTCACTGACTAAAATAGCAGCGCCGCGATAACCATAATGTAACAGAGCACCTAACAAGCCGGTTTTTTGAATGCCCTCAAAGTCTTCTGTCGGCGCAAAAGCATTGTTACGCGCTGCCCATAAAGCGGTAATGTTGGCAACTGTTCCGCCAGAACAAAACGCCCCTAAGGCATAATTTTGATCATGCATGTAAGTTTGATAAAAACCATCATCGCTATCAAAAACGAGTCGATGCAGCATACCAATGACTTGACGCTCAAGCGGAGTAAAGGATTTTGACGTTTCGGTTTTAACAAGATTTTGATTAAGGGCAATCATAATCTTGGACAACGGCAACATAAAATAAGGCAGTGCCGAGGTCATATGACCAACAAAACTAGGCGAAGCCGTATGAACAGAATGGGCCACCAACTTTTCTAATAAAAAGTCTGCTTGCTGAGAAACGAAAATAGGATCATTGGGAATTGATGCATCGGCAAAGTCTTTCTCAACTTCAGCCAAATCTTTTTCAACCGCAACGATATGAGATTGCAGAAAACCCTCAAGGTTTTCCGAGATCTCTTGCTCAATTCTACTTAACGTCGATTCCTTATCTTCGGGTACAGTAAAGACCCGCAGTAGGCTATCTTGAGTAGCGCTAGCTTGACGTGTGGTTAGACTCATTCTTTTTTATACTCTAATAATTATACTGCGATTTACGGCCGCAAATTTTCCACAATCTATCACTTACCCCAAATTGTTACCAGCCTGCGACGTTAATCTTTGAACTCAATCATCCAAGTCGCCTAAAAAAAACGCAAAAAATTACCGAAATGTCGCAATATCTCCGCTGTTTTTTTAAATCTTGTCTACTATTAACCAATAAATCAGACAAGGAATTTACCATTGAACAAACTATCGGAGAATACTATGCCGGAATTAGAGTGTCGTCGTGAAGGTGTTCGTGTAGCTGTTAAGAATGAGGATCACATAGAAGCGATCATCTATACAGAGCAAGGTGTACCAGAGTTTTGCGATGAATATGAAATCAATTTAGGGGGCATCAAGGTTAATACGGACTTTAACGAAATAAAGAATCGACGAGTTCGCGTCAGTTTGTTTAATAATAAAGAGCAGCGAGTCGAAATAGAAAGTACCATCGTGAGCTCGACGATGCGTAATTCAATCATTAAATTCGATCCCCTCGATCAACAGCAATACGCCACCTTGTGCTCCATGCTAACCTTACAACAGCCAATCGAAGAATAATATTTTCTATAAAAAACGCCGCCCTATTTCAACACGAAATGGGCGGCGTTTTGTTTTAACAGCTGTAGCTCGCTACTTGCCGTAACGCATCTCTTTGTAATAGTTAATCAAGTTGGTGGTTGATGAGTCGTGCTCGCCAACAGTGCCATCTTGCGCTAGCTCATCTTGAATCTTCACCGCCAAGCCTTTACCTAATTCAACGCCCCACTGATCAAACGAACAAATCTGCAAAATAATGCCTTGGACAAAGATCTTGTGTTCATACAGCGCAATCAATGCGCCCATACTTTGTGGATCGATACGGTCAAGCAAAATAGTATTGGTCGGTCGGTTACCTTGATGCACCTTATGTGGTGCCAGTTTATCGATATAGGCTTGAGTACGCCCTTTCGCTTTTAAATCTTCGCGAACTTGTTGCTCGTTGACACCACACATTAATGCTTCTGTTTGTGCAAAGAAGTTACTCATTAATGTCTCATGATGCCCTTTCACTGGTGTAGTACTTTCAATTGAACCGATAAAGTCAGCTGGAATAACGTTTTTACTTTGGTGTAAGTACTGATAAAACGCGTGCTGGCCGTTGATTCCTACACCGCCCCAAATTGAAGGTACGGTTTGATATTCAATATCTTCACCAGTCCAACTTACCGACTTACCATTTGACTCCATTTCTGCTTGTTGCAGATAGGCCGCTAGCATGTGCAAGGTTTGATCATAAGGCAAAATAGCTTGTGACTGGCAGCCAAGGAAGGTGGTATTCCACAAGCTGATCAACGCGAGAATAACAGGCGTGTTTTTCTCTAGCGGCGTATTTATGAAATGCTGATCCATTTCGTGGGCGCCTTCGAGTAATTGCATAAATTTCTCAAAGCCCATATCCAGTGCAATCGGTAAACCAATGGCTGACCATAGTGAGAAACGACCGCCAACCCAATCCCACATCGAGAACAGGTTGTCAGGATGAATACCGAAATTAGTGGCGTTTTCTAGGTTCGACGTTACCGCCACAAAGTGATGCTTCACCGCTTCATCGTCAAACGAAGATGAAGTTAACCAAGCGCGAGCTGTTTTAGCGTTGGTGATAGTTTCTGTGGTGGTAAATGTTTTACTCGATACAATAAAGAGTACGTTTTCAGGATTTAGTGGACGTAAAACTTCGGCAATTTGCGCGCCATCGACATTTGAAATGTAATGGACATCTACCGTGCTATCGTTGTGATGTTTAAGTGCTTCAGTCACCATTTGCGGCCCGAGATTAGAGCCGCCGACACCAATATTTACCACGTCGGTAATGCGCTTACCACTGTAACCTTTCCACTCACCTTGACGCACTTTACGCACAAACTCTTCCATTTTTGCCAATTCGGCGTTAATGGTCTCGGTAACATTTTCACCATCGACGATTAAATCTTTACCACTGCGATCGCGAAGTGCTGTATGCAACACGGCACGCTGTTCGGTTTGATTAATTTTCTCGCCGCTAAGCATACGCTCACGCCAGCTTTCAACTTCACATTCTTTGGCTAAATTAATCAACCCAGCCATGGTTTCGTCGGTAACGAGGTTTTTCGAATAATCAAACAACATGTTTGGAAGTTTGATTGAGAATTTATCAAAGCGCTGATTATCTGCGGCAAATAAATTATTGAGATGTTTAGATTTCATCTCAACGGCATGTTGAGTAAGAAACTTCCAGCTAGATAGCGCTTGACGATTTTTCATTGACTTGTATTCTCCTGCAATCATATCGAGGATATGATTTTTGACTGAGCGTTTGAAGGGCCTGTTGCTCTTTGGTGAAGTTTTTTGCAGCGAATTGTTCGGG